>CAIWVP010000057.1 GCA_903916195.1 uncultured Verrucomicrobiota bacterium | reverse complement strand
TCCAGCATAAACAGTTGCCGTATGTATTAATTATTGAATGGTGCAGTAATTAAATTTTGTTACAGATTTAAACAAAACTGAATCTAGCACTCGCTTTAACTTCATCGCAGGTTTGATTCAAAATTGTTGGTAACAATTTTTCTATATCATCGCCTCGATTGTTTTGCATTGATTTCAATTCAGCAGAGATACTTATCTTCTTTGGGCTCAGGAATTGTCGACACCCTGGCTGCGACCGGCCCAAAGCCCACACCGCAACAAAACCGCGACCCGGGAAATCGGAGCTTCCACCCGCAGGGGCCGCGCGCCCAAACTCCTGACACTTACCATCCCATGAGTTCCACGAACGATCCCGGTCACGCTTGGTGGCGCCTGCTCAACCGTTACCAATGGTTCGTGCTGGTCGTCGCTTCCCTCGGTTGGTTGCTCGACTGCATGGACCAACAGCTCTTCAACCTCGCCCGCGTGCCGGCGATGAAGGAGCTGCTCTCCCACGCGTACGGACGTCCTGCGACGCCGGCGGAGTTCCAGGCAGCGGGAGCCTACGCCACCGCGATCTTCCTGCTCGGTTGGGCCTCCGGCGGATTGGTGTTCGGCGTGCTCGGCGACCGCTGGGGCCGGGCGAAGACGATGCTCGTCACCATCCTGCTCTACTCCGGCTGCACCGGGCTCAGCGCGTTCGCGCACCAGTTCTGGGATTTCGCGCTGTTCCGTTTCCTCACCGGCCTCGGCGTCGGAGGCGAGTTCGCGGTGGGCGTGGCGCTCGTCGCGGAGGTGATGCCGGAGCGTGCGCGTCCTTACGCCCTGAGCCTCCTCCAGGCGTTGTCGACGGTCGGCAACATCGCCGCCGCGCTCATCAGCATGGCGCTGGGCCAGATGGAGGAGACCGGGGTGCTGGGCAAGCTCGGAGGCTGGGCCGCGTGGCGTTGGATGTTCGTGGTCGGCGCGGTCCCAGCGATCCTCGTGGTCTTCGTCCGGCGCAACCTCAAAGAGCCCGAGGCGTGGCAGAAGACCGTCCGCGAGGCGAAGGACCGCAAGAAGCTCGGCGACTACGGCGAGCTCTTCGGAAATCCGAACTGGCGCGTCCCGGCCACCGTCGCCGGCCTGCTCCTCGTCGTCGGGATCCTGGTGGCGTTCCTCGTCCCGATCGAGTGGATGCAGCAGGTCCTCGGCGTCTCCGGCGCGGGCGAAGGAGGGAAGTACGTGAAGCATGGCGTGGTCGGCGGCTTCGCGCTGCTCGCGCTCGGCGCGGGCATCTGGACGGTGTTCGGCGGTGGTGGCGACACCACCTACCGTCGGCGCGCCGTGGTCGGATTGCTGCTCGCGTTGTCGGGCGTGATCGGCGTCTGGGGAATCGGATTCTTCAGCTTCGACCTCGTGCGCTCGGTGCTGGAGAAGAAATTCATCGCCGAGGGCGTCGCCAAGCACCTCATCCCGGGCAAGCTGACTTTCTGGGCGGGCATCACGTCCATGATCCAGAACATCGGAGCGTTCTGCGGCATCTACTCGTTCGGCCTGGTGGCGCAGCGCTTCGGCCGCAAGCCGGCCTTCGCCGTCGCACTGGTCGCGGCGATGGTCTCGACCGCGTCGGTGTTCTGGTTCCTACGCGACTTCAGCCAGTTCTGGCTGATCCCGGTGATGGGCTTCTTCCAGTTGGCGCTCTTCGGTGGCTACGCGATCTACTTCCCGGAGCTCTTCCCGACGCGCCTGCGCAGCACCGGCACGAGCTTCTGCTACAACGTCGGCCGTTTCGTCGCCGCGTCCGGTCCGGCGACGCTCGGGCTGCTCACCGGCGTGGTGTACAAGGACCACGCGGAGCCGCTCCGCTATGCCGGCATCACCATGTGCGCGGTGTTCTTCATCGGCCTGATCGCGCTGCCGTTCGCGCCGGAGACCAAGGGACAGCCGCTGCCCGAATCCGACCGCGGACTCGCGCATTGAGCGGAAGACCGCTTCGCCGCGCGCCCCATCCCGCGCGGCCCGGGCGTCAACCCAGCTTCAACCCAGCTTCAACCCGGCCGGCTGCGCCGCGAACACCAGCGCACGCAACTGCGAATGGACCTTCGCCGCGTCGAGATGCGGCCCGATGAGCACGGCGACGGCCTCGGGATGGGGCCGCGCCGGGAACTCCTCGATGAAGTGGTGACCGAAGACCGACTGGAAGATGAAGAGCTTCTCCGGTTGGCGGACGAACCGGACGAAGCCCTTGGCGCGGACCACCTGTCGCGGGTCCAACCCGCTGAGGAACGCCTCGAATTTCGAGCGTTCGACCGGCACCGGGAACCTCCAGGTCACGCTCTGATAGGAATGGTGCAGGTGCGGTTCCTGTTCCGCTTCCGTCTCCGCCGTGACCCGAAGTTCTGCTTCGGCGGTGGGCCCGGCAAGGATCTCGCCGAGTTCCGGCAGGCCGAACGGCAGTTTCACGATCCGGGCACGCGGGTTCAGCCGGTGCATCTCGGCCTCGACTTGGGCGATGTCGTCCGCGCCGAGCCGGTCGCACTTGGAGAGGCACAGCACGTGGGCGAACTGGATCTGCTTCCGGGCCAGCACGCGTTCGCCTTCGCCACTGCCCGGCTTCGCGTACCAAGGAGCATCCACCACGGTGACGACGGCCTGCAAGCGCACCTGGGGCAGCAGATCGTGGTCGGTGAGCACGTCGATGACGTTGTCCGGATCGGCCAGCCCGCTCGTCTCCACCACGAGATAGTCGCACGCGCCGTCCTTCACGAGCCGGGTCACGGCGTTGCCCAGCTCGTTGTCCGACGCGCAGCAGACGCATCCGCCGCTGACCTGCGAGAGGGGAAGGCCGGGCCGACCGATGAGTTGGCTGTCCACGCTCTCCGCGCCGAACTCGTTCATCACGACGCCGAGGCGCTTGCCGGTGGCGGGCGATTCCGCGAGCCAGCGGAGCAGCAGCGTCGTCTTGCCGGCACCGAGAAACCCGGTGAGCAGGATGACAGGGAGACGTTCAGGCGGATGGGACATAGCGATGTGACGGACCCAAGGTGGCCTCGCCGCTTCCCGACGACCAACGATAAAGTATCGGACATCCAAAACGTACCCGCCGAGAATCACGAGACGGAGGGTTGCTCCGGCACGGGCCGGTCCCAAGCGAATGCCGCCTTCCGCCTCGTCACCTCGGCGGCTACGGGGTTGGGGGGCAACGCGCCGAACTGCAGGCCATCCAGCACATGGCTTTGGACCGTGGGTGTGCCGATGAAGGCCGGGCTGCTGAACTCGATGCGCAGATCGGCGGTCTTCCTGGCAAAGGGCTGGCTTCGGGTCTCACTGGCAACACCCGACGGCCAGGATCACAGAACGAAAAGGGACGCCCATGAAAACAGGGTGGGGGGCGGCCTGCCAGTGATCTCCGCCCAGCTCTTCCAAGATCCGATAGTTCGTGAAAGCCCTTTCGGCGGTCAAACAGACCCTCTCGGTCCAGCGTCTTCGTTCGCACGTCGGCGAACCCAAATCATGGTCAAAGCGAGTGCTGCGCTCGGGTCGCCGGTCTCATCTGCGCTTTTACTCGCCCCCTTGGAATTGATCATCGGTCATCAGGAGCGTGGGAACATAATAGAAATTTTTCTCACCCACGTCTTTGACTTTACCACCTGGTTTGAAGCGGATAAATTTGACTCCACCATTGGAGGCATCAAATAAAACAGGCGCGTCGGTTGGAAGGTTGTTGTATGTCAATCGACGATCGAGTGTCGTATGCACATGGAGCTCGATCTTGGTTATCTTCGCGAGAGATTCGATCGGGATTTCCACGTCGAAATTTATAAATTGGCTGTCTGAATCCGGTTCGCTGGCACTGCCTGAAGAAAACCTGGGCGTGATGTAGAACGATCCGAGTTTCCTCGTGCCGGTCTGTAGCCAGTTCTTGTATTTTCGGATGAGCACACACGCCCCTGAGGACTCCCGGAAAACCGCGAACACAACAAGGGACACCCCGCCATTAGCTCCGAGCCATTCTGTTCTCGTTCTATCCCTCAGAGATTCGATAGTTTTGCTTGGAAAGACATAGCCCTCCTCGGCACCATTGATATGGATTGGCATCTTCTCTGCACTGAGCAGATTTCTTTCTTGGTCACGATTCAGAACTCCCGCGAATTTATCGATGGCGAGCGAATCGAACAGCTTCTTGAGCCTTGGAACAAACTGGCTTTCATAAACGGTGCGTCGCAATGTGACGCGGCAGGCCATCCGGATCTTGACGCTCTCGTCACTCTTCGAGACTATCTCGGGTTTGCTAGAAATGGAGACCGCCTCGTATAGATTACCGTTCCATTCTAGCATCGCACGGGTCAAGAGGGCCGCCGCCTCCTTCTCCAATGAGATCTGGGAGACGACGTCCGCGAATATCGAGTCCCCTTCGAAATTGATCGTCCGGATGTTCGCACCGCGCAGTTTGCCATACAACTGCCCCTTTCTGACGGTGCACTTGAGTTTCACCTGCCAAGTGCCGTCGGCCATCCTGGATTTGTCCTGGTTCAGGACATTTTCCACGAATCCGTTGCTCAAGGTCAGGACCTCATCTTTGATGACGCGGTCATTCTTGACCACGTTCTCCGCGGAAACCAACGTCCCCACCACTTGGCGGACCGCGTCCACGACCGCTTGCTTGAAAGCCTCGTTCTCGGTCGCTCCCGTGCCGGTGGCTTCCACCTCCTGCAAGGCAGGCACTCCCTTTGGCGCTTTCTGCGCGGTCGTCGCCACGAGTTCTTGGCCTTGTGCCTCGGAGAGACTGATCACCAACAGGGTGCAGATCAAGCGTGCCAAGATCGGTTTCATTTCGATTTGTTATCGGACAGCTCAAACGCGACCACGGCGACAAAACTTTCACCTCCATCACCCGACCAAGTGGCCACCGTTCTCGATCCGGAAAAAACCACCCGGGATTTTTGGGTGATGATCTCCTCCCGTACCTTGATCAGTTTGGTGGTCTGGCTCTTCAAGGCTCCATGGGTGGAGACTGTTTCTGTTTTTCTCATCGCTGTGAGCTTTTCTTCGGTGGAGACCTCCACGTCGAGAAATTCAGCCGCGGCTTTCCTGGCCTTGGCCTCGGCCACTTTGCGGGTATCCAGCTTTGCCTGCACCCCCGGATCCTGCCTGGCAGGGTTCGCCGTCGTGCCGAGGGACACCAGATAGGCCTTGCCGTTGGTCAGCGTCACGACATCGACGCCTGAAAGGGCGAGGGCTTCGTTGGTCAGGATCAGCGTCCTGAATTCCGCGAGCCCCTGAAAATCGATCTTGTCCGCAGCTCGGAGAGCGGATCCGCTCGCGGCGAACCCTAGCCAAGCCAAACCCAAGGCCAATAGCTTCAACTTGGAGTTCACGTCTTCGTGCAGGCGAGAAGGTTAAAAATCTGTTTTGTTCTGCTTTGTTTGAGGAAGATTTTCTTCCGTCAGAGTTCCGACGGCATTCGTGCCGCCTTTCCCCTGTCCGGCGGAACTGCCGGCGCCGGGAACCGGTTTGCCGGCGCGGATGGCCTCGGCGGTTCCTCGGGTCTTGGAACTCCATCCGATGGTCACTTGAATCTCGCCGCCATTCCCGATGGGTTTCTTGGTGCTGGAAATAATTACGAGTCCGGCCATCACCTCGTCGGCACGCGAGGAGATTTGTTCCACCCTTGTCTGGACGTCGTTCTTGGTGATCTCAGCCTTGGGGGCTTCGCCACTCGATGCGGTGAGCTTCTTCATCTTCACGGAGGTGTTTTTCATCGAATCCGCGCTCTGGATCCGCTCCTTGAGAAATTTGGCGATCGCGGCTTTGGCGCGGAGGGTCGCGTCTTGATTCGCTCCTCGGATCTCGTCGGCCTCGTTGAAATCGTAGGTGCCGCTGCCGCGTCCGTAGAGGCGGAAACCACCGTCCGGCAACAACTGCAAGGCCACGCCGTCCGGCGATTCGAGTTCCTGCTGCACTTCCTGGGTGGCAGCGGCTTCCTTCAATTCTTTGCGTCCGCCATCACCGCTGGGAGTATCCGTCGGTCGGGTCTGTGCCAGCAGGTTCAATGACGTGGTCATAGCGACCAGGAGGGTCGCCCAAAAGAATCGAAGTGGTATTTTCAAGCAGTTACATTGACGAATTCTAAAATTAAGGCGCAAGTGCATTTTCAGCAGTGCATTTTCAGCATCGGATCGGCGTTGAGCGCATCCGTATCGTTTGGCGCGGTTTCGGGGGCGGACCAAGACCGGGCGAAAGTAGATCGGGATCCAGGTTCGATCGGCCGCGTTCTCCGTGACGGCTGGGTGTCCGTTGACCGCCTCCCATGAAAACTTTGTCCTCCCGCTTCGCCGCGCTCGTGGCGGCCCTGTCCCTCCTCCCGGGCGCATTCGCACAGGATGCCGCCAAACCTGCCGGCGCCGCGCCTGCGCCCAAGGCGGCGAAAGTCCATAAGGCCGCGAAAGCGGAGAAGGCCAAGCCCGACGACGACGGGGTCAAAAAGGCCGGCAAGCCGTACCCGTTCCATGGCACCGTCCTCTCGGTCGACAAGAACGCGATGACCTTCACCGTCGAAGGCAAGGACAAGCCTCGGGTGATCGGGTTGGGATCGCGCAGCCTCCTAGAGAAGGACGGCAAACCGGCGACGTTGAGCTTGATCGCGGCTGGCGACCACGTCCAAGGACGCGTCGAGAAGTCCAGCGAGGACGAGGTGGTGGTGAAGGCTTCCTTCGGCGTCAAAGCCGCGACCAAGGCCGGCAGCGACGAACCGAAGCCCAAGAAGAAGGCCAAGAAGGCGAAGAAAGCCCATGCGGCGCCGGAGACCACCCCGGCCCCGGCTCCGGCCCCCGCTGTGGATGTGGCGCCTCCGACGGCACCCGCGCCTGCGCCTGCCGCGGCCGCCGCTCCCGCTCCGGCGAAGTGATGCGGACGCAAAGATTCCTTCCGAACGGCAGGTCCTGCGGGGCCTGCCTTTTTTTGTCCGTCGTTTTTGGCTTGCCGCCGATGGGATCGGCGGCCCGACATTCCGCTATCGCTCCCGCCGGCCAACGACGACAACTCGCGCCGCAATCGGATCAACCACTCTGAAAGGACACGACCTATGGGCCTGATGGATTACCTCAAGACGCAACTCCTGGACATCATCCAGTGGGAGGACGATTCCCGCGACACGATCTCGTGGCGGTTCCCCGACCTGGACAAGGAGATCAAGCGCGGCGCGCAGCTCATCGTCCGCGAGTCCCAGGCGGCGCAGTTCGTGTACGTCGGCCAGTTCGGCGACACCTTCGGACCGGGCAAGCACACCCTGGTGACCGAGAACATCCCGGTCCTGTCCACGCTCAAAGGCTGGAAATACGGCTTCGAATCGCCTTTCAAGGCCGACGTCTACTACGTCAACACCCGGCTCTTCACCGGCAACAAATGGGGCACGAGCAACCCGATCATGCTGCGCGATGCCGATTTCGGCATCGTCCGCGCCCGGGCCTTCGGCACGTACGACTTCAAGGTCGTGGATGTGAAGACCTTCCTGAAGGAGGTCGCCGGCACCGACGCGCATTTCCGGTTGGAGGAGTTCCAGGACACGATGCGGTCGCGGTTGGTCAGCGCGTTCACCGATGCGCTCGCTTCCAGCAAGGTGCCGGTCCTGGACATCGCCACGCGCTACACCGAGCTCGGCGATGCGCTGTTGCCGGTGCTGAACCCGATCCTCGCGGCGAAGTACGGCCTCGAGCTCGGCAGCTTCATCGTCGAGAACGTGAGCGTTCCGCCCGAGGTCGAGCAGGCCATCGACAAGCGTTCGAGCATGGCCGCGATCGGCAACCTGAACGACTACGTGAAGCTCCAGTTCGCCGAGAGCCTCGGCAAGGACCGCGGCGGATCGGGCGCCGCCGGCAGCGCCGCCGAGCTCGCCATGGGCTTCGGCCTCGCCGGCCAGCTCATGAACCAGCCCGGTGGCATCCTCGGCGCGCCGCAGGGCACGCAGGCGGCGGCCCCGGCGGCCGGTCCTGTCGGTGGCGGCGCGGGCGCGTTGCCAGAGCTGCTCTCGCCGGCCGAGGTCGCGCAGAAGCTCGGCGTGACCGAGGCCGATGTGCTCGCGTCGCTCGCCGAAGGTTCGCTCAAGGGCAAGAAGATCGGCTCCGCGTGGCGCATCACCCGCACGGCGCTGGAGGATTTCTTGAAGAGCTAGCCGGTCGCGCCATGGAGCATTTTGGCGCAGGCAGAGCTATCGACTGACGATCTGGAACGCTGTGGCCGTCCTCCTCTACCAGCTTCCCCACAGCCCCTACTGCCTGCCCATCACGCGGGCGCTGGGGGCGCTCGGCGTCGCGTTCGAGGGGGTGGACATCTCGAACGCCGACCGCAGCGTCATCATCCGCCTCACCCACGGCGCCTACTATCAGGTGCCGGTGCTGGCGCACGACGGGACGCTGGTCTACGACGGCTCCGATGTGGCCGCCGAGGTGACGAGGCGGACGGTCCCGGCGGATTCCGCCGCTCCGCCTCCTCACGTCGGCGCCTCTGACGGCCTCGACGTACCGCGCTACATCGACCGAGTCTGGGGCCGGGGCCGCCTCTTCCCTCTCGAACACGAAGGCGTTCAGGCAATCCTCGTGCCGCACATCGAGGGTGAGATCGAAGGCGCGACCTTCAAGCTGACCGACGTCCACTATGTTCCGGCCATCGCCGACCTGGTCGAGCGGGTGATGACCCTCCGGCACAAGGAGCGTCGCTTCGGCCGCGGCTGTGTCGACCAATGGCGCACGGACCACGTCGCGATGTCCGCGCGGGCCGCGACGTTGTTGGTCCCGTTCGACGCCATGCTCATCGGCCAGCCGTTCCTGCTCGGGGAACAGCCGGTCTATGCCGACTTCGCGCTCTACGGCGTGCTGGCGAATCTGACCTACAACGATTGGAACCCGTTCCCGCCCGGCCTGCCTCGCCTTGCCGATTGGTTCGCGCGGATGAAGACCTTCCGGTTCGCCTGAGCCATGAGCGACGACGTCCCTCCGCAGATCCCGTCGGTGTCCGCCACGGCGCAGAACAAGTTCCACTGCCCGGCCTGCGGCGCCGAGGCGACGTGGAACCCGGCGAAACAAGCGTTGGTCTGCGGCTTCTGCGGCACCGCCTCGCCGGCGACCGTCGACCCGACACCGGGCGGCGAAGGCGGCATCCAGGAACATGACCTGGTCGCCGCGTTGCGCGGGATGGACGGCCAGCGCGGCTGGGAGGCCGAGCGCGTGCAGGTGCGCTGCCAGAGCTGCCAGGCCATCTCGGTCTTCGATCCGGCTCGGGTCGGCCAGCGCTGCGATTTCTGCGGTTCGTCCGCGCTGGTGGCCTACGAGGAGGTGAAGGAGGCGTTCCGTCCGGAGAGCCTGCTGCCGTTCAAGCTGGCGGACTCGGCGGTGCGCGACGCCGTCCGCGAATGGTACGGCCGGCGCTGGTGGGCCCCCAACGCGCTCGGGACCCGGGCCATGACCGACCGGCTCCACGGGATCTACATCCCGTACTGGACCTTCGACGCGCAGGCACGCGCCGATTGGACGGCCGAGAGCGGCTACCACTATTACGTCACCGAGACCTATCGCGACGGGAACGGCAACACCCAGACGCGGCAGGTCCAACACACCCGCTGGGAGCCGAGCTGGGGCAGCCTCGACCATTTCTTCGACGATGAGCTGGTGTGCGCCTCCAAAGGCGTCGATCGCGGGCTCCTCGATGAGGTGCAGGGCTATCCGACGAAGGAACTTGTCCCGTACCAGGCCGGCTTCCTCGCGGGCTGGGTCGTGGAACGCTACCAGATCGACCTCGTCGCGGCGGCCCAGAGCAGCCGCGAAGGGATGATGCAGAAGCTGCACGACCTGTGTGGTCGCCAGGTGCCGGGCGACACGCACCGCAACCTGCAGGTGAGCGCCCAATGGTCCGGCCAGACCTTCAAGCACATCCTCGCGCCGGTCTGGCTGCTGACCTACGACTACCACGGCAAGAGCTACCAGGTCGTCGTCAACGGCTACACCGGTGCCATCGCGGGCCGTTATCCGAAGAGCTGGGTGAAGATCCTTTTCACCGTGCTCGGTATCCTTGCCTTCGTGGCGTTGGTCATCTTCTTCGGCCACCGGCGCTGAGATCCGGCCGCGAGGGCGTTGCTCATCGGATCCGGCGCAGCGTCCCGGTGGACACGACCGCGCCGCGACACAGGGCCTCGGTGCTGTGGTCCATGCGCACCGAACCGTCGTCGACGTCGATCTCGGTGTAGCTGACAGTGGCGGCGTCGGTGCGGTGCATGCAGGTCGAGAACGGACCTCAACCGCTTCCTGGAACATGACGGACAAGATCACCAAGACCGATGCCCAGTGGCGTCAGCAACTCACGGCCGAGCAATTCCGGGTCCTGCGCGAGCATGGCACGGAACGGGCCTTCAGCGGTGCGTTCGCGCGCAGCCATGATCCGGGGACCTATCATTGCGCGGGGTGCGGCCTGGATCTTTTCGGCGCGGACGCCAAATTCGAGTCCGGCACCGGATGGCCCAGCTTCTGGAAGCCCATCGCAGACGGGCATGTCGGTTCGACCGAGGACCGAGGGTTCTTCATGACGCGCACGGAGGTCCACTGCGCGCGCTGCGACGGCCATCTCGGCCACGTGTTCGACGACGGCCCGGCACCGACGGGGAAGCGTTTCTGCATCAACTCCGCGTCGTTGGCCTTCGAGAAGCCGCGCTGACCCGGTCCCGGTTCCGCGCTCCACTGCCGCCGATCCCCGATCCCCGATCCCCGAGGCCTAGTTGTTCTTCGCCAGCCCCTCGGTGTGGCCGATGTCTTTCACCGGCGCGAAGATCGCCAGGACCTCCGCGAGGAGTTCCCGGTCGACCGGTTCCGCGGCCCACTGTGCCCAGCGGCGGATGTTGTCCGGGTTCGCGCTGCCGGCGATGGTCGAGGTGATGTCGGTGTCCTCGATGCTGAACTGGAGCGCCAGCTTCGCGATGTCGGAGCCCCGGCTCGCGCACAGCGCCGCGGCGGCGCGGGCGGCGGCCTTCACCTCCTCTGGCTCCTTGAGCCAGGCGGGCAACGGCGCGTTGGTCAGCAACCGCGCGCTGAAAGGCCCCGCGTTCAACGCCCCGACGCCCTTCGCCTTGAGGTAGGGCACGGTCTGGTCGGCGAACCGGGTGTTCTGGAGCGTGTTCTGGTTGTAGCTCAGGACGCAATCCACGCCGACCTGGTCGCAGATGAAGCGGAAGATCTTCTGCGGATAACCGCTGAAGCCGATGAAGCGGACCTTGCCCGCCTGCTGGGCCTTGCGCAGCGCCGGGATGGTCTCGTCGACGATCTGCTGCATCTCCACGAACTCGATGTCGTGGCAGAGCATCAGGTCCACATGGTCCGTGCCCATCCGGTGGAGCGAGACGTCCACCGATTCGGCGACGCGCTTGGCGGAGAAATCGAAGTGCGGCAGGTCGTAGCGGCCGAGCTTGGTGCAGAGCGTGTAGCTGTCGCGCGGCACGCCTTTGAGCGCGACGCCCAGCAGCACCTCGCTCATCCCGCGGCCGTAGAACGGCGAGGTGTCGATAAAGTTCAGGCCGCAATCGAGCGCGACGTGGACGCTGCGGACGGCCTCATCCAGCGTGACGCTGCGGAATTCTTGGCCAAGCGAGCTCGCACCGAAGCCGAGGACCGGGAGCTGGAGCCCGGTCTTGCCGAGCGGACGTTTCTGCATGGGTGGACAGTGCGACAACCCGGACCACGCCAGCAATGGGCCTCCGCGCCGATCTTTTGTGTCTGGGAAAGGACACCCCGCTTCGACTGCATCATTTTGTCTGGGTCTGGTCCCGAAAGAATCTGTCGCACGCCATCCGCAGCAACCTCTGGCCGCCCGGCACCCATTGATCCGCCTCAAACCCGCAGGAAAATCATTCGTGTGTCAGGATATCCGAGGCGCCTGCGTTGCTCGTTCTAGCTACGGTCCATGGATCACGTCGTTCTCCAAGCCCGCACTCGTCCTGCCTTCACTCTGGTGGAATTGTTGGTGGTCATCGCGATCATCGCCATCCTGGCGGCATTGCTGCTGCCGGGTCTTTCCAAGGCGAGATCTCAGGCCCAAAGCGCCCGCTGCCAGTCCAATCTCCGCCAACTGGACCTCGCCCTTCTCGGTTACGCCCACGATTCCGGGGACAACGATCCTCCGCGGCAGGGAATCCCATACTGGATCCAGCCCCTGTCTCCTTTCTACGGCGGCACCGAGAGCGTCCTTAAGTGCCCTGCCGATACCCGTGGTCCTACCCAGATCGCTTGGCCGCCGAACGTGCCGAAGCCCCTTTCGGGCCAGATCCCCTACGACGCGGACGGTTCTCACCGGAGCTACTTGGCCAACGGGTGGAACGACTATTTCAAGGAGACGCTCCCGCCGGAGGCTTTGGCCCGCTTCCAAGTCATCCTGGACACCACCCCGCCCCGGTTCACCTGGGAATACTCCGTACGCCTCGGTGCGATTTCGAGTCCGTCCGAAACCATCACGTTTGGCGAAAAGAAGTCCGCTTCTCCTCAAGCCTACATGGACTTCCTGCAGGGTCCGGCCGGCGGTGACGACATCAACGAGGTCGAACACGGCCGTCACAGCCGCGGTGGCCCCCGATCGGGACGGTCCAACTTCGGCTTTGTCGACGGCAGCGTCCGCTCTTTGCCGTATGGTCAGTCCATCACGCCGATCAACCTTTGGTCCACCACAGCCTCGTTCCGGAACATGCCTTCGGTACCTTCCGGACGGATCAAGTAGCCGATGACAGCCTCTTTACCGACCGGCCGACCGCGTTCCTTGGATTTTGTGACGATCAAACGGATCTTGCGCGCGTTGTGCGCCGCTGTGTCCGTCGGTTGGGGCGCCCTCGGTGCGACTGCCGGCGTGGGGCATCCCGCGTTCATGAGTCCGCAGGCGTCGCCCATCGCCGTCGCGGGAGGCAGGGTCTTCGTTGCCAATACCCCTGCTGACACGGTCGACGTCATCAAGGCCGGCACCCGCGCCGTTGTCGCCCGCATCCACGTCGGCATCGGACCCGTCTCCGTCGCGGTCCGACCCGATGGCAAGGAAGTGTGGGTGGCGAACCACGTCTCCGATTCGGTGAGCGTGATCGATACCGACCCAGGGAGCCCCACGCATCTCCAGGTCATCGCCACGGTGCAGGATCTCGATCCCGCGACGAAGGCGACGCGCTTTGACGAGCCGGTCGGCATCGCCTTTGCCGACAACGGCAAGGCTTACGTCGCTCTTTCCTCGGAGAACCAGATCGCGGTGATCGACGTGGTCCGACGCACGGTGGTCAAGCGATTGGACATCCCGGCGCAAGACCCGCGGGCCATCGTCGTGCGCGCCGGACGGCTTTATGTGCTCCCGTTCGAGTCCGGCAACCAGACACAGCTCTCCGGTGGCACGGGCAAGCCGGACGGCAAGCTCGTGACGTTCAACGCCTGGAACCACTCGATTGCCACCAACAACGTGCTCTCCTTGGGCCACGTCGTGGACATCGTCAAGAATCCCAAGGTGCCGGATCGCGACCTGTTCGTGTTCGATACCGCCACGGACAAACTCATCGCGACCGTCGACACGCTGGGCACATTGCTCTACGGACTCGCGGTGGACTCGGACGGGGGCGTTTACATTGCGCAGACGGATGCTCGGAATGACGTCAATGGCCGCGCCGGGACGCGCAAGCATGGCCTGGCGGAGTTGGAGAACCGGGCGTTCCTCAACCGTATCACCTGCGTCACCTTCGGAGGGGAGCGCGCCAACCCGGCGACGTTCATCGATCTCGAACCGTTGCCGCCGCAGCGCCCCGGGGAAGGCATGGCCTTGGCGACACCTTATGCCATCCAGATCAGCGACGACGACTCGACGCTGGTGGTGTCGGCTGCCGGCTCGGACAAACTCTTCACCGTGGACGTCGCGACAGGGAAGGTCCTCGGCCGCGTCTCCGTCGGGGCCGTTCCACAGGGCATCGCTCTCGAATGCGGTGCCGATGGCAAACCGTCGAGAGCGTGGGTGTTGGATGCCGCCGCCGACACGGTCTCCCTGGTGGACGTCTCGCATCCTTCGAAGCTGGGCGTGGTTGATACCATCCTGCTCGCCGATCCCACCCATCCGCTGGTGAAGCGGGGGCGCATCGCTTTTGAGACGGCGGCTTCCTCCAGCACCGGCACGTTCTCTTGTGCCAGCTGCCATCCCAACGGGCATACCGACCAACTGCTCTGGGTCCTCAAGACACCGGTCGTCACCGGTGGAGACCAGATCATGCCCCGGTTGACCATGCCGATCCGCGGGCTGCGCGACACGGAGCCGTATCATTGGGACGGCACCCTCGGCGACCCCTACGGAGGGATCAACTCCGCGCACCTCTCCACGTTTGTCCCACCCAACAGCCGGGTTGATCCGCAGGAAACCAGTGCCCGCCACCTCATCGACGCCGGCCTCGCCTCGACGATGAGCAAAGAAGGGGACTCGACACTCAATGATGAAAGGAAGACTGGCCGTCTGTCGGCAACCGACCGCGACGCCATGGCCAGATTCCTTTTGGCCGTCCCTTATCCCCCGGCCCAACGGCGTGCGTTCGACAACGTACTGTCCGCCGAGGCCAGGAAGGGGTTCCAGTTGTTCCATATCGACGGCGACAACGATCCCGCCAAGCCCAGGCCCAACGTCTGTGGCGACTGCCATCGCATGCCGTTTTGGACCAGCACCAAAACTCCCGGCACCGGCATGGACGCACCGACGTGGCGTGGCGCCTACGATCGTTGGATGATCCTTCCGCAAGGGCGGCTGAACATCATCGACTTCGACTTCTACCGCAGTGTGGCAGAACGAGGCGCGCCCGAACGCAACGTCTGGCAATTCACCTGGGGCGGCCGTAAACGCTTCGACCCGGTATGGAACATGGTCCTCGAGGGCAGCACCGGGTTCTCCGGCGCCTTTGCCCGGCAGGTGACGCTGGATCCGAGCACAGCATCCGCGGCATCCACGGCGGGTCTCTTGGACGCCTTGGAAGAGGCCGCCGCCGAGGGAGCCATTGTTCTTCAGGGCGAAGGGGTCTGGATCAACGCAGGGAAGGCGACGCCGGTCGGATTTGAATTCCAGGGCGACGCGAAGACCGGACGCTATCTCGAACGGGATGCTGCCGGGAAAACCTTCGCCCGATCCCATCTGATAGCGATGGCCACAGCCGGTCGCTTCGTCGGGACCTTCACTGCCCGACTCGGCGCCCGGGTGGACGTGGACCACCTGCAACCCGCCCTCTGGACGGTTGGCCCCCTCCAAAAACAGAGTGGCCGCCAAGAGTTCCCCATCCTGCACCCCGGCAACCCAAGGATGAAGCTCAGGGGCCGCCACTTCCGCGAGGATGCCCGCTTGGTCGTCGACGGCCGACGCACGGCCGGCACGGTGAGCTTGGAGCCAGGGGAAGCGGTCGTCATCGAGTTGGCAACCGTGCCCCCTGCGGGACTCCACCTGCTCCAGGTCCAAGATCCGGACGGCCTCTTCAGCAACGACTTCATTTTTCAGGTCACCGACGACAGCGCCTCCGCGGACAAATTGGCCCGGCAACTCGATGATGCCCGAGGCAGCCCGGCGGAACTCCTGCCGTCCGCCATCGCCCGTGGGGACCTCGAAGCTGCCCAGCGCCACATCGCCCACGGCGCAGGCATCAATGGACAGGACCCGAAAAGCGGGTCGGTGCCACTCAGCGTCGCGGCGTTGCATGGCCGCTTGGACATCGCCCGCTATCTCATCGAGCACGGTGCCGACGTTTCGGCCACCAATCGCGACGGCAACACGCCGCTCCATACGGCCGCCTTCCTCGGGCGCACCGAGATGGTAAAGCTCCTGATCGACAAGGGCGCGTCTGTCACCCGGCGCAACCATCGCAAGGAATCGCCCGCCGACGTGGTTTCTGGATCCTGGAACGAAGGGCTCGAAAAGTTCTACGGCTTTATCGAAGCGTCCGCAGATGTCGGCCTCGATCTCGGCTTCATCCGTGAGGAAAGACCCCGGTTGGCCAAGCGTCTCGTGGAACGGGCAACGAAACAGGCCGACGACGCCAACCGAAGCCGGGTCGACGCACCTCCCCGCCCATGAGCCTTTCCGAGCAAGCAGTTCTCCAAGCGCTCATGCAGGCGCGTGTGCGCGTTTCCGGTGCAGCCTGGCTCATCGTCCGTGATACCCACGCGGCCGAGGACATCTTTCAGAATGTCGCGCTCAAGGCCCTGACCCGTGACCTGTCTTTCGAAAACGAAAGCGCCCTCCTGTCATGGGCGTTCATCACCGCCCGACGCGAGGGCATCGACTGGATCCGCCGTCACCGGCGCGAGATCACCTGCCTCGACACAGAGATCCTGGAGTTGCTGGAACACGAGTGGCAATCCGAGGCGGTCCGGCCCGAAGGCTTGAGGGTGGACGCCTTGCGCGAATGCCTGGATTCGGTTCCCGAAGAATCCCGCCGCCTTCTGAGGCTGCGCTATTTCGAAGGGCACAATTGCGAGGAAGTCGCACGGAGCATGGGCATCGGCCTCAACGCGATCTACAAGCGGGTCTCCCGGCTGCACGAAAGTCTCCGGCTCTGCATCGAGGGAAAATTGGGCGATGCCGGCCCCGATCTGGAGACCGGAGCACCATGAATCCGCCCGATCCAAAACAGGAACGATTGGTGCGTTATGTGGACGGTCGACTGTCCGAGGCCGAAGCTGGTCAGGTTGCGGCCTCCCTGCGCGACGATGCCGCCGCCCGGCGTTTCCTGCGCGAAATGGCCGAACAGGCGGTGATGATCGCGGACCTCGAACGTGAGACCCGGGGACGGCGCGCTTGGATACGGGAGCAAGCCCCGACAGCGCCAGCCAAGGGGCGTCTCGCCCGGTTTCCGATACCGTCGCGACCGTTCACAGTCGTCCTGGCCATGGCGGCTTCGATCGCGGTCCTCCTCAGCGCGGGCCTGCTCTTTCGTGGATCCCGGCACCGTGGCGAGATCGCGACCATCACGGCACTGGACGGTGCCATCCAATGGACCGGCGATGGCGGCCGGGTGGTGCGAGATCTCACCGTCGGGACGAAACTGCAGGGCGGTATCATCGAGGGCATCGAGCCGCTCTCATGGTTCGAACTGCAGTTCGCCGACGGCACCACGGTCGCGATCACCGGCAATTCGACGCTTACTTTTTCCGACCTCGGCCAGAAACGGCTGCGACTCAAATCCGGGACCGCCTCCGCCAATGTGCGGCCCCAACCCGCCGGCCGGCCCATGGTCCTGCAGACGACCTCCGCCGCGCTGGAGGTGCTCGGGACCCAGTTCGCGATCGAGACCGATACCAGCGCGACCCGTCTCGATGTCAGCCAAGGAAAAGTCCGCGTCAAACGCCTCAGCGACGGTGCCGACCTCGAAGTCCCCGCCGGGCACCGCGTCCTCGCTGCGGCAGACCACGATTTTTCGGTCCTCCCCGATCTGGCGCCGGTCGACACCTGGACCAGCCGCCTGCCGCTCGGACCCGAACGCACGCTCGGCAGATGGATGCCACCCGACGCAGACCGCGACGCCGGGTTGTTGGCCGTCCCCTTCACCACCCGGCCGGGGTGGACGATCTTCGCCGCCGCCACGGGGGTCTCTGCGTGGGACGCCCCGCCCGTGGTGCTCCATGCGGGCAGCCGTCTGCGCCTTCGCGGGCGGGTGGCGATGTCGAGCCCGGTCTATTTCGGCGTGACTGTGCGGGATGCCAACGGCGCATTCGCCGGACGGTTCCAGACGGTCCGCGGTGAAGGCGAGTTTGTCGCGGGAGAGAACTTCGATGTGACCCTCCCCCTTCGCGACCTCGTTTTGGACCCCGTCCTGAAGCCCATGGCGAAGAAGCTTCCGGCCCGCCCCTTCGAACTCACCGTCGAATCGGTTTGGTGCCACACGCTCCACCGTCCCGCTGGACTTGAACTCTTCCAAGCCCAAGTGATCCCTCCCGCCGTTCCCTGATCCGATCCCACCGCGCGATCGGAGGGCACCGGTCGTGGATCCAACCGTCTGCCCTCTCCCTCTAAAAAAGGGGTCAGGATCCTCGGTTCTCGTCCGTTTAACTTGCTCTGATGAAAATCAAGACGATCGCCGCGCACTTGTTGTTGCTCCCTTTGCTGGCCGGGTGCGGCAAACCCACGCCACCCGGTGCCGGCCTCCACGACGCTGCCCGGACGGGAAATATCGAGGCGATCCAACAGCACATCAAGGTCGCCTCGGATCTGAACGAAAAGGAGCCCGCCAGCGGGGGCGGCCCGCTGCACACGGCGGCGGCGTTCGGCCAGTTGGGAGCGCTGCGGGCATTGATCCAGGCGGGGGCGGATGTGAACGCCCGGAACAACGATGGAGCCACGCCCCTCATCTCCGCCGCCTTCCTTTGCCGCACCGAGATCGTCCGATACCTGTTGGCTCACGGTGCGGACAAGAACGCCAAGGACAAGGCGGGACACACGGCTCTGGATTCCGTCTCGGGCCCCTTCGATCAGGTCAAAGGCATCTACGACTTCTTGCAGTCCGCACTCGGTCCAGTGGGCTTGAAACTAGATCACGATGTGATCAAGGCAACCCGCCCTCAGATCGCCGACCTGCTGCGTTAGCTTGAAGAGAAGGTCTCCCCGGTGCCGAACGAACGTCGGCATGACCTGCCTCCCTCGGTTGCGGCGGAAGCAGCGGAGGACCCCGGACGGTTCACCTCACGCCGAACTCGGTGTGCGACGGCAACGGAACTTTCGTGTACAGGTCGTTGATGTAGCCGGGAGCCGGGTATCCCAACTGAGCCGTGACCGCCTCCGTGCTCAGCTTTCGTGTCTGGGAAAGGACATCGGTGAACAGGGTGTTGCATGCGATCCTGTCGAAGCCGACATACCGCAACGTACGTTGGCGATCTTCTTCGGACAGCGTGGTGTCATGTTGGATCTCGACAACACGTTCGTCGAGTTCTCTGAGGAGGTCGTCCCGCGTCTTGCCGGGAAGCACCGCGTCCCGCAACGCGTTGATCGACACTTCGACCATCTCTGGGGTTGTCGGCAAGGAATACTGCGCCAGGAGCAAGACCACGCTGTTGCTCGTATCCCCGATCGTCCCGGGCGCGAATGACAGGGTGACATGGGGTGAGCTCAGGGCGCCCTCGGTCGACGGCTTCCCAGCAGGCCTCAAAGGCGGCAGCCTGGATGCGGTGTGCCCGGTCGGCGAAGGCTCCGCTGACACGACATCAACATCGCCGGACACGGGGCGCGGGGTCCGCTTGAACACCAGGACGATGGACAATATGATAGCGGCGATGATCACCAATGGCACGAGTCGCGAGGTCATCTGGATGTGGGTCGGTGATGAAGGTCAATTCCACGGCCACATAGTAGTTTACCTTCATGGCGATCATGGATCTTAAAGTCAACCGGGATATTTCTTATAAATCCAAATATGGAAAACCCTTGCCGCCGGTGCAGTCGTCAGGTCGGACACCGGACACAACCTCGTCGATCCATAAAAGGAATCGGGCGAGCAAAGCCAAGAGCGCGAGTCGGTTGAAGGTGATCGGAGCGGATCCCACGCCGGGCATCGTCCGGGGGGCCGCTTCCAAGCGGATAGAGACCGTCACCACAGCCCGGATGAGCCCCAATGGAGCGAAGTCCCGGTCGGTGCCTGTCCCAGTTCCTGGAGTTACCGGCTCTCCTGGCCTGGATCCCGTCCGGCGATGGCAGTGGGCGGATTTCGCCTTGTGCCTGTGTTCCCGCCTTTCAGCTCAGGACCGCTTTGACCACCTGCCCGTGGACGTCGGTGAGGCGGCGTTCGAGGCCGTTGTGGTAATAGGTGAGGCGCTCGTGGTCGAGGCCGAGCAGGTGCAGGATGGTGGCGTGCAGGTCGTAGACAGTGGTGACGTCCTCGACCGCCTTGTAGCCGAACTCGTCGGTCGCGCCGTGGCTGAAACCCTTCTTCACGCCGGCGCCGGCCATCCAGCAGGTGAAGCCCGAGGGGTTGTGGTCGCGGCCTTGGGAGCCCTTCTGGAACGTGGGCATGCGGCCGAACTCGGTGCACCACACGACCAGCGTGTCGTCGAGCAAGCCGCGTTGCTTGAGGTCGATGAGCAGGCCGGCGGTCGGTTTGTCGAGCACGGGGCCGTGCTGGCTGTACTGGTTGAGCAGGTCCTTGTGGCCGTCCCAGTTGCTCACGCCTTCGCCGCCGGTCTGGTAGGCGCCGTTGAAGACCTGCACGAAGCGGACGCCCTTCTCGACGAGGCGGCGGGCGAGGATGCAGTTGCGGGCGAAGGCGGCGCGGGTCTCCAGGATCTTCGAGCCGCCTTCATCGGCGCCGTAGAGCTTGAGGATGTGGGCGGGTTCGCTGGAAAGATCGGCGACCTCGGGGATGGTGAGCTGCATGCGCGCGGCCAGTTCGTAGCTGGCGATGCGGGCCGCGAGCTCGGTGTCGCCCGGGAAACGCTCGGCGTGGCGCTCGTTCAGCTCGCGGAGGAAGCGGCGGGTCGCGGCGTCGGATCCGGCCGGGACCGAGCCGGGCCGGGCGAGGTTGCGGATGGGATGGGTGGCGTTGAACTCGGTGCCTTGGAACGCCGCCGGCAGGAAGCCGGGCGCCCAGTTGTTCACGCTGTTCTGCGGTTTGCCGCGCGGGTCGGGGATGGCGACGTAGGCCGGCAAGCTCTGGTCCTCGCTGCCGAGGGCGTAGGTCACCCAGGCACCGAGGCTGGGGAAGCCGTCCAGCGCGTTGCAGGTGGACATGAAGTTCTCGCCGGGGCCGTGCGTGTTGGTCTTCCCCTGCATCGAGTGGATGAAGCACAGGTCGTCCGCCAGCGCACCGATGTGGGGCACGAGGTCGGAGATCATCTTGCCGCTCTTGCCGCGCGGCTTGAACTCCCAAGGGCTCTTGGCGAGGGCGCCTTGCTCGCCCTGGAAGGTGATGAGCTTGTCGCTGCCCGGCATCGGCTGGCCGTGGCGACGGATGAGCTCGGGCTTGTGGTCGAAGGTGTCGAGCTGGCTGCAGGCGCCGCTGCAGAAGATGACGAGGACGTTCTTGGCGCGGCCGGTGAAATGCGGTTTGCGCGGCGCGTAAGGCTGGCCGGGCGGGATGACCGGGCGGATGGTCTCCTTGCCCGAGACGTTGGCGGCCAGCAGTCCTTGGCGGCCGAGCAGATGGGTGAGCGCGATGGCACCGAGGCCGATGCCGGTGTCGGCGAAGAAGCGGCGGCGGTCGAGCAACGGGCTGCGGCGGAGATCGGTGGGCTCGCTCATGGGATGAAGAGGAATTCGTTGGCGTTGAGCACGGCGCGGCACAAGGCCGGCAAGCCCTCGGCTCGGGCGAATCCGGTCGCCGCCTCCAGTTCACCCGGGGCCGGCGCGCGGTTGAAGGCGAGCTGCCACGCGGTCCGGACCTGTGCCCGCGCATCGTCGCCGGCTTCGTTCTGCAGGCGCGCGGCGAAGATCTCCGCTTGCTGGAGGATGAAGTCGCTGTTGAAGAGGTTCAGCGCCTGCAACGGCGTGGTGGACATGCTGCGCTTGGGCGCCACCAGGCTGCCGTCGGGACAATCGAACGCGCCGAAGATGCCGTCCTGCTCCATCCGCACCTTGAAGGCGTAGACCATCCGGCGGGTCTCCGCCGGGGTGAACTTCTCCTTCGGGTGGTAGTGGTAGACGTTCTCGCGATCGACATCGTGCAGGAAGAAGCTCGGTCCACCGGCGGTGCGGTCGAGGTTGCCGCTGACGGCGAGGATGCTGTCGCGGATGCCTTCCGCCTCCATCCGCCGCGGCGGGAAGCGCCAGAGCAACCGGCTGGTCGCGTCGATCTTCCGGGCCGATGCCAGCGGGCCGCTGGATTGGCGCCAAGTCGCGGAGGTGAGGATGAGGCGCTGGAGATGCTTGATGCTCCAAGGATGCCGGGCGGCGGTCGTGGAGCCTGAGGCGCTGGACGGGGCGACCCATTCGCTGGCGAGCCAATCGAGCAGCTCCGGATGGCTCGGGCGGGCGCCGTTCTTGCCGAAATCGTTCGGCGTGGTCACGAGGCCGGCGCCGAACTGATGCTGCCAGACGCGGTTCACCATCACGCGGGCGGTGAGCGGGTTGTCGGGGCTGGCGATCCAGTCGGCGAGCCGCACGCGACGCTCCTGTTCCGGCGCGTTGGTCGCCAAAGTGAGCGGACGGAAGATCGCCAGCGTCCCGGGCGGCACCGGCTCGCGCTTTTGCATCGGATCGCCGCGATGGAGACGGAAGGTCGGTCCGGGCTGCGTGAAGTTGCCGGAATAGACCATCGCCGCCTTGGCGGCTCCGGCCCGTTCCTTCCGCGCGGAGTCCAATCCGGCCGACCACTGCCTCGCTTGGGCGGCCTCGGCCGCCGGCAGGCCGTCGAAGACATAGACGGGCGGAGCGGGCTTGGACGGCGTCTCCTTCGCCTTGGCGCGGTCGTCGGAGCTGGCGACCGGATCCCAGGTGTCCGCCGCGGTGAGCACCTCGATGCGGTAGCCGGTGGCGAGACGGTCCTTGAAACCGCCCTCGCGGTCGCGGCCCCAGACCACGCGGTCGATGCGCTCGGGCTTCGCGAAATCGAGCCGGATCCAGCCGCGTCCGGCCTCGCTGGAGATCCAGGAGCGGTTGTTGCCCACGCGACCGTCGTTGATGTGCTCGAGCTTGTGGATCTCCAATCCGGGCAACGTCCCGGAAGCGCTGGCCTTGGTCCCGGCGGAGGCGAGGGCGACGTTGCGGTCGCCGGACCAGACCTCGAGCTCGTCGATGCAGGGCTCGCCGCCCGAGGTCGCGAGGATGGTGAAGCGCAGCGCACGCGTCCCGACCGGAGCGAAGCGGTCCTCGTTCCTCACCGGATCGACCGCGGGACGCAGCTTGCCGCCGGCCCCGGCGGCAGCGGGTCGCGCGATGAACGGGGCCAGCCGCCGTTCCAGCTCGGCGATGCGCGCGTCGGCCTCGGCGACGGCCGCCTGCCGGTCGGCCGGGAGGGGCAGGGCGCGCTCGCCGTGCTTCACGCCGGCGAACACCGCCGTCATCGCATGGTATTCGCGGTGCGAGATGGGATCGAACTTGTGCGAATGGCACCGGGCGCATCCGAGCGTGAGACCGAGGAACGCCGTGCCGGTGGTGCCGACCATGTCGTCCAGCTCGTCGGCGCGCTGCTGCGACGTCAGGACGATGTCCGGGCTGCCCACGATATCGACCGGACCGCCCACGAGGAAACCCGTCGCCACATCGGTGCCCAGCGCGTCGCCGGCGATCTGCTCGCGGATGAACTGGTCGTACGGCTTGTCGGAGTTGAACGCCGCGATGACGTAATCGCGGAAACGCCAACCGTTCGGGCGTTCGCGGTTGGTCTCGAAGCCGTTGGATTCGGCGAAGCGGACGACATCGAGCCAGTGCCGGCCCCAGCGTTCGCCGTAGCGCGCATCGGCCAGCACCTTGTCGACCAGCCGCTCGAAGGCCAGCGGTTCCCGGTCGCCGACGAAGGCGGCGACATCGTCCGGCGCCGGCGGCATGCCGAGCATCACGAGGAACAAGCGCCGGATGAGCGTCACGCGGTCGGCCTCGGGCGACAACGTGAGCCCGTTCTCCGCGAGCTTCGCCGCGATGAAGGAATCGATGGGGTTCGAGGACACCGCTTTCACCGAGCCCTCGACGGGCTTGCGGCCTCCACCGACCACCGCCCCGCTGACATCGGTCGCACCGGCCCCCGGCACCGGCGGCCGCACGACCGGTCGATACGACCAGTGCGACCGGATCGGGTCCGCATCGGCCCCGGCGTCGTCGGCCCACCGGGCACCTTGGTCGATCCACGCCCGCAGGAGTGCGATCTGGTCGGCGGTCAAGGCGTCGCCTTTTGCCGGCATCTTCTCGTCCGGCACGAGACCAGCGACCAACCGGATCAACGGGCTGCCCGCGCTGTCACCCGGCTTGATGGCCGGATCGTAGGTCTCGCCGCCCTTGAGCGCCGCGGCCCGGGAATCGAGGCGGTAGCTGCCCTTCTGCTTCTCCGGGCCGTGGCAGGAGATGCAGGATCCGGCCAGGATCGGCTGGATATCCCGGGTGAAATCGACGGTCCGGCCCGCGGCGGGAGGAAGCGGCGCGACATCCGCGCCGATCGCCAGCGTCGCCGCGGCGAACGACGACATCCACGCGCTCGACATCCACGCGCACGTCATCGCACGGCGGATGTCTTGAGAAACGGATCGGATCAATTGGTGGATCATGGGGAGCCGATGTCTCGGCGGACGTCCGGCCCTTGCGGCTGGATCGCAGGCGAGCGTGGTCTGGTTTCGGGCCGGCGGGCCATCCGCGATCCTGGGGTGCGGGCTCATTTCTTCACCTCTGCTTTCGCGTCGGCCTTCGGGGCCGGAGGCGGCGGCACGGTCAGCCAGAGTTTCTCGGTCGAGCCGATGACGAGCTGCTTGAACCCTTGGGGCACGCCGTTGTTCTCGCCGGTCGTGGCGAGCTCGTATACGGCGCGGTGCTCGCGGCCCGACCCGGTCTCGGCGAGCACGATCTCCACCGGTCCGGCGGACGGCTTCGCATCGACGTCCGCGATCCATTTCAACACCGCTTCGGCGCCGGCTTCGGCGACTTCGACCGGCGCGCTCTTCACGCTGGCCGGCAGGCCTTTCACCGACACGACCAGCTTCGCCGCGAACCCGTGCTGGCGCGCGATGGAGACCTTGACCTCGTTGGTCTTGCCGGGTTCCACGACGAACCCGTCCGCCGCGACGGTGGCCTTCATCGACGCGACCGGACGCGCGATGGCCAGGCGGTAGAGGTGGTCCGGTCCGCCGCGGTGGACGAGGTTGCCGACCGCGAGGACGAACTCGCCGTCCGCCGACGCGGACCAGACGAGGCCCGGATCGGCCCCGGTGCTGTCGTCGCTCTTGGCGAGTTCCTTGCCCGCCATGTCCTCCACCTTCAGCCAGGCGTCGAGCGGGAATCCGAACGCCGCGGAGCGCACCTCGACCGACAGCTTCTCGTCCTTTTTCGCCTTGAAGACAAAGCGGTCCTCGTCGCCCGCGTCCGCGATCCGGCCGGTGACCGCGCCCGGGATCTCGATCCGGTTCGCTTGGGCCGGCGTGCCGTTCGGCTCGGACTCGACCGATTCCGGTCCGTCGCCGACCGGTAGGACGATCGCCCGGTCGGCACCGGGAAAGAGGAATTCCGTCCGGGTCGCGTCGGACGCGGCCGGGACCGCTTCGGACACGACCTCGCGGTCCGCGTCCTTGCCGAGGTTCCAGCCGAAGGCCCGGAGCGGCGTGCGCACCCCGCGCCGGACACCGAGCGGGACGGTGTGGCTCACGACCGGTCCGCCCGAGAGATGCAGCCGGTAGACGCACTTGGCGTTGCCGGTGAAGCGCACCTCGGATTCCGCGGGATAGGCGAAGCCGAAGACCTGCACGATGTGGCGGCCGGCGGACCGGGCCGTCCAAGTGAGCAGCGGATCGAAGGTGCGCCCGTCGTCGTGCTCCATCGCCAGCACGACACCGCGCGCATCGACCAGCCTCAGCACGGCGTCGAGCGGCGACATCAAGGTGTAGGCCTCGACCGAGGCGACCAAGGTCTGTCCGGCCGCGAGCTCCACGGCGAACGAATCGACGTCGCCGCTCTTCTCCAACCGGCCGTTGACGGAGGAGGGGAGCGCCGCGATCGGCTGCGGCTTGGTGAAATCGTCGTCCGGCTCGACCTCGGCGGTCTGCGGCTCGCGCGTCACCACCAGAAAACGCGGGGCGCTCGCGCCGTCGTCGTTGAAGACGCGCACCAGGTGCGGACCAACCGGGGCGTCCGGAGCGATGACGACCGAGAACGTGCCGCTGTTGGTCGTCGGCTCGAAGCGGATGCCGGGAGCATCGACCCAGACCTTCGGAGGCCAAGGTTCGGCCTTGCCGACGGCGACGACCGCGTGGGTGGTGCCGAGCTGCACGGCGGCCGGGAACAGCGTGTCCAGCACCGGCGCGGCGGCGTGCGCGGCAAAGGTGAGCAGCAGGCCGGCGAGCCGGCAGGCGATCCTGACAGCGGGGACGGCGGGGACGGCGTTGCGGTCCTCGCTCTGGGATCCATGGGGGCGCACAGGTCGCAAAGGGCCCCCGGCGCTAGGTGAACAGCTCCTTGATCCTCCGGCCGTTGTTCACGAGCTGGACCGGACGGCCGGTGTTCGTGTGCAGCGTCTGCGCCGGATCGATGCCCATCTTGGTGTAGAGCGACGCGGCGAAATCCTCCGGCCGGTAGACGTTCTCCGCCGCGGCGTAGCCTTTGGCATCGGTCGCGCCGACGACCGCGCCGCGCGGACAGCCGGCTCCGGCCATGAGCACCGACATGGCGTGCGGCCAATGGTCGCGGCCAGCGTCCTTGTTGACCTTGGGCGTGCGGCCGAACTCGCCGAGCAGCACCACCAGCGTGGAATCGAGCAGGCCGCGCTGGTCGAGATCCTGGATCAGCGCTGCGACGCCACGGTCCATGTTCTTCACGTGGTCGCCCTTGTAGGCCTCGAACAGCTTGGTGTGGTGGTCCCAGCCGCCGTGGTTGACCGTCACCCACGACACGCCGACCTCGACCAACCGGCGCGCCATCAGGAGCCGTTGCCCGAAATCGTTGCGGCCATAGGAATCGCGGACCTTCTCGTCCTCGCGCGCCAGGTCGAAGGCGGCCTGGGCCTTGGGCGACATCACCAGTTGGACGCCCTGCTGGAGATACTCGTCGAAGGTCACCGCCGGATCGTCGGCCAGCTTGTCGGCATAGCGGCGCATGCCGTCGAGCGCGGTCCGCAGTCCTCGTCGCGTGGCGGCGCGGCCTTCGCTGATCTCGCCGGGCAGCACGACATCGCGCACCTTGAAGCCCGCCGAGTTCGGCCCGCCGTCGATCACGAACGGCGCGTGTTTGCCGCCGAGGAAGTTCGGTCCGCCGCTGCGCGTCACCGACGGCATCGAGACGTAGGGCGGCAGGCCCTCGTGCTGGCCCCGTTGCCACGACACGACCGACCCGAACGACGGATGGAAGGTGACGAACGCGCCGCAGGCCACCGGCACCGGCGTGGGCGCGCCGGTCATCATGTAGTGGTTGCCGCCGCCGTGGTTCGGATCCTTGTGGCAGATCGAGCGGATGACCGTGAACTTGTCGGCCGCTTTGGCCAGCTCGGGCACCGCCTCGCTGAAGCGGATGCCCGGCACCGACGTGCCGATCGTCTTGAAGTCGCCGCGGATCTCCGACGGCGCGTCGGGCTTCGGGTCGAAGGTCTCGTAGTGCGACGGTCCGCCGTCGAGCCAGATGAGGATGCAGTTGGCCGGCTTCGCGCCGGCCTTGGCCGCCAGCGGAGCCGCGCCGGCAGCGGTGGCGGCCTCCGCGCGCATCCGCAGCACGTCGGTGAAGCCGAGACCGAGCAGTCCGCCGAGGCCGAGCTGGAGGAAATCCCGGCGCGGCATGCCGCCGCAGTCGTGGGTGAGTCCGGTCATGGTGCTGGCGTGACGATATCTCGGTCGCGGTCGTCTTGTGAAGCCATCGTTGAGGAAGCTGACGTCGTCACGGGCGCTTCCGATTCAATGGTTGAGGATGAACTCTGGCGAGTTCACCAGCGCCCAGAAGATATCTTCGGTCGCGGTCGTCCGCGTCGCGCCTTCGGCCGAGAAGGCCGCGGTGCTCCGTTCCAGCTCGGGCGCGGTGGGCGGGCGCCCCAACGTCAGCAGGTAGAGCTCCTCGGCGACGCCGGCCGGCGGACGGTCGCCCGCGGCGAGCCGGTGGATCCGGCCGGCCGGATCGGACAGCTTCGACTGGAGGTTCTTCGAGTTCATGAGGTGCAGCGACTGGACTACGCTCAACTGCATGTCGCGCTCGCAGGGACAATCACTGCTCGAGTTCGGGCGGCCGAAGGCGTCCATGAACCGCGATTCGATCTTGTAGCTCCAGACCTGCGTGGCGCGTCCGCCGGCCGGCAACGCGGCGAAGGTGTCGGGCACCCCGGTCGCGTCGTCCACGGCGTCGTGCAGCACCTCGGCCGGCAGGCGGCGGCGATAGGCGCGGGAGAAGTTGCGCGTGTCGGCCAGGTTCGTCTCGTTGGGCGTGGAGCTGAGCTGGTACAGGTGCGACGCGAGGATGGTCCGGATGAGGTGCTTGAGGTCGTGCCCGTGCGCGACGAAATCAGCGGCCAACGCGTCGAGCAGCGCCGGATCCACGCACGGGTTGGACACGCGGAAGTCGTCGACCGGATGCACCAAGCCGCGGCCGAAGAAGTTCGCCCAGACGCGGTTGACCGCGGCCCGCGCGAAGAACGGGTTGCCCGGAGCGGTCAGCCAATCCGCGAGTGCGCGGCGCGGATCGCCGGTGCCGGCCGCGGTGGCCGGTCCATCCGGCGGACGCGGCGACATCACCTCGCCGGTGACGGGATGCTTCACGCTGCCGCCGGGGGCGAAGAAGAACGTCTCGGTGCCGGCGGAGATGGGCGGCGAGAGACCGGCGCCCTTCTGCTTCAGCGGACCGAAGTAGGCGGCGAGCTGGTAGAAGTCGTCCTGGCTCCATTTCTCGTTCGGATGATGGTGGCACTTGGCGCACTCGAGCCGCGTGCCGAGGAAGAGCTGGCTGAACATGGTGGTCAGCTCCGGCGGCTCGCGGCGGTCGCGGTAGATCACCGCCGGGCCGTCGCGATGGTTCGAGCCCTCGGCCAGGAGGATCTCGCGCACGAACTGGTCGTACGGCTGGTTCTCCTGGAAGCGGACGCGCAGCCACCGGTCGAGGGTGAACACGCTCTTCACGCCCACGCGGTCGGGGTTCGGCCGCAGCAGGTCCGCCCATTTGTTGGCCCAGAAATCCGCGTAGGCCGGGTCGTCGAGCACCTGCGCGATGAACTTCTTCCGCTTGTCCGGCGACGGATCCGCCAGGAAGGCGCGGACCTCCGCCGGCGTCGGCAGGAGCCCGATCGCGTCGAGCTTCGCGCGGCGCAGGAACTCCGCGTCCGTGCAGAGATCGGACGGGAACAACCCGAGCCGCTGGAACCGGGCGTAGGCGAGCTCGTCGATGAAGTTCTCCCGCGGCGATCCGGCGTACCTCTCGGCCGGCAACAGATGCTCCGCCGGCACGAGGACCTGCGAATCACCGACGAAACCCATGTACCGCGCGACCACCACGCCCTGGCCGGTGAGCGTGCCGATGGCGATGCGCCCGTGCTCGTCGACCTTGGCGATCTCCTTGTCGTTCGAATCGAACGACGCCAGCCGGGTCACGTCGCGCTCCGAGCCGTCCGAATAGTGCGCCGTCACCAGCAGCCGCTGCGTCGCCCCCTTGCGGTAGCGGCGTTCCTTGGGGAAGGCGGTCACGCTGCGGAGCACCGGCTCGTGGGTCGCCGCGTAGATCATGCCCTCGCGGATCCAGCGGGCGATCAGCCGGTGCGTCTCCGATCCGCGCGCGAAGCGTTGTCCGCCCTCGTGCGGCACGACGCCGAGCGGCTTGAGCAGCAGCAGGCTCTCGTCCGGCGCGGCCGGGAAGACCCGGCGACCGCGGACGTCCTTCACGATCTCGGCGAGGTCGGCCTTCGGGTCGTAGGAGAAGACCGAGAGCTTGAACCCGTTCTGACCGTCCGGCTTCGCATGGCAGGATCCCGCGGAACAACCGGCCTGGTTCAGCGCCGGCAACACGTCGCGGAGGAAACTCGGCGGACGCGCCGCCGCCGCCGACATCGCCCCGGGCGCGTCCGGATCGCCGTCGACGGTCACCGGCACCACCGCTTCGTGCCGGCCGAACCGGACGGACAACGTGCCGGCGCCGGGATGCGTCGCGAACATTTCGCCCGCGTCGCCGAGCCGGAAGGGCGCCTTGCGTCCGGCGCTGAAGCGGACGGCATCCGTCACGTCCACCTCGAAGCCGTCGGCCGTCCGGGCGGTGACGAGGATCCCGTGGCGCGGCGAATCGGCGGAAAGGTGGAGCCCGGACGGTTCCACGGCGATCGAGACCGCGTCGGACGGTCGGAGCGCGGCACGAGCCGGACGTCTTGCGGCGACCGGCCGGGAAGGAGGGGCTTCCAGCCTGCCCGACTCGGCGGGCTTCCTGCCGGCGCCGAGTCGGACCGATCCCGGAGCGACGGCAGGCCCCGGCGCCTTCGACGCTTCCGGGCGTTGGGCCGCCGTCCCGTCGGAAGCGATCGCCATCGCCGGGGACAGCGTGCCCAAGAGCTTTCCATCGTCGTCCCAGATCTGCACCGAGCCGTCGTGGCCGCCGGCACAGATCCGTTTGGCGTCGGCCGACACCGCCACGCACATCGCGGCGTCGGCCAGGTCGCCCAATCGGCGTTCGTCGCCGGAAGCGGAGCTCTGTTCGCCGGTGTGGGTCTTCAGGTTCGTGTAGCGGAAGACTCCGCCGGCATCCGTCACCGCGAAGATCGACGCGCCGTCACCCGGCCACGCCACCGCGGTGATGGATGCCACCGGGCTTCCGAGCGCGATGATCTTCTCCTTGGTCGCGATGTCCCAGACCTTGAGCTGCTTGTCCGCGCCGCCGCTGACCACGCGCGTCGCATCCGGGTTGAACGCGGCGGACATCACCTGCGCCGTGTGGCCTTCCAGCACCGCGACCGGTTGCCGCGTCGCGACGTCCCAGACCTTCACCAAGCGGTCGCCGCCCGCGGTCAGCAACCGCTTGCCGTCGCGGCTGAACTCGATGCCGAGCAGGTCGTCGGAATGCGCCGGCCACGACACGGTGACCTTGCCGGTCGCGACGTCGACGAACCGCACCATCCCGGTCCGACCGCTCTCGCCGTCCGCGATGGCGAGCGTCTGTCCGTCCGGCGCGAAGGCGATGGCGGCGACACGGCCGGACAGCCCGTGGGTGACCACGCGCTCCGGCGTCGCGGCCACGCCGTCCCAGAGCACGATCCGGCGGAATCCACCCGACGCCACCCGGGCCCCGTCGGCGCTCCAGGCGAGCGATTGCACGGCGTCGATATGCGCCTCGATCCGGGCGATGGCGGGGAAGTTCGTCCGCGAGAGGTCGTGCACCAGGAGCGATCCGGCGCGTCCGACCGCGAGCCGCTTGCCGTCCGGGGAAAGCGCCAGCGCCATCACCGGCCGGTACGAATCCGGCAACGGCGCGAGCGCGACCGGCGCGAGTCTCGACGGATCGTCATCGAGCGCCGCGGCGTCCCAAGCGAGACCGCGCTTCACCCAATCGCGGATGGCGCGGACCTGCGCCGGCGCGAGCTGCTTCTTCGGCGGCATGTGCGTCTCGACGCCGGCCGCCAACGAGGTGACCAGCTTGCTGGCATCGGGTCGTCCCGGCCGGACCACCGGTCCTTCTTCGCCGCCTTTGAGCAGCGACTCCCGGGAGGTGAGCACGAGGCCGCCTTTCTTCTTCTCCTCGCCGTGGCAGGTGAAGCATTCCGCCTTGAGCACCGCCAGCGCCTCGCGGGCGCGGAAATCGGCCGTGGGTGCGGCTGCGGCGGAGAAGGCCTGGCGGGCCAGCAACAGCGCGAGCAGCCAGATCCAGCGGGTTGACAGGATAGGTCTCACCATGGGAGGCAGCGAAGATGCCTCCGCCCGGACCGCCAAGGCAACCGTCATGGCGGGCCGTAGGGCAGGAGGGAAGGGCGCCTGGATCCGCGTTGCCTTCGCCTCACACCCACGCCGCGCAGAGCAGCTCCGCCTGCGCGAGCACGGTCTTCACGGCTTCTTCCTGCAGATCCGGCGGGTAGCCGTGTTTGTTCAGGATGCGCTTCACCATGACCTTGATCTTGGCGCGGGCGCTTTCGCGCAGGGTCCAGTCGATGGTCCCGCTCTTCTTCACCTGCGTGATCAACTCGGCTGCGATGACCTTGAGCTTGGCGTCGCCCATCGCGATCACGGCGGAATCGTTCGCGGCAAGGGCGTCGTAGAAGGCGACTTCGTCCTCGGTCAGGCCGAGGTTTTCACCGCGCTTGGTGGCGGCGTCGAGGTCCTTGGCGAGTTTGATCAGCTCTTCGATGACCTGCATCGTCGAGATGGCGCGGTTGTGGTAAGCGTTGAGGGTCTTCTTGAGCTTATCGCTGAAGACCTGCGCCTGCACGAGGTTGCGCTTGGAGCGCACTTTGAGTTCGTCCTTGAGCAGCTTCTCCAGCAGCTCGGCGGCGACGTTCTTGTGCTTTTCCTTCTTCGTCAGCTCCTCGCCTTCGGTGATCTCCTCGAACTCCGCGTCCAGCTTCGGCAGCTCGGCGGCGTTCAGGCTCAGCTTGGAGATGCGGCTCTCGTAATAGATCGGCACCGTGGCCTTGTCGGCGACGGCGCGCTGGATGTCGTAGATGGAGATGTAGTCACCGAAGACCGCCCGCGTGTTCGCGTCCGTCTTCTCGATGGGTGTGCCGGTGAGTTCACGGGTTCCATCTCGTTTTTTATGGAATGGCGGGGAGGCGCCGGGGAGTCGGGGGGAGGTTCGCCGGGCGAGACTTCCACCGACGGTCGGACCTTGGGCAGTGCCGGGAGGTTCGGGGCATGGATCACCCGTCCGAAGCCGACGGCTTCGTGAGCATCATCTGCGAACCCCGAGAAGTTCCGGCCAGCGTAGGTCTAGCCCCCCAACCCGAGCGCCGCCAGCGCACCGTCACCGACCACGACCCGGCGGACACCCGCTGCGGGCGGCACCTGGACCTCCCAAGGCGATCACGTTGGCGGCGGTCGATATGAGTCCGGCCTACGAGACCGACCTGCGCTGAACGCTGCCCGCCGCGCCACGGCGCGCAGGTAGTCGGTCCAAGCGGAAGGGGACGGGGATCCAGCCGCGGGCGCGGCGAAGTTGGCCGGGCGGGCCAAGAACGGGGCGGACAGCCAGATTCAGAAGATCAAGGCGTCCGGTCCCACTGGGGAGGGCGCGAAAGCGCCTTTGTCCGGGGCGCGGAGGCGACCGCCATGGGGGAGCGGCGGGCCGCCGATGTCGCCGGATGCGTCCGGGTCCGGGCGCCGTCCAGGGGTGGGTCTTCCCAAGAAATCCAGAGAAAGCCTGAAAAACCCATTTGCATCGGCGATGGGGTCTGTTACACACCGCGCTCCGTTCGGCACGGCCGACGGGAAAACGCAGCGTCCGAGCACAATTTTATGTCCCAGCACAGCAGCCTACGCGCCGCTGCCGCCACCGGCGGTAAGCGCAATGTCCTGAAACGCTTCGAGCGCGTCGCCGTGCTCAAGACCCGGAACCAGTGGAAAGAAGGCGACCGCATCACCGGTCTGCGCAAGACCAAGCCCCCGGAGTGATCCCCGCCCGCGGTGGCGCGGCACCAACACGAGCGCGGTGCGCGGGGGATCCTGCGTCACCGCGCTTCGTTTTTTAACACCCCCCGCCCGCCTCCCACGCCAGTCCGTCCCGTATGTCCATGGTCCGTCTCCAGAAATTCCTCGCCGATGCCGGCGTGGCCTCGCGTCGCGCGGCCGAGCAGTTCATTAGCGAGGGGCGCGTCGCCGTCGAGGGCAAGGTCGTCACCGAGCCCGGCACCAAGGTCGATCCGGCCGCGACGCAGGTCACGGTCGACGGCCGGCCCGTCCGACCCAAGCGCAAGCTCTACATCGCGCTCAACAAGCCCCGCGATTTCCTCACCACGCGGAACGATGATCTCGGACGCCGCACGGTGTTCGACCTGTTGCCGCTGGATTGGATCAATCTCTTCCCCGTCGGCCGCCTCGACCGCGACAGCGAAGGGCTGATCTTCCTCACGAACGACGGCGACTTCAGCCTGAAGCTCACCCATCCGCGGTACGGGATGACCAAGACGTACTGGGCATTCGTGGTCGGCCGCGTGGAGCAATCGGATGCCGACCGCCTCACGAAGGGCATCTCGGACGGCGCCGAGACGCTGAAGGCCGAGGCGGCCCGCGTGGTCTCGTGCAACAACTCCCACAGCGTCGTGGAGTTGGAGCTGGCCCAGGGCAAGAACCGCGAGGTGCGCCGCATGTTCGAGGTGCTCGGGCACGAGGTCGAGCAGCTGAAGCGCGTGCAGATCGGCCCGATCAAGCTCGGGGAGCTGCCGGTCGGCAAATGGCGCACGCTCACCGATCCCGAGATCAGATCGCTCTTGCGCGGTGCCAAGTGAGTGCTGAGGCTCGCCCGGCCGCGCGCCCCGGGTGCCGGCAGATTTTTCTATGAGACCGACCGTCCGCCGTTGCTTCGCTGCTTGGGCCGCGCTTTCCGCCGTCATCGCCATGGCCGCGGGACCGACCGCCATCGTCAAGGCCGACCGCACCAACGTCCGCGCCAAGCCGGCGTTCGACGGCGAGGTGCTGGCAACGCTCAAGAAAGGCGACACGGTCGAGGTGGTCGGCGCGGAAGCCGGCACCGGCGTGGACGGCAGTTCGCCGAAAGATTGGACCAAGGTCGCCCTGCCTCCACAGGTCGCCGTCTGGGTCTACGGGCCGCTTGTGGATGGTGCGACCAAGACGGTGAAGGGCAAGTCGCTCAACCTCCGGGCCGGTCCCGGCAGAAACTACAGCGAGATCGGTCTGCTCCCGCGCGGCGCGACCGTGGTCGTGGTCCGCGAATCGGACGGCTGGCTTCAGATCGAGCCGCCAGCCGGCACCTACGCCTTCGTCGCCAGCAACCTCATCGAGCGCAAGGAAGTCGATGCCCCGGCCGAGGCCCCGGCCGTCGCCACCACGACCGAGAAGCCACCGGCGGCACGCCCTGCCATCGCAGAGTCCACGCTGGTGGTGCCTGCCGAGGTTCCCGAGGTTAAGACCGCCCCGATCCCGCCGCCGGTAAGGCCTTCCGTGCCGGCGGACACCGTCGCGCCCGCTGCCGCAGCCGTGGTGGAGACCGCCGCAGCCGCCACCGCTCCGGCGGTGCCGCTGCCTGCCGTGCCGGTCTTGGCGGATTCCGCTCCTCGCCAGGTGCTCCGTGAAGGCATCCTGCGCCGGAGTTGGAACGCCAATTCTCCGGGCAACTTCGAGCTCCGCAGCACCCGCGGTGAAGGCACGCTCGATTTCTTGGTGAACGAAGATCCCTCCATCGACCTCGCCAAGTTCAAAGGCAAACACGTCTTCGTCACCGGCGAGGAGTGGCGCGACGCCCGTTGGAAGCTGCCCGTGCTCAAGGTGAAGTCCGTCGAGAGCGCGGATTGACCGACGGCATCCGCCACCGCGTACGTCCGTGGGCCCACGCTCGGCGTTGGAACGGGCTCGGCGGACCTGCCGGCACGGCACTCCCGACGCCCCCGTGCCACGGCCCTCTGGACATTCGCCGCCGCCGCTGTTAGCTACCCGGCGTTTCCGTTGCTTGCCCGGGTATTCCGGGTCCGGCGGAGCATCCGTTCTCAACATGAAAAATCGTTCCTCCTTGCTCGCCTTGACCGGCCTGCTCTCTTTCGCGGCCAGCGCCGCCGACGCCAAACCCGCCTTGACCACCACGGCTCCGGCCACCGCTGTGGCCGCCGCACCGGACACCCGCTTCTCCGACGAGAAGCAGAAGCGCTCCCACGCCATCGGCGTGATGATCGCCTCGGACATGAAGAAGAACTTCCAGCGCGGCGGTTACGAGGTCGACACCGAGACCGCGGCGAAGTCGTTCTCCGACGCCTTGAACGGCCGGCCCACGACGCTCACCGAGGCGGAGGCCCAGGTCATCGTCCGCAGCTACACCACCGAGCTCCGGCAGAAAGCCGAGGACAAGCGCAAGGCCGATGCCGAGGTCAACAAGAAGGCCGGCGAGGCGTTCCTCGCGGCCAACAAATCCAAGGAAGGCGTCGTCACCTTGCCGAGCGGTCTCCAGTACAAGGTCGTCAAGCAGGGCGAAGGCCCCAAGCCTGCCGCGTCCGATTCCGTCACGACCCACTACAAGGGCACGCTGATCGACGGCACCGAGTTCGATAGCTCGTATTCGCGCGGCGAGCCGGCGACGTTCGGCGTCAAAGGCGTGATCAAGGGCTGGACCGAAGCGCTCCAGCTCATGCCCGTCGGCTCCAAGTGGCAGCTCTACATCCCGTCCGATCTGGCCTACATGGAGCGCGGTTCCGGCGCGAAGATCGGTCCGAACGCGGCCCTGATCTTCGACATCGAGCTGCTCAGCATCAAATCGTCCGAGCCCGCGGCCAAGTCCGTGACGGTCGGTGGCTCGACCCAGCCGGTCGTCACCAGCGACATCATCAAGGTGCCGAGCGCCGATGAACTCAAGAAGGGCGCCAAGATCGAGGTCATCAAACCCGCCGACCTCGAGCGGCTGCAGAAGGAGGAGGCCGCCAAGAAGACATCGCCGCCTGTGCCGCCCGCGCCGAAGAAGTAGCCTCCCGCGCATCTCCACACCGGATCTTCCCGGCCGGCCGCGGGTTCCCCGCCGCCGGCTTTTCCTCTTCATGTCCGCCTACGATTCCTTCGTCGCCGTCTCCCGGGCCCAGTTCGACCGGGTGGCGGTCTCGCAGCGTCCCGCCATCGAGCAGGCGGGGGCCTGGCTCGCGGACGCCTTGGCCGGCGGCCGGTTCCTCTTCGCGTTCGGCACGGGCCACTCGCACATGGTCGCGGAGGAGATCTTCTATCGGGCCGGCGGTCTCGCCCGTGCGGTGCCGATGCTCGAGGAGCCGTTGATGCTCCATGAGAACGCCATCGAGGCGACCTACAAGGAGCGCGAGCCGGGATACGCGGAGCGGATCCTCGGCTCCTATCCCATCACCGCGGGCGACGTGCTGGTGATCGTGTCGAACAGCGGCCGCAACGCCGTCCCGATCGAGTTGGCGCTCGGTGCCCGGGCGCGCGGTGTGAAGACGGTAGCGATCACCAACCGCGCGCAGAGCTTCGCCTGGCCCGCGCGTCACCCCTCGGGCAAGCGCCTCGCGGAAGTCGCGGACGTGGTGATCGACAACTGCGGCGTCGATGGCGACGCGGCGGTGGAACTGCCCGGCTTCCCGCACCGGATCGGACCGCCGTCGAGCATCACCGGGATGCTCATCATCAACCTGGTGATCGTCCACGCCATCGAGCTGGCGGTGGAGCGGGGCTGCCTGCCCGAGGTCTTCATCAGCAGCAACACCCGTGGTGACGACCACAACGACCTGCTGCTCCAGAAGTACCGCTCGCATATCCGGCATCTCTGAACCGGTATCTCTGGACCGGCATCTCTGGACCGCGATCGGGCGCGCGCCGTCCGCGGTGCTTGGCAAGCGGCGCCTTCCTGCCGCAGCGTGGACCTTCCTTGAAGCAACGCCTCGACCAAGCCCTCGTCGCCCGCGGATTGTGCGCCACCCGGACCCAGGCCCAGCGCGCCGTGATGGCGGGACAGGTCCGCGTCAACGGCCATCCGGCCGCGAAGGCGAGCGACCCCGTGCGCGACGGCGACGGCGTGGAGCTCATGGCCGGCGACAAGTTCGTCAGCCGCGGCGGCCACAAGCTGGAGCACGCGCTGGTCCGTTTCGCGGTGGAGGTCGCGGGCACCGTGGCGCTCGACCTCGGCGCGAGCACCGGGGGATTCACCGATTGCCTGCTCCAGCACGGCGCGGCGCGCGTCTTCTCGGTCGACGTGGGACATGGGCAGCTCGCGTGGAAGCTGCGCCAGGATGCTCGGGTCGTGGTGATGGAGAAGACCAATGCCCGGTCGCTCTCGATGGCATCGTTCGGGCCGGAGGCGCGCCCGTTCGACCTGGTGGTCGCGGATTGCTCGTTCATCTCGCTCCGAAAGATCCTGCCGGCGGCCGCGCCGCTGCTGCGTGCCGGCGGGCGGATGGTCGTGCTGGTGAAGCCGCAGTTCGAGGCCGGGAAAGAGGAGGCGGACAAAGGCGAGGGCGTCATCACCGACCCGGCCGTCCACGCCCGCGTGCTCGCCGAGCTGGAAGAGTTTGTCCGCGGCGGCGATCTCGGGCTACTTTGGAGGGGAACCACCGAATCCCCGTTGATCGGCCCGGCCGGCAACAAGGAATTCTTGGCGCTCATGGACCGTGTATGACCCCGCCGTGAAAAAGATCGCCGAGACCATCCGCCGGATCGGGCTCATCGCCAACCCGGAGAAGCCGGACGCCGCCCGGTTGGTCCGTCGTGCCGCGAAGGTGTTGCTCGGCCTCGGAAGGATCGTCACGTGCGAGCCCTCCACCGCGGATCTGATCGGCGGCGAGCTGCCGGCCGCGGCCTCGCTGGAACAGCTCGCGCGGGCCTCGGACCTGCTGCTGGTCTTCGGCGGCGACGGCACGATGTTGCGCATCGCCCGCGAGGTGGCGGGATTGCCGGTGCCGCTGCTGGGCATCAACGCCGGCCATCTCGGTTTCCTCACCGCCGTGCCTTCGCACCGGCTCGCGGAATCGCTCAAGAAGATCCCCGAAGGGAAGTTCGTCATCGAGGAGCGGTCGCTGCTCGAAGCCGTCATCCAGCGCGGCGACGAGCGCACCACGCGGATCGCCCTGAACGACCTCGTGATCGGACGCGGCCTCACGTCGCGGCTGATCGAGATCGAGGTCCGGGTGGACGGCGAGCTGCTCACGAGCTACCGGTGCGACGGCTTCATCGCCAGCTCGCCCACCGGTTCGACGGCCTATTCTCTCGCGGCCGGAGGAGCGATCGTCAGCCCCGACGCCGATGTGCTCACGCTCACCCCGATCTGTCCGCACACGCTCAGCATCCGTCCGCTGGTCGTGGGGCTGGATTCCACCGTGCAGGTGAAGCTGCTCAGCAGCCGGTTCGTCGCCTCGGTCGCGGCGGACGGCCAGCAGCAGACCGACATCGGCACCGGCGACACGGTCACCATCCGCCGCAGCGCGCGGACCATCCGGCTGCTTCGCTTGGACGGCACCAGCTTCTTCAGCACGCTCCGCCAAAAATTCGGTTGGTCCGGCGGCAACCTCTGATCCTCAGCCATGGTCCGACTAAAAGAAATCGCCGCCACCGCCGGGGTCTCCGTGATGACCGTCAGCAAGGCGCTCCGAGACAAACCCGACCTCTCCGCCGCGACCAAGGAACGGATCCGCAAGCTGGCCGCCGAGATGGGGTATCTGCCCGATGTCAGCGCCCAAGGCCTGCGCAGCCGCACGTCCCGTCTGCTCGGGCTGGTGATCTCCGCCAGCACCAACCCGATCAACGCGCGCATCGTGATGGCCATCGAGGAGCGGGCCCACGAGCTCGGCTACGACCTGGTGATCGCCCATTCGCTCAACCGTCCCGAGCGCGAGGAGGCGGCGCTGCGCCGGTTGATCGCGCGACGGGTGGACGGCCTGTTCATCTCGCCGGTCTACCGGCTCGGGGAGACGGCCGGGATCTACGAAGAACTGGGCAAGCGAGGGATCCCGACCGTCGTGCTCGGCCACAGCGCGCCGTTCTGCCGGCAGTTCCCGGCGATCGAGACCGACGACCTCGCGGCCAGCGCCGCGGCGACGCGCCATCTGCTCGACCTCGGGCACCGGCGGATCGCCTTCTTCGCCGGACCGATGGTCGCGCCCTGGGCCCGCGAACGGCTCGAAGGCTACCGCCGCGCCCACCGGGATGCCGACGTCCCGGTCACGGACCAGCTCATCTTCAACGCGGGCACGACCATCGAGGAAGGTGCCGCGGCGGCGCTCCAGTTCATGCAGGAACGGCCGGATGCCACGGCGCTCCAGTGCGCGCACGACCTGGTCGCGATCGGCGCGGCCGACGCGCTGTTGAACCAAGGGGTCCGCATCCCCGGGGACATCAGCGTGGTCGGGTTCGGGAACATCCTCGTGAGCGAATACTTCCGGGTGCCGCTCACCACGGTCCGTCAGCCCAAGCTGCGCCTCGGTGCGATGGCCATGGAGACGATGCTCAAGCTGCTCAAGGGCGAGCCGACGCGTTCGCACCGGTTGCCCGCGGAGCTCGTCATCCGCGCCAGCAGCGGGCCGCCGCCGTCACGTTGACCGCTTCAGGGGCGCGCCGAGATCTCGAGCATGCGCTCGATGGCGATGCGGCCGCGCGCGCCCAGCTCGGGCGGCAGCTCGATGCGGGGCGCGAGGGCGACCATGCAATCGTGGAGCTTCTCGAGCGTGTTCATCTTCATGAAGCGGCACTCGTTGCATGCGCATCGGTCGGTCGGTGCGGGGATGAAGTTCTTGTCCGGGCATTCCTTCTTCAACCGGTGGAGCATCCCGGCCTCGGTGGCGATGATGATGTCCTTCGCGGTGGACCGCTGGCACCAGGTGACCATCTTCTCGGTCGAGCAGACCTCGTCGGCGAGCATGCGGACCGCCTTGGGGCACTCGGGATGCGCGACCACCGGGGCGCCCGGATGTTTCTGCCGGATCCGCGTGATCGCGGCGTGCGTCCATTCGACGTGGACGTAGCAATCCCCCTTCCAGAGGGTCATCGGCCGGCCGGTCTGCTCCATCACCCAGCCGCCGAGGTTCTCGTCCGGGACGAAGAGGATGTCGCGGTCCTTGGGTGCCGCCTCGACGACCTTGACCGCGTTGCCGCTGGTGCAGATGCAGTCGCTGAGCGCCTTCACCTCGGCGGAGCAGTTGATGTAGGCGATGGTCCAGAAGTTGGGGTTCGTCGCCTGGAAGGCCTTCAGCTTCGGCCCCGGACAGCTGGATTCCAGGGAGCAGCCGGCGTCGGCGTCGGGCAGGATGACGATCTTGCCCGGGTTCAGGATCTTGGCCGTCTCGGCCATGAAGTGGACGCCGCAGAAGACGATGACATCGGCATCCGTCTTGGCGGCATGCTGGGCAAGACCGAGGGAATCGCCGACCACATCCGCGACATCCTGGATCTCGGGCACCTGGTAGTTGTGCGCGAGGATGACGGCGTTGAGCTTCTTCTTGAGCGCGAGGATGTCGCGGGCCAGGGCATCGATCTGCGCCGGAGGCGTGACGGCGCGGAGCGGGAAGCGGTCGACACCGACGGACTGGACGTCAGCTGCGTTGAACATGGCCGGACTGTAAAAGCCGGGGCGCGGAAGTCGAAACCGGATTCGCCAGGGTCTCATCCGATCCGGCCGCGGTCCTCCGGAAGCCGTCACAAGCGCCGGAAGCGATGTGGCTCCGTGCCCTGGCCCGGAAAAGCTGTGGATCTCTCCCGGTCGTCGCCTGCGAAAAGAAGCCTCCGATGGATGATGATCACCTGAGCGGTCGTCCGGCCTTGGACGGAGCGGGCGCATGTCCGCGACCGGGTCACTTCATCGCGCGGCGACGGAGCATCAACCATCCGTTGGCGCGAGGGTCGGTCTCCGCGAGGACGTATCCATCCATCACCCGCCGCGCGAGGGCCGGAGGGAGGAAACCCGCGATCTCCTTCCCGGCCCGTTCGGACCGGACGGATGACGGAAGATCGCCCTGGAGGTCCTCCACTTGGCAGACGATGAGGTCGACCTGCGGCAGCACCGCGTCGAGTTGCGTGTCATCCGGCCCGGTGCGTGCACCATGGACGAAGAGCGTGTTCCGCAGTTGGGCGTGCGTCTTCCGGGCGGCATACCATCCTCCGCCCGACCAACGACTGAAGACCACCAGACGCGATCCTGGGCGGGCATCGGTCCACGCCTGCGCGGCTTGCCAGATCCGCATATCGGCGTTCGTGGCGGATTCCCAGACCGGCCCGACGGGCGTCTCGAACCGGACCGGATCCGGCGAAGGTTTCCATCCAGCGGAGCGGAGGAACATGAGGGCGCTCGTCCCATAGGCGCAGAAAGCGAGGCCGGGCCCCAGGATCCGCGGGGTGCGGATCGCCAACAGCAACATCGCCGGCATCAGGGCGAACGCATACTGGAAGAACAGCCATTCGCGGCCGAAATAGCCGACCTTGTCGATGGATCCGCCCAGGTAGAACGCCAACGGGACCATCACCGGGAACCACAGCGCCACGGGCAACCGCGATGACATCGCCGTCCGGGCCTTCGCCGAAAGCCAAGCGGCCGAGATCGCGAAGCCGGCGAGGGCCGGGATGGCGATGGGTGCGATATAGGTGAGGAAGTGGCGCCCATCGATCCAGATGTGGAGGCGGTCATAGGGATAGAAGCCGATGAGCCAGAGCGGCCAGAGCGACCGGGTCGCGATATCGGGGTCGAGCACGGCGTAGAACATCGCCGCCCGCAGCGCCTCCGCGCCGACGCAGGCGGCCGGGCCGAGCACCCAGAAGCGGATGACCGCGCGGCGGTCCGCGCCGTCGCCGACGGTGAGCAGGTAGGCGATGTCCACCGCAAAGAACGCCGCCACGCCGAACGCGCCGCCGCCGAACTTCGTGAGCTGCCAGAGCAGGAAGAACAGGCCCAACCGGAGCGCGTCCCGCATGCCCCTTTCCCTTGGCGGCCTCCAGCCCGCCGCCAAGCCGATCAACCACAGACGCTCGAAGCTCAGGTACTCGAAGTTCGCCCCTAGAGAGAGGAGCAACGGGCTGCGGAAGAAGACCGTCAGGCATAGCGACGCGACGCCGAGAAGGCCGGCGAGCAGGATCAACTCGCGGCCCGAGAGCGCGGCGCGGGCCAGCCAGCGGAACATCGCGGCCACGGCCACCAAACTGACCAGCAGGTGGAAAGCGCATCCGGCCTGGACCGTGTCCCCGGCCCACTTGGCGAACGCGGCGAAGGCGTAGACCGGTAGCGGTCCGTACTGGCATTCCACGTCGCGGTAGAGATGCCCTCCGGCACCGATCACCTGGGCCCGGTAGAGCTGGTTGCCGTGTTCATTGGTGAGCCAATCCGCACCGAAGAAGCGGGCCGGGTACCGGTACATGAGGAACCCACCGAGCAGGCCCAGCGCGACCACCAACGCGAGCGTGGTCAGGTCGAGGAACCGTCGGGAGAACCGTGCCCCGTCGGACGGACCGGTCGAGGGGATGTCCTGGCTGCTCATCGCTTCCGGTAGTCGCCCCGGCTGAAATACTTCTCCAGCCAGACGTAGAGGCAGATGAACAGGTAGCGGCTGCCCATCTCGCGGATCTTCAGCTTGGCCACGCCGGTGCGGCGGTTCCGCCACGTGATCGGGATGATCGTGTAGCTGAAGCCGCGCACGATGGCCTTCAACGGGAGCTCGACCGTGAGGTTGAAGTGCGGCGCGATCAGCGGCCGGCACCCGGCGATCACATCGGCGCGATAGGCCTTGAACGCGTTGGTCGTGTCGTTCAGGCCGTGGTTGAAGAGCGTCTTGATGAAGAAGTTCGCCATGCGGTTCACCATCAGCTTCACCGTCGGGTAATCGATGACGCCCCCGCCCTTGATGAAACGGCTGCCGAACACGCAGTCGTAGCCTTTGCCGAGCTCGTGCCAATAGCGGACGGCGTCGCGGGTGTCGTCCGATTCATCGGCCATCATGATGGTGACGGCGTCACCCCGGACCTGGTCCAGGCCGAAGATGATGGTGCGGCCGAAGCCGTGGGCACCGGTGTTCTGCACCGGCCGCAGCTCGGGGATGCGGGCCTGGAGGGCGGTCAGTTTCTTCCAGGTGGAATCCGTGCTCCCGTCGTCGACGACGATGATCTCGTGAGGGATGCCTTGGAGCCGCAGCTCGACGTGGAGCTTCTCCACCATCGCTTCGATGCAGCCCTCCTCGTCCCGCGCAGGGATGACGATGCTGAACCGGGTGAGCGGCTTGGCGGCGGGGTTCGGGAGGACGCCTGCGTTCATCGTGTTCCGGAGAGCTCGAGCCACCGGGGGTTCTTCTCCGCATGATCGGCGATCCGTGCGAGGACCGTCTCCAACGGCGTCACCGGGCGCCAGCCCCATTGCCGTCCGGCAAGGCCGGCATCGAGCGTCAACCAGGCCACGTCGAACGGTCGCGGCACCGGATCGCTCGCGACCTCCCGGGGCCCGAACCGGGCGGCGCACCAGGCGCTCAACTCCGCCAGCGACATCGTCTGGGTCCGTCCGCCGGCGACGTTCTGGATGCGTGCGACCGGCCGGGAAGGTTCCGTCAGTTGCCGCCGGAGCAGGGGCACCAGGTCGGCGGGGTGGAGGCAATCGCGCGATTGGGCGCCCGTACCGTCGAAGCCGATGTACTTCAGCGGACGGCCGCGGAGCCACGCGTTGATCCAGTAGGCGAAGATGCCTTGGTCGGCGCGGCCGAACTGGCCCTCGCCCGCCAGCACGCCGCAGCGATCGATCCACACCGGGAAGCCGAACGTCGCGCCGTATTCGAGCGCGAGCTGCTCCGAGGCGAGCTTGGTCACGCCGTAGAGCGAGACCGGCGGCGCGGTGGAGAATCCTTCGGCGACGCCTTCGGCGGAGACGCCCGGAGGAAGCTCCTTCGAGGTGTCGAGCCCGTAGGCGAGCCCGGTCTTCTTGAGCGGGAGGCCGGCCAAGGGCGGCAGCGAATAGACGCGGCTGGTGCTCAAGAGCACCAAGCCTGCGCCATGGCGGCGGCAATATTCGAGCACGTTGACCGTGCCGAGCAGGTTGTGCTCGACCAGTCGGCGGCTGCCTCCTTCGCCGGTGAGCCCGGCGAGCACGCTGGGGTTCGCGGCGGCGTCGATGACCCAGTCGGCCTTCGGCCAATCGGCGAGATCGGACGCGCAGCGCAGGTCGCCGTGGACGATCTCCACGCCGAGCCGGCGGAGCCGGTCGCGGTTCAGCTCCGCTCCTTCGCGGCCCAGATGGTCGAAGCCCACGATCTCGATCCCGGGCCACTCCGCGAGGAGCTGTCGGACGATCGTGCTGCCCACGAAACCGCAGGCGCCGGTCAGGATGATTCTCAAGCAGAAGGGAAAAGATTCGTTCGCCCACGCGGTACACCGGGGCAGAAGGATGGAAGACCAGCCGCGGCGCCGACCGCCAGCGCGAATGTTGGCGCCGGCGTCGGGGCGGGAGGCACGGCCTCGAACGGCTCCTTCCTGGTCCGGCGATGTCTCGCAGGCGAGGGGGCCCGGGAGGGACAGGTCTCGGCGGCCGCCGCAAACTTCGCTTGGCCATCCCCGGCTGCATACGCATCATCCGCTCTCTTTTCGACATGAAACGCACGCAGCATTGCAACGAACTCCGGCCCGCGCACGCCGGACAGACCGTCACCCTCGCGGGGTGGGTCCACTCCCGCCGCGACCTCGGCGGCGTCCTCTTCATCGACCTCCGCGATCGCGAAGGCCGGACGCAGACCGTGTTCGATCCGGTCGACCTCCCCGCCGAGGTCTTCGCGACCGCCACCAAGCTGCATAGCGAATCGGTCATCCAGCTCACCGGATCCGTGCGGGTCCGCCCGACCGGCACCGACAACGCGAAGATCCCGACCGGCCAGGTGGAAGTGCTGGTCAAAGAGATGGTGGTGCTCAACCACGCCGCGGTCCTGCCGTTCCCGGTGGACGACCCCGAGGTGGCCAACAAGGTCAACGAGGAGCTGCGTCTCCAGTACCGCTACCTCGACCTGCGGCGGCCGGAGATGATGCGCAACCTGCGCGTCCGCTCCAAGGTGGCCATCGCCACGCGCAGCCACATGGACGAACAGGGCTTCCTGGAGGTGGAGACGCCGACGCTCTTCAAGTCCACGCCGGAAGGCGCGCGGGAGTTCCTGGTGCCGAACCGCCGCGATCCGGGGACCTTCTACGCGCTCCCGCAATCGCCGCAGCAGTTCAAACAGATCCTCATGGTCGGCGGCATCGAGCGCTATTTCCAGCTGGCCCGCTGCTACCGCGACGAGGACCTCCGCGCCGACCGCCAGCCCGAGTTCACCCAGGTGGACATCGAGATGTCCTTCATCGACCGGGAGGACATCTACGCGCTGATCGAAGGCCTGCTGAAGCGGGTGTGGAAGATCGCCCTCGACATCGACATCCCCACGCCTTTCAAGCGCATCTCGTTCGATGAGGCGCTCAACCGCTGGGGCATCGACAAGCCGGACACGCGTTTCGGCATGGAACTCGTGGATTTCACGGAGGAGTTCCGCGCGAGCACGTTCAAGGTGTTCAGCGGCGCGGTCGCAGCCGGCGGCGTGGTCAAGGCCATCAACGCCCGCGGCCTCGCCGGCGCGACGCAGGGCCAGTTGGAGACGATGACCGAGACCGCGAAGGGTTTCGGCGCGAAGGGGCTCGCCTACATCAAGGTCGAGAACGGCGAATGGAAATCCCCCATCGTGAAGTTCTTCACCGAGGCCGAGAAATCCGCGCTGGTCGCCAAGCTGGGCATCCAGGAAGGCGACCTCATCCTGTTCGCCGCCGACCAGTGGCTCAACGCCTGCGAGATCCTCGGCAAGATCCGGCTCTACTGCGCCGACGTGCTGAAAGGGCAGGGGAAGCTCGTCATCCCGGCCGACCGGTTCGATTTCCTCTGGGTCATCGAGTTCCCGCTGCTGGGTTTCGACCGCGAGATGAACCGCTGGTATTCCAGCCACCATCCGTTCACCGCGCCGGTGGAGGAGGACATCCCGCTGCTCAAGACCGACCCGAAGAAGGTCCGCGGCCAGCACTACGACATCGTCGTCAACGGCGTCGAGCTGGGCGGCGGCAGCATCCGCATCCACCAGCCCGACGTGCAGAGGACGATCTTCGAGGAGATCCTCCAGATCCCGCCCGACGAGACGCAGCTGCGCTTCGGCTACATGCTCGAGGCGTTCAAGTACGGCGCGCCTCCCCACGGAGGGATCGCCCTGGGCTTCGACCGGCTCATCGCCATCCTCTGCGGCACGCCGAGCATCCGCGACGTCATCGCCTTCCCCAAGACGGCGAAGGGCGTCTGCCTGATGACCGACAGCCCGAGCCATGTGACGGGCCGGCAGCTCCGCGACCTGCACATCGAGGTGAAGGCGGCTCCGAAGAAAGAGTGACCGGCGGCGGTCCCCGGCGGCGCGCCGTAGGGCCCGACGGGACCGCCTTCTTCTTCCAACCCCTCCAGGCGGGGGCCGTCCGGGCTTCACTTCCCCGCGGCGGCGGCGAGTTCCGGCCAGAGATGCGCGCTCATGCGCATGCCGGAGGCATAGGCGTCGAGCGAGAACTTCTCGTTCGGCGAATGCGGGTTGTCGTCGGGCAGCGCCATGCCGAGCAGCAAGGTGTCGGCCTTGAGATGCTGCTTGAAGGCCGAGACGATCGGGATGCTGCCGCCTTCGCGTGTCAGGATCGCCTCGTGGCCGAAGCCTGACCGGAGCGCCCGCAGCGCGGCTTGCGCGAACGGGCTCTTGGGCGAGACGAGATAGGGTGCGCCGCCATGGCCGGGCGTGACCGTGAGCTTCACGCTCGGTGGACAGAGCTTCTTGAGATGTGCGGTCACGGCCTTGATGACCTTCGCCGGCTTCTGGTCGGGCACGAGCCGGAGCGTGAGCTTGGCGCTGGCCCACGACGGGATGATGGTCTTGCTGCCGTCGCCCTGATAGCCGCTGGTGAGGCCGTTGATCTCGAAGGTGGGGCGCGCGGAACGCTGTTCCTCGTGCGTGAAACCGGCCTCTCCGAAGAGCTGCGGCACGCCGAGGAACCTGCGGTAACGTTCCGGATCGGAAGGCAGCTTCGCGAGCTGGCGGCGCTCGTAGGCGGAGAGCTTCACCACGTCGTCGTAGTAGCCCGGCACCGTGATGCGGCCTTTGGCGTCGCGCATCTTGCCGAGCAGTTGGCAGAGCGCCATCGCCGGGTTCTCGACCGACCCGCCGAAGATCCCGGAATGCAGGTCGCGGGCCGGGCCGTCCAACCGCACCTCCATCGCCGCGATGCCGCGGAGCGCGTACGTGAGCGCCGGATGCTTGAGCGTCGGGATCCCGTTGTCGGAGATCACCACGGCGTCGCATGCGAGCCCGGCCTTGTGCGCGGGCAAGAACCCGTAGAGAGCGGTCGAGCCGACCTCCTCCTCGCCCTCGATGAGGAAGGTCAGGTTGCACGGCAGCTCGCGCCCGGACCGGAGCCAGGCCTCGGCGGCGTTGAGGTGGGCAAGGTGCTGGCCCTTGTTGTCGCTGATGCCGCGGCCGAAGACGTCGCGACCTTTCACCACCGGCTCGAACGGGGGGGAATCCCACAGTTCGAACGGCTCGGGCGGCTGCACATCATAGTGGCCGTACACGACGAAGGTCGGTTTCTTCGGATCGTGGCCCGGGGTCTTCGCCACGATGATCGGGTTGCCCGAGGTCGGGTGGACGACCGTCGTGAGGCCGATCGCGCGACAGCGGTCCGCGAGCCAGCCTGCGCAGGCCACGAGGTCGCCGGCGTGCTGGGGCTGTGCGCTCACGCTCGGGAACCGGGCGTAGGCGATGAGGTCGGAGACGAAGCGCGGTCCGTTCGCGGTGAGGTAGGAGTCGATGAGGTCCATGGCGACGGCGCAGGGAACGTGAAGCGGGGTGCTGGGAGGTGCGGACGCAGGCTACTTCTTCGGCTTCTTGAACAGGTCGAGCAGGTCGATGGCGGGCGCGGCGTTGGTCTTCGCCGTCGTGTTGGTCCGTGGTGCGCCCCCTCCGAGGAGGTTGCCGAGGGCGTTGCCCAGCGCGTTGGCGGGCTTGGCCGCGCTGTTGGTGGCGCTGGCCGGTGAACCGCCGCCGGTGATCGCGTCGATCAAGCCGGATGCCTTCTGGCCGAGCGCTCCGGCGGAGCCGCCAGCGATGCCCAATCCGGCCTTGCCGGCCAGCAGCACGAGCTTGGCGTACGCGATGTCCGGTTTCGGGCCGCCCAAAGTGCCCTTCACCGTCAGGAATTCCGGCATCCGCGAATAGCCTTCCGACGCCGCGGCGAGGCCGACCTTCTTGCCCAGCGACTCCTTGAGGGCGATGCCGACCGGGATATCGAGCACCGAGTTGGTGAGGACCGGGGCGAGCGTGATCGAGCCTTTGGCATCCGCGAAGAAGGCCGGGCTCTGCACGAGGGCCTTCTGGATGTCGACCTTGCCGCCTCCGACGACGGCCTTGGCGGTGATCGATCCGATCGGGGCCTGGCTCAGCTCGTCCATCCAACCGTCCGCCTTCTGGGCGCCGCCCAGGCCGGCCAAACTCGCCAAGGTGCCGAGGCTCGGGCTGCGGATCAGATCGGGGAGGCCGACGACCACGTTGACGATCGTGCGCAGCAGCGGCGACTTCACGTCGCTCAGCTTCAGGTCGAGGTGGGTCGCCCCGAACTCCAGCTGACCGGCGAGGTGTTTCTGGAGGTTGGCCCCGGTGACGCCGGAACCCTTGATCGCGACCTTCGCGCCGACGGTGCCGCCGATCTGGCCGATGCGGTCCGGCTGGAACGACGCGACGAAGGGAGGCAACGGGATCTTGTCGCCGCTGAAGGCGACGTCGTAGGTGAAGCCCGGGACGCCGAGGTCGGCGCGGACGTTGGCGGTCACCGGCGCGCCATTGAGGGTGAGGCTGAACGGGTCGAGCGAGACCGCGCTCTTGTCGATCTTCACCTTGGCGACCCAGTTGGAGATGGCGACCTGGCGGAGCTGGACGCGCTTGATGTCGATGTCGAGGGCGAACTGCTGGAACGGGAGCTTCACCACCGCCGGCTCGGCATCCGGTGCGGCTCCGGTGGCCGGGGCCGGTTTCGCCAACGTCGCGGCAGCCGGCTTCTTCGCGGTTCCGTCGCCGGCGAAGAGGTCGTAGAGCGCCGTGAAATCGAGCCCATCGCTCTTCATCGTGAGCGCCGTGGGCACGGCGTCGTGGATCGCCATGTCGATCTTGCCGGCGACGAGCAGCTCGTTGCCGGCGATCGGTGTCGTCCCGAAAGAGAGGAGCAGCTTGCGGAGATCGGTCACCGTGCCGCGCTGTCCCGCATCGAAGCCGAGCCCCAGCGACAGCGGCGTCGTGGGCAGGTCGCGGCCAGGTTCGGCTGCGATGAACTTGGAGATGCGGAGGTCGCCTTTGACCGCGGAGTCACCGCCGGCGTCGAGCGTCGCCGAGCCGTTGAGGTCGAGCGCGACCGACACGAGCCGGCGCGGGGCGATGGCGTTGGCGATGAATGGGGCGAGCCCGTGCTGGTTGAGGTCCACCGAACGGAACTCGAGCCGCCCGCTCTTGCGCCCCAGGTCATATCTGCCGCTGGCGTCGAAGGTCCCACCGGGTTCGAAGCCGTCCTGTAGGGCGACGCTGGCCCGGGTGAGCGTGAAGACATCCCCCGCGATGCCCCCGACCGCGTTCACGCGGGCCTGGTAGTCTTTGAACTCCATGGCGCCCGACCGGCCGACGAAACCCATCAGAGCGACATCCACCGAACCATTGGTGCTGCCCGCCTTGCTGCCGTACTGGGCGGAGAGCTTCAGGTTCCCGGCGGTGGCGCTCACACCTGCGACGGGATAGACCGCCAAGGCGACCGGCACCGAGACCTCACCGGAGGTCTGCAAGTTCATCGTCTGGTTCTTCGAGTTGACACTGGCCAGGCCGGTGAGGGCCGCGAGCCGGGACCCGCGGTGGGTGACGGCGAGGTCAAATTTCTCCATGCCGAACACCGCGAAATCCTCGATCGATCCAGCCGCCCCGAGACTGGCCGAGATGCCGCTGACATCCACTCCGCCCGCCTTCGCCGCGACATCCCGCAGGTCCGAGGCCAAAGTGTACTTCAACAAGCGGCCGTCGTTCTCGGCGGTGATCTTCAAGGTCATGTCGACGTTGCCGGAGGGCAGGGAAGGCCCGGCCACGGCCCGCCACGGGGCGAGTTCGAGCCCGGTGATGCCCAGCGCGTAGGTCGCTTCGCGGAAACCCGGGGTCGCCTTGTTCCAGGAGATGTTCATGGGGCGGTCCAAGCTTCCGGTGACGAGCGGGCGCCCGGCCTGTTTCACGGAGAGGTCCACCTTCTCGATCAGCGCGGTCTTGTCGCCCAGGTTGACCCCGATCTTGTACGCCAAGTCGACGTCGACGACCGGCGTCGCGCCGTTCGTGGTGACCAGGCTCATCCGGGCCATGGCGATGCGGCCGCTCGACGCGACCAAGCTGCCGAGCTGCGCCAGATCGACCCGGCCCGACGCGCTCACGGCGGTCTGCGCGAAATCGATCCCCGTGGCCGCTCCGGCGACGGCGAGCACCCGGCGGTCGAGGCCGGTGATCTCGTAGGCGATGCGGGCCTCCTTCTTGGTGAGGTCGTAAGGACCGCTCAAGGTCACGCGACCGAGCTCGTCGGCGCGCTGGCGGAACGCGAGCCGGATCTGGGTGATCTCGGCGGCCGTCGCGTCCGCCATGAGCGTGGCGCCGAGGCCGGCGGAATCCTTGAACGCACCGGTCGCGGAGGCGAGGTCGGCGGCGAGGCTGCCTTTGACCGACTTGGGAAGAAGTTTGTCGTCGAGCGCGAGGTCGAAGGAACCGCTCGCCTTGCCGTGGAGCTGGTCCGCGATCGTCTTGGCGAACCCGCCGCCGCCGGCGATGGAGAGCTTGCTGGTGGCGCCGTTGGCGAGCCGGTCGAGGGTCACATCGAGGCCGGTGACATCGGCGACCGTGAGTTGCGCCGCGGCACCGAGCTTCCGCGTCAGCTGGAACGAGCCGTTCTTCAACGAGACGTTCCGCACCTCGAGCTTCAGAGGTCCCGAGGCCGCCGTCTTGGCCGCGCTCTTTTCGGGCTTGGGCATGCCGTCGAGCAACTTGGAGAGGTTGCTGGTGCCGTCGGGCTGCTCGACGATCGTGACCACCGGAGAATCCAGCGTCAGCTCATCCACCTTGATGTTGCCTCCGAGGATCGCGAGGAGACCGTACCGGACGCGCGCCTCGACGACCGTGGCGAGCGTCTCCGCCCCGCGAGGTGTCAGTTTCAAACCACGCAACGTGAGCGAGGAGAAAGGGCTCAACGAGACCTCCTCGACCGTCAGCTCGCAGCCCAGGTTGCTGCCGACCTGGGGCAGGATGACCCCTTTGATGAACAGGCTGCTCGTGAGGACGAGATAGAGGACCAAGAGGGCGGCCACGGCACCGCCGAGGATCAGCGGCAGTTTGCGCTTCTTGCTGGGTGACAAATCGGTGGACATGGCAGGACGACGGAGTGCGGTTGGGTTCAACCGGTGACCGAAGAGAAGAACACGAATCAAGCGGCAGGCAATCCCGTCCTCGCGAAAATTCCGTTCGGCGCCCCCCCGGCCAAGAGCCTGCCCGAGGTGCGGCGACGATGCCCGCGCCCGACCCTCCAGCCGGATCCAGTCGGCGAGATCAGCGCGCGGTGATCCGCTTCGCCTCGTCACGCCGTCCGGCGGCGTAGGCGCCGAACACGGCCCGGATCTCGTCGCGGACCCGGCGGAAGACGGCGAGCTTCTCGGTCTCGGTGCCGGTCGCGTGCGCTGGATCATCGAACGGCCAGTGATGGCGGTTCATCTGGCCCGGGTAGACCGGGCAGACCTGGTCGGCGTTCCCGCAGACCGTGATGACGGACTCGACCGGCTGTCCAAGGAACTGCGTCATCGGCTTCGAGGTGTGCCCCGAGATGTCGATGCCGATCTCCGCCATGACGGAGATCGCGAGCGGATGGACGTAGCCGGCCGGCTTGGATCCGGCGCTCTGGACGTCGAAGAGGTCGCCCGCAGCCGCGCGCAAGAGGCCTTCGGCCAGATGGGAACGGCACGAGTTGCCGGTGCAGAGGATCAGGAGGGTCGGTTTGGGGGAGGCGTTCATGTCGTCGTCGGAGAGGGAGCGGGCCCGCAGCGTCCGTCACAGCAACCGGGACCACGGACGCCGCGGCAAGCCGGGACCGCGAGCAAGGCGCCGAGCAGCGGCGCCACCAGATAGATCCAGACCGACCGGAGCGCCGCGGGGTCCCCACCCACGATGGCCGGCGCCAAAGAACGCGCGGGGTTCATCGAAGCGCCGCTGACCGGTCCGGCGAACATCGCTTCCAGCGTGATCACCGAGGCGATGGCGATCCCGGCGGTGATGCCCTTCTCCTTGGCACCGGTGGAGACGCTGAGGACCGTCATCATCAGGAAGAACGTCAGCACCACCTCGAGCACGACGCTCTGCAGGTCCGGCCCGGTCGGCACGGTGGCACCGAGACCGCGTTCCGCCGGAAAGAGGACCCGCAACGTCACGCACGCGAGGAACGCTCCCGTCGATTGGGCCCCGACATAGCCGGGGACATCACGCCAAGGGAAACGCCCTGCCGCGGCGAACGCGGTCGTCACCGCCGGGTTCAGGTGCGCGCCGCTGACGTCGCCGAACGTGTGGATCATCGCGAGGACGACGAGGCCGAACGTGATCGCCACGCCCACGTGCGTCACCGAGCCCGCCGTGGCGTGGTCGATGACGATGGCACCGCAACCCGCGAACACGAGTCCGTAGGTGCCGAGGGTCTCTGCGAGCAGGCGGTTCATCGGGCGGGCGGGCGTTCCGGCGGCAATGGCGGCTGGAACGGCCACATGGCGTCAGGTCCGCGACCGGTCGGTCAAGCGGGAACCGGTGACGCGCCCGCGACGGCGGACCACTCCGCGGGCGTCGTGGATCAGGCGGCCCGGGCGGCGACCAGCTGCCGGTACAGCTCGTCCTTGAGGTGGGCGCGGCGGTGCTTCACCTCGGCGATGCGGGCGTCGCCGGCAGGATCGATCTCCTCCTCGATGCGGACGACCGCGCGGTCGACCTCGTGGTATTCGTCGAACAGCCTCCGGAAATGCGCGTCTTCCATCTTCAGCTTGTGGATGGCGTCGCGGAGTCCGGGGAATTCGAGGACGAGCGGGTGATGGAGGTCGAGGGCTTGTGACATAGGTGGCGGGTGCGAGGTTTCTTCGATGTGACGCGGCAACGCTACCGGGTCGCCCGCCCATGGCTCACCGGCGTTTGCCAAATTCGCACCCGGATCAGCCGGCGTTCCGGTGCCCTTGCTCAGATCAGCTTGTACACGAGCAGCGAGAAGAGCATGCCGGCGACGCCGACGATGGTCTCGCAGACCGTCCAGGTGCGCAGCGTCTGGCCCACGGTCAGGCCGAGGCAATCCTTCACGATCCAGAACCCCGAGTCGTTCAGGTGCGACAGGAAGAGCGAGCCGCATCCGATCGCGACGATGATGAGGGCGATGTGGTGCTGCGAGAGCTCGGGATGCTGCAGGATGACCGGCACGAGCAGGCCCGACGCGGTGGTGATCGCCACCGTGGCCGAGCCGGTCGCCACCCGGATGAAGGCCGACACCAGCCAACCGTAGAGCAGCGGCGAGAGATCCGCCTGTTGTCCCGCGCGGCCGATGGATTCGGCGACGCCGCTGTCGCGCAGCACGCGGGCGAACCCGCCGCCGGCGCCGACGACCAGGATGGTCATGCCCACCGAGCCGATGCACTGCTCGGTGAACTTCCACACCTCGGCCCGCGTGTAGCCGCAACCCGTCCCCAGCGACCAGGCGCAGAACAGCACGGCGATCAGCAGGGCGATGGTCGGGTTGCCCAAGAAGGTCAGGACCTCGCGGGCCGGGATGCCCTTCGGCAAGGTCAGCTCGGCCACCGTGGCGACGAGCATCAGCGCCACCGGGAGCATGATGGAGAACAGCGTGAGCCAGAACCCGGGCGGCCGGAACCCGGCGGCGGCCGACTTCGTCTTCGGCGGGATCGGCGGCGGATCGGCGACGACCCGGCCGGAGATGATCTTCGCATAGATCGGTCCGGCCACGGCGGCGGTGGGGATGCCGATGACGAAGCCCCAGAACAGCACGAGCCCCATGTTCGCCTTGAGCGCCTCGACCGCCACGACCGGGCCGGGATGCGGGGGCATCACGCCGTGCATCACCGAGAGGCAGGCGAGCAACGGCAGCGCGAGGCGGAGGAAGGGCTGCTTCGTCTCGTGCGTGAGCGTGAGCAGGATGGGCAACAACAGCACCAAGCCGACCGCGAACCAGGTGGTCAGCCCGATGGCCAGCGCGAGCGCCATGATGCACCACTGGATCCGTCCGGCGCCGAAGAACGCGGCGAAGCGCTTGGCCAGCACCTCCGCGCCGCCCGATTCCGCGAGCAGACGTCCGAGCATCGTGCCGAAGGCGATCACCGCCGCGATGCCGCCGAGCGTGGCGCCAAGGCCGTCGGAGAAGGACCTGGCGATGGACAGGACGGTGTACGGCACGTCCTTGCCGGCGGCATCCTTGGCGACGCGGCCGAGCGCCACCGCGCCACCGCCGACGAGCAGCGAGGCCAGGAGGAGCGCGATGAACGCGTTGACCTTGTAGCGCGTGATCAACAGCACGAGCGTGCCGATGGCGACCAGGGCCAGGGCGATGAGTTTCCAGTCGGCGGCGTTCATGGAGGGCGCGAGGACGCTGGCACGGATCCGGCCGGGATAGGAAGCTTGGCGAACGGAGGCCGGACGATTTCACCGATGCGCCCCGGTCCGCCCCGTCGGCCCGTCGGCCTGGAGGTTCACTCCGTGGGCGACCAACGCAGGGCGGTCTCCAACGGATCGGCGACGGCGAGCGGTCTCGATTCCGTGCCGCCGCCGAGCTTGAGCAGGCGTTCGCCGCCGGGCTTCACGCGGGTCTCGTAGCTGCCCACCGCGTCGTTGAAGGCCTTGGTCGACTTCTCCAGACCGTCGCGGATGCGACCGAAGTGCTCGGTGAACTTCGCCACCCGCTCGTAGAGCTCGCGCGCGGCCTCGGCGATCTGTCGCGCGTTGGCCGATTGCTCGTGCTGTTGCCAGCTCACCGCCACGCTCCGCAACAGCGCGATCAGCGACGCCGGCGTGGCCAACAGGATGCGCCGTTCCGCCGCCCACATCAGCAGCTCCCGATCGCCCTCCAGCGCGGCGCTGAAGAGCGATTCCGCCGGCAGGAAGAGCACCACATGGTCCAGCGCCAAGGGGAACTCCTTGGGGTAATCGCGGTCGGCCAGCGCGCGGATGGTGTCGCGCAGCTTGCGGGCGTGGACGCCCAGCGCCTCGGCGCGCTTGGTGCCGTCCGCCTCGTCCAGCGCGTTGAGGAAATCGAGGTCCGGCACCTTCGAGTCAACGATGATGAAGCGGTCGCCCGGCAGCCGCACGACGAGGTCGGGCTTGCTGTCGCCCTCCTTCACCTGCTCGGTGAAATCGCAGTGCGCGCTGAGTCCGGACGCCTCGATCACGCGGCGCAAGGTCTCCTCGCCCCAACGTCCGCGCGCCTGGTTGCTCGAAAGCACGACGCGCAGCCGTTGCGTCTCGTTCGACAGCGTCTGGCTCTGCGACGCCAAGGCGTCGAGCTGCTGCTTCACCTGGCCGAGGGTGTCCGCCTGCTGCGCCTCGGATTGCTGGAGCCGCTGCTGGTAGGACCGGAGCTGCTCCTCCAACGGCTTCACCAGCGCGGCGACGCCTTCTTGGCGCTTCTCCAGGTCACCGGACGCCGAGGCCTGGAACTTGGCGAAGGTCTCGTTGGCGAGCCGGAGGAACTCGGGCGTGTTCGCGCTGAGCGCCTCGGCAGCGAGGGCCTTGAACTGGTCGCGCAGGGCCAGCAACGCCTTGTCGTTCGCCGAGCGCAGCTCGATCAACGCGGCGTCGTGCTTCTCGCGCTGCTCGCGCTCGTGGTCCGCGTGGTAGCGTTGCTGCGCCGCGAGCAGCTCGGCGCCCTTCTGCACGTCCGCCCGCGAAGCGGCGAACTCCGCTTCGACCCCGGCCAGGCGCTCGCGGGTCGACGACGCCTCGCGCATCGCGGCGGCGGCTTCCTGCGTCCGGGCGGACGCCAACTGCTCGGCCGCTGCCCGGCTCGCCTCGGCCGCCGCCTTCGCCGCGCCCGCGTCAGCAGCGGCGGCGCGGACGGCCCCCAGCTCGGCCTCGCGCGCGGTCAACTGCGTCCGCAGCTCGCCTTCCACGCGGGTGTCCGGCGCGGACCGCCGGGCCGCCCGCACCAACCAGCCCAAAGCGAAGCCCAGCAGGAGCCCGGTCACGATGGAGACGATGCGTTCGACAAGCGGCACGCCGCTAGTCACCGGGCCGCGCGACGCCATCGCAACGAGAAAGTGGTATGGCGACGGACCGGCCGGTCCGCCGATCGATGGAACCGGACGGAACTTCTCCTGTCGCGTTGCGCCGGAGAGATCACCCGTTACCATCGCGCCGCCATGCGCGTCTCCAGGCTGCTCCATACCCGTTACCGGCTCGACGACCTCGAGCGCTCCGTCCGGTTCTACAAAGAGGTGCTCGGGCTCGAAGAGGTCCGTCGCCACAAGTCGCCGCGCGGTTCCGAGCTCGTCTTCCTCAAGGCGCCGGAGAGCGAGGAGACCATCGAGCTCTGCCATTTTCCGGACTCAGGTCCGGTCCAGGTGCAGCCCGACCTCACCCATCTCGCCTTCCAGGTCGATTCGCTGGAAGCGTTCGGGAGCCACTTGGCGAAGCTGGGGCTCAAATATTCCGATGGCCCGACGATGCGGCCGGACGGCAGCGGCGGGTTCGCGTTCGTCGACGCCCCGGAGGGGTATGAGATCGAGCTGATCCAGCGAGGGGCCGCTCTCGCGACCGCGGACCCGACCTACTGACCGCTACCCGCCTTGGTGCGCTCATGGAGATGATGGGACAGGATGGTGGCGCAGGGGAGTCGCGGGGCGCGGGAGACGGCGTCCTGGCTTCGCTCGGATGGCGCGGCCGGCGGTTCGCGTTCCGTTTCCCTCGGCCGGCGATCGTGATGGGCGTCGTCAACGTGACGCCCGACTCGTTCTCGGACGGGGGACGGTTCATCGACCCCGCCGCGGCGATCGATCACGGGTTGCAGTTGGTCGCCGAGGGGGCCGAGATCCTGGACATCGGCGGCGAATCCACCCGGCCCGGGGCGGACCCCGTGGACGAGGCGGAAGAGCTCCGGCGGGTCATGCCCGTCATCGCCGGTCTGGCCTCGAAAACGGCGGTGCCGATCTCCATCGACACCATGAAACCGGCCGTCGCCCGGGCCGTCTTGGCCGCGGGCGCGGCCATCGTCAACGACGTCGCGGCGAGCCGCACCTCGCCGGAGATGTGGGAGACCGTGGCGGCCGCCGGGGCGGGCTATGTCGCCATGCACATGCTGGGGACGCCGGCGACGATGCAGCAGGCTCCGAGCTACACCGACGTGGTCGAGGAGGTGCGTGCTTTCTTCGCCGACCGTCTCGGTGCGGCAAAAGCGGCGGGGGTCGCCACGGAGCAGGTCGTGCTCGATCCCGGGATCGGGTTCGGCAAGACCGTCGGCGACAACCTCGTTCTCATCGCGCGCCTGACGGAATTCAAGAGCCTTGGCCGGCCGCTTCTGCTAGGAGTCTCCCGGAAATCTTTCCTCGGCAAAGTGCTGGGGGCCGAGGCCCGTGCGCGTCTGCCAGCCAGCCTGGCCTGCAGCGTCTGGGCCGCGCGCGAAGGGGTGCAGATCTTCCGCACCCACGACGTCGCCGCCACGGTCCAAGCGCTGCGCATGCTGGAAGCGATCCACTCCCGCGGCCCGGCCGCACCTGCCTTTTGAACCAGTTCTGGCCATTGATCGAGCACGGTTGGCGTCCCGCCGTCGAGGTCCTGATCCTCGCGGTCGGTATCTACTCCGCGTTCCTGTTCGTCCGCGGCACCCGCGGCGCGCCGGTCGTCACCGGCTTCCTGGCGCTCCTGCTCACGCTCACCATCGTGACGCGGGTGCTCGACCTGAAGGTGCTGAACGTCCTGCTCAACCAGTTCTTCGGCGTCCTGGCCATCGCGGTGGTCGTGATCTTCCAGCCGGAGCTCCGCCGTATCTTGGCGGAGCTGGGAAACCTGCCGCTCTTCAACACCGCCCGCGAGCAGCGCGAGTACGTCGAGGAGATCATCCAGACGGTCGACCGACTGGCGCCGAGCAAGATCGGGGCGCTGATCGCCCTCGAGCAGAACCAGCACCTGGCCGAAGCCGTCGAAGGAGGCATCATCGTGGAGTGCGAGCTCACGCCGGACATGATGGAGACCATCTTTTTCCCCAACAACGCCATCCACGACGGCGGGGTGATCGTCCGGGACGGACGGATCCTCAAGGCCGCGTGCATCTTCCCGCTCACCCAGAGGCAGGACCTGCCCAAGTCCGTCGGCACCCGGCATCGCGCGGCCATCGGTCTCAGCGAGGAGACCGACGCCGTCTGCGTCGTCGTCTCCGAGGAGTCCGGCGCCATCTCCTACGCGCATCGTGGTGCCTTCGTGAAAGGCGTCACCATCGAGGACCTGAGAGCGTACCTGACATCGGTCATCGTCCGGAAGGCTGAATCGCGCCACTGGTGGCAGCGTGCCCGCATCTTCCTCACGCGCATCCAGACCGCCGGTCCGCGCATCGACATCTGAAGCCATGCTGAAGGCGCTCTTCACCTACAACCGCTGGCAGAAGATCTTCTCCCTGCTGCTGGCGTCGTTGATCTGGTTCGCGGTCCGGACCGGTATCGGGCTGAACCTCCGCGTCGACGACGTCGACCGCGACGACCGCCGTTTCGTGGGGTTGCCGATCACCGTGCTCACCACGGCCTCCGATCTCGGGCGCTACCAGGTCGTGCCCGCCACGACCACCCTGGTCCTCCGCGGCGACCCGGTGGTGCTCAAGGATCTGGCTCCGACCGACATCGAGGTCTATGTGAACCTCGTGGAACCCGGCCCCGGCCGGTCGACCCGACCGATCCACTTCCACGCGCCGCCAGGAACCGAAGTCGTGACAATCAACCCCGTCGAAGTGCAGATTCATCGCCTCACGAACGCGCTCCTGCCGCCGGCCAACTGACTCCCCGAGAATCCTCCATGTCCCACACGAAACGCATCTTCGGAACCGACGGTGTCCGCGGCCGCGCCAACGTCGAACCGGTGACCGCCGAGACGGCTCTCAAACTCGGCCGCGCCGCCGCCCATGTCTTCAAGAACCTGCACGGACAGGCCCGGAACCGCGTCCGCTATCGCATCGTCATCGGCAAGGACACCCGCCTTTCCGGCTACATGCTGGAGAACGCCCTGTCCTCCGGCGTCCTGTCGATGGGCGTCGATGTCGTGTTCATAGGACCGTTGCCCACGCCCGGCGTCGCCTACGTGACCCGCTCGCTGCGCGCCGATGCCGGCATCGTCATCACCGCTTCGCACAACCCTTACGACGACAACGGGATCAAGTTCTTCCGTCCCGACGGCTACAAGCTCGACGACCAGATCGAGAAACAGATCGAGGACCTCGTGTTCAGCGGCGAGATCGAGAACATCCGTCCCACCGCCGGAGAGATCGGCAAGGCGTACCGGATCGAGGACGCCATCGGCCGCTACGTCGAGCACGCCAAAGCCAGCTTCCCGCGCGGCATGACGCTCGAAGGCATGCGGATCGTCGTCGATTGCGGCCATGGGGCATCTTACAAGACGACCCCCGCGGTGCTCCAGGAGCTCGGCGCCGAGCTCATCGTCTTCGGCACCCAGCCCAACGGCACGAACATCAACCACGAGTGCGGTTCGATGCACCCGCAGAACCTCTGCCAGAAGGTCCGCGAATACCGCGCCGACATCGGCATCGCCCACGACGGGGACGCCGACCGCGTGCTGCTCTGCGACGAGAACGGCCAGATCATCGACGGCGACGACATCATGGCCATCACCGGCCTCCAGATGCTCGCCGACGGCACGCTCAACAAGAAGACCTTGGTCGCGACCGTGATGAGCAACGCCGGCCTCGACTCCGCCTTCACCAAGGCGGGCGGCACGGTCCTCCGCACCCCGGTCGGCGACAAGCACGTGATCGATATGATGCTCGGCGGGGGCTACAACCTCGGCGGCGAGCAGAGCGGCCACCTGATCTTCCGGGACCACAGCACGACCGGCGACGGCTTGGTCGCCGCGCTGCAGATCCTCAGCGCGATGAAGACCAGCGGGAAGCCTCTCTCCCGCCTGGCCCGTTGCTGGACCCGTTATCCGCAGCTCGTCGCCAACGTGAAGGTGCGGGTCAAGACGCCGTTCGAGGAGCTCGACCAGGTCATGGACCTCGTGAAGCAGGCGGAGGCCGAGGTCGTCCCGTTGGGCGGCCGCGTGCTGCTGCGCTACTCCGGGACCGAACCGAAGGCGCGCCTGCTCCTCGAAGGCCCGGAACAAGCGGTGCTGGAGAAATGGTCGGCCATCATCTGCGAGTCCATCCGCCGACAGGCCGGCGACGTGTCTTGACCCTCGGGCCGCGTTCCACGGACCTGTGACATCGCTAAAAATTAACCGCGGTTCGTGCTTTCGCCGGGACGACGATCCGGCAATTTTCCGCCACTTCGAGCCATGCCCATCCGTCTGATCCAATCGCTCGCGGTCTTCGGCAAGGCGCTGCTGGACAATCCCCGCGAAGTGGGGGCCGCGTGCCCCAGCTCCCCGCAGCTTGCCCGGCGCATCGCGCGGTTGGTGGCCCGGCAGCCCGGCGGCCACGTGCTCGAGCTGGGTGCCGGCACCGGGGCGATCACCCACGCGTTGTTGAGCGCGGGCGTCGAACCGGAAAGGCTGCTCCCGGTCGAACGATCTGCCCGGCTCACCGAGCATCTGCGCAAGCGATTCCCCCAGTTGAACGTCATCCATGGGGACGCCCGGTTTCTGCCCGACGTGACCGCTTCGCTCCCCCGGAAGGCGCGCCAAGGCATCACCCACGTCGTCTCCAGCCTGCCGCTCCGGTCACTGCCTCCCCAGGACGTCGACCAGATCATGGACGGCGTGCGGTCGGTCTTGGGCACCGAAGGGCTCTTCATCCAGTACACCTACGCCATCGGCGGAGGGACGGCCTCGGCGAAGGGCCTCCACTGGTGCGGACGCGCCGTGGTCTGGCTGAACCTGCCTCCCGCCCGCGTGGATGTCTTCGCCCTCGAGCCCCAGACCGCGGCGGCCTTCGCGCGCCGCGCCAGCGCGCCGGCGAAGCACGGCCATGCCGAGGCCGAATGGGCCCTGTCGGCCCGCGACGTGTCCTGCTGAGGACGCGTCGTCGGATCGCGGGTCGCGGATCCGATCCACGGCACCCAGCGACCCTCCGCCCACCCCGATCGCAACCCTCGCGAGGGTTGCCGGTCGACGGACGGCATCGATCCGGGGAAGTTCGGCCCCGATGATCCAACGTTTCGATGACGACCGTTTCCGGGAGATGCCCGTGGTGGGTATCCTCCGTTTCTTCCCGCTCGCGCAGGTCCGGCATCTGGTGCCGGCGGTGCTCGCCGGGGGCATCCGGAACCTGGAGGTCACCATGAACAGCGCCGGTGCGGAGGACCTGATCCGGTCCGCGTGCGACCTCGTGGGCGGGCAGGGGAACGTCGGCGCCGGGACCGTGCTCGACGTCGCACAACTGGACCGGGCGCTGGCGGCCGGCGCGTCGTTCATCGTGACGCCGGCGGTGGTCCCGGAAGTCATCCGGGCCTGCGTCGAACGCGGTGTGCCGGTGATGCCCGGCGCGCTCACGCCGACCGAGATCTTCACGGCCTGGAGC
>CAIWVP010000056.1 GCA_903916195.1 uncultured Verrucomicrobiota bacterium | reverse complement strand
GCCAATTCCGCCACGTGCGCAAACTGTCGTGGGTGAAGCTCGTCACCCCTCGTGCTAGATGGTCGGGGCGGTGAGAATTGAACTCACGACCTCCTGGACCCGAACCAGGCGCGCTACCAGGCTACGCTACGCCCCGTACCAAAAGCGGGCGGAAGATGGGAAACAGCACCCGTGAATGCAAAGGGTTTTTTGTCCCGGCGCGTCATTTCTATCCCTACCGCCTGCCATTCCCCGTCGCCGACATCGCGACGCCCGGTCCTGCGACTCGCCCTCACTCCGGTCGCCGCAGCGTGAAGGTCCCCGAATCGAACCGGCTCTCGTAGGTCGAGGACAGGTCCTTCGCATCGCCGCGGCCGCGGGTGACGATGAGGAAACCGAGGATGCGCTTGCGTCCCTCGAACACGAACGCGTCGCCTTCGTGCGTCCCCTTCAATCGTGTGGTGAAGCTCCCCTTGTGGTTTCCCCAGGTCGCATGGAAACGGGCCAGATAGCTGTCGGCACCCGACGGGGTGACGATCGCGCGGAGCGCGCCGCCGTGCGTGTTGTTCGTGTTCTGCCAGGTGCCAGCCCACGTGCCGGCCATCCCGGAAGCGGCCGGAGGCAGGGCACGGGCGCGGGCCCATTCCTTGTCGAACGACTTGCAGCCGGCGAGCGCGAGCATCAACAAGAACGCGGCGACGCAACGTGCGATGGACTTCATGGCCGCAGCGTGGCGGAACCGCGCCGGTGACGGAAGCCTGCACCGGGCGAGAGCGCCGAGGACCACGGCGTATCCGCGAAGGGGGCGGAGGTCGGGGTGGCGGCGGGTCACGGTGGACCCATCCGTCGCCGGCAAGGCGTCAGGGCGCCGGACCTTTTCATCCGCTGGGCAGCCGAAGTCTCGGCACGTCTGTCCCGACATCGTCATCACCGCCCTTCACCCAGGTTCTTTGCAGCCCACGAAGGATCAGCTCTGGCCGAGGCCGGCCGGACGCAGGTGCGGAGGCTTGTCACGGTGGGAGCATCCGTTCTTCGGCGGCACTGAAGGCAGATCGGAACGGGAGCGGTGCGCCGTATGCAGGCCCGTCATACGCCGGACAACTCGACGAGCATCTCCGACGGAGGATTCGGCAACTCCGCGACGAAGATCCCGGTGTCCGCGTCGAACGTTCCATCGAAGGGCTTCCCGTCGACCTTCAACCGCGCCGGCGCACGCACGCCCCAGACCACCAGGCGCCACGTCGTGACCGCGCTGGCCGCGCCCCCCGTCTCCGGGCCGAAGCGGAGCTCCAGCCTCCGCTTCACCGTCCGGCCCGTGATGGTGCGCCGGTTGGACCCGCCCCGCTCGTGGTTCCGGCTCACGCCGTCGTCCTCGTACCAGTCCAGGCTGCCGCTGCCGCCCGGCCACACGTTGAGGACGACCGTGCTGAGCGGCTTCGCCCCGACATGTTGCCTCGGCTCGGCCATCGGGATCACCGCGCCGGCGCGGACATAGAGCGGGATGGAATCGAGCGGCGCGTCGGCGAGGATGTGGTCGCCGCCCTGGAACTTCTCGCCCGTCCAGAAATCGATCCACAGGTCGTTCGGCAGATACACGCTCCGGGCGACGGCGCCCTGGCGGAGGATCGGCGCGACGAGCAGGTCGCGGCCGAGCAGGAACTGGTCGCCGCACGCGACCGCGACCGGGTCGTTCGGGTGGTGCCAGAACAACGGGCGCATGATCGGCGCTCCGGTGGCGCCGGCTTCCGCGGCCAATCCGTACAGGTACGGTAGCAACTGGTAGCGCAGCCCGAGATACCTCCGGCAGATGTCCTCGACCTCCGGCCCGAAGGCCCACGGCTCGTGGTCGGTCGTCCCGATGTTCGTGTGGCCCCGGAAGAACGGTGTGAACGCGGCGAACTGGAACCACCGCGCGAACAGCTCCGGCGTGGCGTTGCCCAGGAATCCCCCCACGTCGCTCCCGCAGAACGGCACGCCGCTCAAGGACAGGTTCAGCAGCATCTGCACCGCGTCGTCGAGATGGCCCCAGTGCGACGAGTTGTCGCCGGTCCAGACCAGCGCATGGCGCTGCACGCCCGCATATCCGGCCCGCGTGATCACGAACGGCCGTTTGTCCGGCGCGTGCCGCAGGGCACCGTCGCGCGACGCGCGGGCCATCTCCGATCCGTAGAGATTGTGGACCTCCGCATGCGTCCTCGGCCCGTGGTCGGTCCGGTGGATCGTGTCCGGCGCCAGCGTCTTGTCGGGGCGCGCGAAGTTCGCCGGCTCGTCCATGTCGTTCCAGAACCCGGCGACACCCGCGTCGAGCAAGGCCTTCTGCTCGTCGCCCCACCAGGTGCGGGTGGCTTCGCGGAGGAAGTCCGGGAACCGCACCGCGCCCGGCCACGCTTCGCCGAGTGCGTCCTGCTTTCCACCGGCATCCTTCACGAAGGCGTCGGCTTCCACGCCCCGCTCCAACAAGGCCCCGTCCGCCTCGTCCTTGACGCCCGGATCGACGATGGCGACGACCTTGAAGCCCCGACGCGCCAGCTTCGCGGTCATCTCCTCGGGCTGGGGGAACGACGGGCCGAAGGTGAACACCCGGTTCCCGTCGAGATGATGGATGTCCAGATGGATCACATCGCACGGAAGGTCCCGCCGACGGAACTCGCGGGCGATCTCCTCGACCCGGCCGCGCGTCTCGTAGCCATAGCGCGATTGATGGAACCCCAGGGCCCACATCGGCGGCATCGGCATGTGGCCGGTGAGGTCGGCGTAACGGGCGGTCACCTCGGGCACGGTCGGCCCGAGGAACAGGTACAGGTCGATCTCGCCCGAAGCGGCGGACATCTGCCAACGGTCGGGCCGCGTCTGCCCGAGGTCCCAGGTCTGCTTCGCGGGATTGTCCCAGAAGATCCCCGCCGCCCGCCCGTCGCGGAGCGAGAGCGCGAACGGGATGCTCACATACAGCGACGGAAGGGCAGGGTGGATCGCCGGCGAATGGCCGAGCACGTCGATGTTCCAGAACTCGCGCAGGAGCCCGCGGCGGTTGAACTGCCCGGTCGCCTCGCCCAGGCCGAACAGCGATTCACGCTCGACCAGGTCGAGCGCCACTCCGGGACGTCCGTCCACGAAGGCGGTCGCGCCCGCTCCGGCGGAGAACACGAGCAACCCGTGGCGGTCGCGCAGTTCCCACGCTCCGGTCGCGAGCCGGAAGACCAGCGTGCCCGCCTCGGTCGCGAACGACGCCGTCGATCGGTCGGCGACCCTCGCTGTCGCGGTCTCCGGCCGGTCGCGGGCGACCACCGCCCACGAGGGCGTCGCCGGCAACGAGCGCCCTCGCACGACCCGCAGGCGCAGGAGATCCGACGCGACCGCCGAGACCTCGATGACGGATCCGCGCGATGCGAGCCGCAGCGAGCGGGCGTCGTGGCCGAGGACGCGAAGTTTCTGCGACGAGGACGGTTTCGGGACGGATGGACGCTTCATCGGGCGGTCGCAGGTTAACGGGGGAGGTCCGGGAGGCAACGGCGGGATGGCGGGATGGCCTCCGGCCCGGGGTGTGATCGGGCTTTCCCGGACGGACGCCTCTGGCATCCTCGCGCCATGAAATCCTATGAGATCCTGCGCGAAGTGTTCCAGACCACCAGCGCCAAACAGATCGCCGCCGACCTCGATCTCTCGCTCTCACTCATCTACAAATGGGCCGAGACGCCCAACGAACAACTCGGCACCGGTGCACCGAACCCGCTCGACCGTGTCGACCAGATCATCCAATCCACCAAGGACCCTCGGATCATCCACTGGCTGTGCCAGCGCGCCGGCGGCTTCTTCATAAAGAATCCCAAGACCCACAACGCGCATCCCGACCACCTGATCCCGGCGACCAACGAGATCCTCCAAGAATTCGCCGATCTCTTGTCGGTCGTCGCCGCTGCCGCCGCGGACAACCACATCGACGCCGCGGAATCGAAGAAGATCCGCAGACGCTGGGAAGAGCTGAAGACGGTGACCGAGAACTTCGTGGCCTGCTGCGAGCAGGGGAACTTCGTCCCCGTCGCACCGAAGCTGCCCGAGGCGGCTCATTGATCCCCGGTGGAAGCTCGGCACAGCCGCAAGCTGGCCTGATCGCGGTCCAATCGGTGCCTGCGGTCCGGTTCATGGGCCGTCCGTCGCGTGAAGTCCGGCCGGCCTCAGCGTTTTTGGACCGTGCCGTCCGGGCCCAGTTCGGCGGTGAAGCCGAACCGGTCGATCGCGAGACAGATCCCGACATCGGCGGCGAGCTCCGGCAGCGCCAGCAGCCGCCGACCGTTGCGCGCGTGCCGGACGGCGGTCATCAGGTCGCCGCCCGAGGTCCGGAAGATGTTCCGCGCGACCTGCGCCGCGTCGTCGATCTTCGCTCCTTTCGCCAGGTCCCAGATGCGGTCGGCCAAGGCACCCGCGCCGAGCAGGTCTTCGTAGGACGCCTGGTTGCCGGTCCCGGAGCAGACCAGCATCCAACGTTCTGACGGATCGTTCGCGAGACGATCCGCGGTGGCCGCGAGGTTGGCGAACGAGGCGACCAGCACGCTCCTGGAATGGGCGCAGGCCTTGAGCGCGTGGGTCCCGTTGGTCGTGGTCATCACGATGCGCCGGCCGGCGATACGCGCCGAGGTGAACTCCCGTGGCGAGTTGCCGAGGTCGAACTCGACGCCGCCGGTCAGACCTCCGTGGATCCGCAGGCCGTCGCGTTCGCCGGCGAGCAGGGCGTCCGGATCCTTTGTCCTCCACGCCAGGGCCTCCGCGATTCCGGTCACGGGCCGGACCGAGGCCGCGCCGTTCGCGAGCGCTTCGAGCATGGTCGAGGTCGCGCGCAGGACATCGAACACGACACAGGTCGTGTCCGACAGGTCGCGGCCGGCGAGCGCCGCGTATTCGGCGGGCGTGGAGAGGACATCAAGCGAACGCACGCGACCGATTCAACGCGAACGTCGGGATGCGGGAAAGCAGCGAACCGGCGGAAGCAGGGGCACGTGACCTGGCCGGGATCGCCTCCACGTCATGAAGTGTCCAAGCGGTACAGGACCTTTGACCGCTCGGGCCGTTGGCGCTGGCTCGACCTGAGCCCGATGTGGCGAGGAGGCGGCAGGTCGACGTCTGGTGTCGTACCCAGGGTCAGAAGCCGGTTTGACACCTCCGGGGACCACCCCTAGCGTGCGCTCGCAATGACTGAAACCGCCCCTGAACCGGTCGCTTTGGACGCCGTCGTCACCGTCACCGAACCGGCCGCCCGACAGATCACATCGATGCTGGCCGAGGACAACGAGAACGCCGGCAAGGCGCTGCGCGTCTTCGTCGAGGCAGGTGGTTGTTCCGGGATGCAGTACGGGATGGTCTTCGATGAGACCCGTGACGACGACATCCGGTCCGAGTTCCATGGCGTCGCCGTCGTCATCGACCCGATCAGCGCGAACTACATGCGCGGTGCTGTCATCGATTTCAGCGACGCGCTCACCGGCGGCGGGTTCAAGATCAACAACCCGAACGCCCATGCCTCTTGCGGCTGCGGTAAATCGTTCTCGGCGTAAGCAGAGCCATCCCTTTTCTAGCCGTCCGGCCCATGCCGGACGGCTTTTTCTTGGCCGGAACGCGGATGCCTTCATCCGCCAGCCGGCTACATCGGGGGCCGCCACGCCCACGAGGCCGTCCGGCGAACTCCGATGGCCGGAAGCGTTTCGTCGTTTGATTAGGCCACTGCAGGACGCTGGCGCACCTCCAAACACCGCGTGAGGTCCGCAAGGTCTTGGACTGCGCGTGGCTTGCCACCGCCTTCCGTCCGCCGGAGGTGCGTCCAGGCCGCGTGCGTGCTTCGTCCGCTCCGGTGCGCCCGAAAGCGATGGCTCTACTCCGCCACTGCAGTCCAAGACGCTGCCGCGTTCCACCTTGGTTTCGGGGCGGAGCGCGGATGCCTTCATCCGTCAGCCGGCTTCACGCGGGACCGCCACGCGGACGTGGGCGTCCGCGCTCCGGGAGCACTTCGGTGACGAGGCTGACCTGCAAGCCGCTGCGCTGTCCGGCAGCGTGGAAGGGAGCGGCTTCAGGCGGCGGGTTCCGGCGCATGCAGCGGATGCCTTCGGCCCTGGAAACCCGCGGTGGACTTGTCGCGGTGGACTTGCCGCGGCACACGGGCCTAGTCTGCGCCAAGATGATCGGCGCGTTGTTGCTCCCCGAACTGAAGGAGCTGATCCTTCAGCGCGACTTCGCGCAATTGCGCGAGATCCTCTCCGAGTTCCAGCCGGCCGATCTGGCGGAGCTGCTCGACGACTTGGCGCCGGCCGACACGGCGGTGCTGCTGCGCATCTTGCCCAAGCAATTGGCCGCGGAGGTGTTCGAGCACATCCCGCTGGCCGGCCAAGAGGCGCTGCTCCATGCGCTCGCCGACGCCGATGTGGCGGAGATCCTGAACGAGGTCTCGGCCGACGACCGCACCGCCCTGCTCGAAGAACTGCCGGCCAAGGCGACCCAGCGGCTGCTCGGGTTGCTCTCGCCCGAGGAGCGGAAGATCGCGTCCGCACTGCTGGGCTATCCGCGCGGCTCGGTGGGCCGGCGCATGACGCCGGACTACGTGGCCATCGATCACGGCTGGACGGTCGCGGACGTGCTGGCCCACCTGCGCCGGCTCGGTCCGGCGCGGGAACGCCACACGCTCAACCAGCTCTACGTCGTGGACGCCACCGGCCGGTTGGTCGACTGGGTCCGCTTGCAGGTGCTGGTGACGGCGGATCCGGCCAGGCCCGTCGCCGATCTGTTCGAGGGCAGCGACCTCTCGCTGACCGCCACCGACGTCCAGGAGAGCGCCGTGGCCGCGTTCAAGAAGTACGACGTCACCATCCTGCCCGTCGTGGACAGCAAGGGCGTGCTCCTCGGCGTGGTGACCGTCGACGACGTGCTCGATGTCGTCGAGCAGGAGACCACCGAGGACATCCAGAAGCTCGGTGGCATGGAGGCCCTCGACGCGCCCTATCTATCCATCGGCCTGCTCTCGATGGTGAAGAAGCGGGCTGGCTGGCTCGCCGTGCTGTTCATGGGCGAGCTGCTCACGGCGACGGCGATGGGCCACTTCGAGGGCGAGCTGGAGAAGGCCATCGTGCTCTCCTCGTTCCTGCCGCTGATCATCTCGAGCGGCGGCAACTCTGGATCGCAGGCGACGTCGCTGATCATCCGTTCGCTCGCGGTCGGCGACGTCACGGTGCGCGACTGGTGGCGCGTGCTCCGGCGCGAGCTGGTCGCCGGCTCGATGCTGGGCGGGGTGCTCGCGCTGCTCGGCTTCAGTCGTATCTGGGCGTGGCAACTGCTCGGCTTCCGCGACTATGGGGCTCACCACGGGCTCATCGCCCTCACCGTCGCGAGCAGTCTAGTGGGCGTGATCCTCTTCGGCAGCCTCACCGGCGCGATGCTGCCGTTCCTGCTGCGGGCGGCCCGGTTCGATCCGGCCGTCGCCTCGGCACCGCTCGTCGCCACGTTGGTCGACGTCACCGGGTTGGTGATCTACTTCACCATCGCCTTCCAGCTGCTCAAGGGGACGCTCCTTTAGCACCGCGCGCTCAGCGCACTTCCGCCAGCGCTTGGCGGCAATACCATGTCACGGCGCCGCTCATCGGCGGCTGGAGCGTCCCGAGCTCATCCGGGGCGACCCACCGGATGTCGTGATGCTCCGCCGCGGCGAGCGCGAGGCCCCCGCCTTTCACTCTCGCGAGGTAGATCATGCCGATGTGCTCGTGGGTCGGGTTGATGCGGTGGATGTCCAGGAACCGCGGTGCGATGAGCGCGCGCGTGCCCGGTTCGGTGGTCGGCGGGCGTTCGCCGACCAGCTCGACGTCGAGGCCGCTCTCCTCCTTGGCCTCGCGCAAGGCCGCTTGTTCCGGGTCCTCGTCGAGCTCGACGTGCCCGCCGAGCGGCAGCCATTTCCCGAGCTTGCGGTGGTGGACCAACAGGACCTTGCCGTCGTGGACGACCAGGATGGCGACGGTGAGATCGATCTTCTCGTGGATATGGGCCATGGGGAGCGATGCGTGATGCGTGATGCGACGGGCAGGAGGGTGCGTGGTGCCGCTTGTCGGTGCAAATCCGCGATCCACCGCTGGCCAGCGGTGCATGGATCGGTAGCGTCCCTCCATGAGATCCCCGGTGTGCGCCTTCGTCCTCGTGGCGGTGATGCTGTCGGCCTGCAAGAAGCCCGCGCCGAAACCCGCGGCGACGAACGACAGCGTGATGTCGGGCAACCCGGCCATGGCGCCGCTCGACTACCTGGCGGCCCAGGCCAAGGCGAAGAAGTTCGCCGAGAAATCCATCACCACCTCGGAGCTGACCTCGGCCATCCAGAAGTTCAACGCGATGGAGGACCGCTACCCCCGCGATCTCGGCGAACTCGTCCAGCAGCACTATCTCCAGGCCCCGCCGGTCGCGCCGCGCGGCATGGCCTTCGCCTACAACCCGCAGACCGGCGAGATCCGCATCGTGCGCATCGAACCGCCCGCGCCGGCCCCGTGACCCGCGGCACGCCGGCCTCGACTCCACCATCGGCCTGCGCCAAAACTCGCGGCACATCGTCCGCGGCCCGGAAACTCCGACACGGACAGCCTCTTCCACCCCGATACTTCCCATGAGCAAGCAAAACGTCGGCATCATCGGTCACGGCTGGGTCGCCAGCGCGCACATCCCCGCCATCAACGCCACCGGCAAGGGCCAGGTCACCGCGATCCACAGCAGTCGTCCGCTCGACGAGCGCGAGCTTGCCGCGAAGTACGGCTACCCGATCAAGGCGTACACCGACCTCGGCGAGATGTTGGCGGACCGGGACCTCGACGTGATCGATATCTGCTCGTTCCCCAAGGAGCACCCGAAGCAGTTCATCGCCGCGGCGAAAGCGGGGAAGCACATCATCATCGAGAAACCGCTCGCGCTCGCGCCGAAGGACCTCGAGGCGATGGCCGAGGCCGTGCGACAGACCCGGGTGAAGACCTGTGTGTGCTTCGAGGTGCGCTGGTCGAGCCAGTTCAAGACCATCAAGGGAGTGCTCGATGCCGGGCTGCTCGGCGAGGTGCACTTCGCCGAGGTCGATTACTATCACGGCGTCGGCCCGTGGTACGGGCAGTTCCGCTGGAGCCACAAGAAGGACGAGGCCGGCTCCAGCCTGCTCAGCGCCGGCTGCCATGCGCTCGACGCGCTGCTCATGTGCATGGGGCCGGACGCCGTACCGGCCGAGGTCACCGCCTACAGCACGTCGTCCAAGAGCGAGCATTTCGCGCCGTACGATTTCCCGACCACGCAGATCAGCATCGTGAAGTTCAAGGACGGCCGCGTGGGCAAGACGACCTCGTGCCTCGATTGCCTCCAGCCCTATTATTTCCACACGCACGTCGTCGGCAGCCACGGCTCGCTGCTCGACGACAAGTTCCACAGCACCAAGCTCGGTGCGTTGAACAAGGCGAAGTGGAGCCAGTTGTCCTGCGGTCTCGTGGATTCCGGCGACGTGAAGGACCATCCGTACGAATCGCAGTTCCACGCCTTCTTCGACGCGGTCGAGGCCGGCAAGGAGATGCCGCTGACGTCGTTCTGGGACGCCTACAAGTCCCACCAGCTCATCTTTGCCGCGGACAAATCGGCGAAGACGGGCAAGCCGGTGAAGCTCTGAGGCGCTGAGTCAACATGGCTCCAACGCTTGCTTTCCAAACCAGCGGCCACCGCCCAACGTTCCCCCGCATGAAAGCGATCTCCGCGAAGTCGGTGACCGTGCGGGCCTCGGGCTTCTGGCCCTTCGGTCTCGCCATCGAGCCGACGAGGGAAGGGCTGCTGCTCAGGCCGGCCCGACAGCCGCGCGCGGGCTGGGTCGCGGCCTTCCGGAAGGCAGGTCTCGAAGAAGACGCCGCCCTGCCCTTGCTGCGGAACTCCGCGAACGACTTCGACCGCCATGATTGGGTATGGTGACCGAGCGTTTCGCCGTCCATCTCGTCACGCTTGATCGGATCACCGGCGCGGAAACCGCCAAGACGCGCCCCTGTGTCATCGTCTCGCCCAATGAACACAACCAGGCCCTCGCCACGGTCATCATCGCGCCCATGACCACGGTGTCGCGCGGCTGGCCGACCCGCGTCCCCGTCACGTTTCAGGGAAAGACCGGCGAGATCGCGCTGGATCCATTGCGGGCCGTGGACTAATCACGACTGGTGAAACGGCTTGGAAAAATCGGCGCCCCGGCGGCGGAGCACGTGCTGGAAGTGTTGGGCGAGCTGTTTGCCCCCTGAAAATCCCGCCAACTCATCTTCGCCGCCGACAAGTCGGCGAAGACGGACAAGGCAGTGAAGCTCTGACGCAAGCAGCAGGTCGATCTTCAGTCGGATACGATGGCCTCCAGACGGTCTGCCCTGCCGGGCACGCGGCGGAATGCTCCGACGACATCCGCCGTGAGGAATCCCCCCCCGAGGCAAGGACATCCGGCACCACCGCATCGACGCCGGTCGTGAAGCGCGGACACCGGTGCTCCTGCACCGCCAGCCCGTCGGCGATGAGGCATCGGGCGGTTACGACGCCACCGCGGAGGGAGGGTCCGTCGACAGGCACTCCACTCCGTTCACGGCCTGACCCAGACGCTGCGGAACGTGCGCTGCGCCGACGCTTTCGCTTCGTTGACCGGATGGCTGCCGTCGTCGCTGACGAGCAGGAGCCGCGGTTTCGACGGTGTCCCGAAGAGGGCGATACCTTCGGGATTGAGTCCTCGGAGACCGTGGTGATCGACCTGTCTCGGTGCGGCCGGCCCGCCGTCCCAGCGGTAGAGGCGGGTGGAACCACCGCTGCCGCCGCGCCCGGCGAGGATGAAATACTCGCGGCCCGACCAGGCGAGGTCGCGGATCCCGAGGCCGTCGAGATCGAGCAACCGCGGCTCGCCGAACCGCGGCGGCTTGCCCGTCACCGCCTCGGACGGGTTCAACAACGGCACCAAGAGCGCCTTGTCCTGCGGGATAGGGCTGCGGAAACCGATCAACAGCCCGCCGTCCGGCATCGCTGCGAGGCCCTCGATGTTCAGTCCGCCTTCGGCCTCCGGCGGCCGGCCGGCCGCCTCGGACAACCCGAAGCGCGCCAGTTGCGGCGCCGCGATCATCGCTTCGAGCAAGCCCGTGCAGGGCTGCCCGACCGGCGCGAGCGCGAAGCCGTTGGTGCCCTCGCTCAGCCGCGTCGCGATGAGGCGCTGCCGGGTCGGACGATACCGGCCGTCCTTGTTGCGGCTGTGCGAACCCATCCAGTAGATGACGTCGCCGATCCGGGCGGCGCCTTCGATGTCCCCGTCCGCCTGGCGGTCCGCGGGCGCGAGCCACGGAGTCACGTCGAACCGCGCCAACGGCCCGCCCGGGGCATCGGCGCGGTAGAGCTTCAGCACGTTGTCGTCGTCGCTCCCGGCGAGGAACAGGTCCTTGCCCACCGGCACCGCCGCCGAGGCGTTGGCCATGCCCGTGTGGACGCGCACGCCATGTTCGGCACGCGCCACGGCGAGACCGAGCAGCACCAGCAACAAGGTCCCGTAGCAGCAGGCCACCGTGGGGAAAGACATATCGGGACGGTGCTCCCGTCGGGACGGTCCGTCAAAGCCCGGCATCATCATGTTGGGGCCGGAACAAAACCGGACAAAGACGGTTCAAAACCGGACAGAGACGGAACAAAGGTGGATTGGGATGGGGGTGCAGCCTTGCCG
>CAIWVP010000055.1 GCA_903916195.1 uncultured Verrucomicrobiota bacterium | reverse complement strand
GGCCACGGGCGCATCCGGGCCTCGTCTCGTCGGGAGTTCTGCCTCCAGGCACCTGGACCGCACACCATGCCGGGCCGCGAGGACAGATGGGGCAGCGCGGCAGCGCGGACCGTACCCATGATGGTAGCAACGGGCTGCCGCCCGTCCGTGACTTCTCTCCCACAAGCCGACGGCAAGTCGGCCACACGGAGCACTCCGCGCCACATCCGCCGTCGTGTTCGGCGTGCCAGGGCAGGGCACCGGCACCGTCCCCGCTCAGAGCCGCGGTGCGGGCGGGACGATGGGCGCCTCGAAGGCGGACGCGCCCTTCGCCTTCAGCTTCCGTTTCCAAACCTTGTCACCGGCGGCGAGGTAGAGCTCGTCGCGGTCCTTGCCGCCGAAGCACACGCTGCTCGCCCACGCGCCGGGCTCGGGCTTGTTGAGGATGCCGTTGACCCGGCCCGCCTGGTCGCAGAACTGGACGCCGACGCTCGACGCCACGTAGAGGCGGCCCGCGGTGTCCACGCACAGGCCGTCCGCGCCGGATCCGCGCGGGTCGTCCGGCATGTGCAGGTGGAAGTAGCGCTGCTTGAAGGCGAGCGTGCCGTCGTCGCGGACCTGGAAGCTGTAGATGAGCTGGCCGACGAGGTCGCTGACGTAGAGCAGCGATTGGTCCGGCGAGAAGGCGAGGCCGCTGGGGAACTCGATGCCGGTGTCGAGCGTCGTCACCTTGCCCTTGGCGTCCATGGCCTTGACCGCGTGCGCGGCCGGATCGGTGAAGTAGGTCGTGCCGGTGTGCCGGACCACCATCGCCTTCGCGGCCGCATCGGTGGAGACGATCTTTTCGCCGGCCTTGCCCTCGAGTTCGACGATGCCGCGGGTGGCGGGCCTAGAAGCGAGCACGCGACCGTCCGGCGTCACCGCCATGGCCTGCGGATGGTCGGCGGCGTCGCGCAGGATGGCGACCGCGCCGTCGAGCGCGACCTTGTAGATGCGGTTGGCCGGCGGGTCCGTGAAGTAGACCGCGCCCGCGGCGTCGGCCGCGAGGCCGCCGGGGAACTGGTAGCCTTGGCCGACGAGTTGCCAATCGCCGTCGATGAGCCCGGCGGCAAGGTGCTTCGCGCCGCTGCCGGCCTTCACCGGCTTCGGATAATCCTTCCAGAGCCAGCGCATCGCGTCGGGGAGGATGCTGCCGCCTTGCTTGCCGTCGTGCCCGCCGGTGCCCCACTTGTTCGTCACCTCGTAGCCAGCGAACTGGAGCGCGCTGAGCATGGCCTGGTTGGCGATCCACCAGTTGCCGCCGTAGATGTCCTGGTCCTTGTAGCCGTCCTGGAGGTACACGCGCAGCGGCTTCGGCTCGGTCTTGCGGATGAGCGTGGGGAACACGTCGGCGCCGCGCAGGCCCACGTAGGTGCCGATGGTGCTGAAGATGCGACGGAACTGGTCGGGTCGTTCCCATGCCGCGTTGAAGGCGGCGATGGCGCCGCTGCTCGACCCGGCGATGGCGCGGCCGTCCGCGGACGTGGTGATGAGGTAGCGCGAGGTCACCTCGGGCAGCAGTTCCTCGACGAGGAAGCGCGCGTAGGCATCGCCGAGGCCGTCGTACTCGTAGCTGCGGTTGTAGCGGGGCAGCGCGTTGGTGCCGAGGGTCGACGGGACGACGCCCGGGTTCACGAAGACGCCGATGGTCACCGGCATCTCGCCCTTGGCGATGAGGTTGTCGAACACGACGGGCACGCGCCATTGGCCGGTGGGAGAGATGTATCCGCCGCCGTCCTGGAAGACCATCAGCGCGGCGGGCTTGTCGCCGGTGTACTGGCGCGGCACGTAGATCCAGTAGTCGCGGCTGGTGCCGGGGAAGACCGAGTTCGTGCCGGCGTTGAAGGCCTGCTGCAGCACGAAGCCGTGCGGCACGGCGGGATCCACCTGGGAATCCGGGCCGAGGACATAGTCGTTGTCCTCCGCCGCGGCGCGGAAGACCGCGAGACCGAGGGCGACGAAAGCCGACAAAAGAGACCGGCGGAAGCTGCGAGGAACCATGCGTCGAGGGAACCAAAGCCGCCGTGGCCGGAGCAACAGGTTAAAGCCCGGGCGTGGCAGGGCCACAGGTCGGGTCCGGACGCGACGGACGAACAACGCGGGGGCGGCCCACCGCCCTGGCGGATCCACCCGGCCGCTTCACTGCCGGAACACGCTGGTCATGATGACCTCCTTGGTCTTCCAGAGCAGGGTCATGGTGAGCGCCACCGGCGGCAGCGCGAGCACGACGACCAGCCACGCCTTGGCGACCTCCATCGCCGACAGGATCCAGACGAGCGGGCCCTGCGGTTCCGGCAGGCGCATCAGCAGCAGGTACGCGGCGAAGAGGATCCCCTGCGTCACCACGAGCGTGCCGTTGAGCCGGGCGAAGAAGCGCGTCTCCACGCGGAGCGCCTCGTCCGGCAGCATGGCGGCGAGGCGCACGAGCAGATGGTTCAGCGCGAGCAGGAACGCCAGGCCCGCGACGAGCAGCAGCACCATGCTGTGCGCGAAGAACGGTTCCTCCGGCCGGCGGCCCCACCACACCGTGAACGGCGCGAGCGCGAGCAGGAGCATCGCCGACAACCGTGCCCGTTCGACGGCGGCGGTCCAGATCCGCTCCTGGGGCTGGAAAGGGCCGAACTGGTGGACGCCGTAGAGCACCAGCGCGCTGGCGGCGAGCACCGGACCGAAACCGACCGGGTTCCACGAATCTTCCAGCGCCGCCTTGGCATCGAAGAGCAGCATGGCCGGCAACCCCCAGAACACGGCCGATAATCCGCGCACGACGCGGGCCAGGGCCGGGATGACGGCCGGCGGAGTCACCCGAGCGTGAGGTAGGTGTAGTCCTTCAGCCCGCGCTCGTAGTCGTCGAGCAGGCGCATCGCCTCGCTGGGCTTCAGGCGGTCGGACTTGATCGCGGCATCGACCTGGGCCTTCATCTGGCGCTGCAGCTCCTTCTCGTCGTACTGCACGGCGCTGAGGCACTGGATGATGGTGTTGCCCTCGATGACCTCCTCGACGTAGTAGCCGGCCGGTTCGTCGGGCTCCAGGAACACGTGCAGCTCGTTCACGCGACCGAAGAGGTTGTGCAGGTCGCCCATGATGTCCTGGTAGGCGCCCATCAGGAAGAATCCGAGATAGTAAGGCTCGGACCCGTGGCCGTTCTGCTTCAGGGCGTGGAGCGGGAGCGTGTCGCGGACGTCGCGCAGGTCGATGAACTTGTTGATCGCGCCGTCGGAATCGCAGGTGATGTCCACCAGCGTGCATTCCTGCGTGGGTCGCTCGTCGAGCCGGCTGACGGGCATGATGGGGAACAGCTGGCCCAGCGCCCAGTGGTCGAGCAGCGACTGGAAGACCGAGAAATTGCAGAGGTACTGGTCGCCGAGCGAATCCTCGAGCTTGCGGATCTCCTCGGGGATGTAGGCCTGTCCCTTGAAGCTGGCGACGACGGCGAGGCTGATCTCCCAGTAGAGGGTCTCGATCTTGGCCTTCGCGGGCAGCTCGATCAGGCCGAGCGTGAACATGTTGTGGGCGTCCTCCTTGCGCTCCAGCGCGTCGTGGTAGGCCTCCAGCTTGTTCAACCGCGCCAGGTTCTTGCGGATGTCGAGCAGCTCCTTCACCAACGGATGCTCGCCCTCGCCGTTCTCGGCGAAGACGAACTGCGGCACCACCGGCGACTTGTGGATCGCGCCGAAGACCTCGACCAGCAGCACGCTATGGTGCGCCACCAGCGCGCGGCCGGACTCGCTCACGATATCGGGATGCGCCACGCCCTCGGCGTTGCACACGTCGGCGAGGTAGTAGACGATGTCGTTGGTGTACTCCTGCAGCGTGTAGTTGATCGAGCTGTCGAACGCGCTGCGCGAGCCGTCGTAATCGACGCCGAGGCCGCCGCCCACGTCCACGAACTCGATGTCGAAGCCCATCTTGCGGAGTTTCGCGTAGAAGCGCGCCGCCTCCTGCACGGCCTTCTTCACCGTGAGGATGTCCGGCACCTGCGAGCCGATGTGGAAGTGCAGCAGCTTGAAGCAGTGCCCGAGGCCCTCGGCGTTGAGCAGTTCGGTCGCTGCCAGGAGCTCCGCGGTGCTGAGGCCGAACTTCGCGTTCTCGCCGCCGCTCTCGGCCCACTTGCCGGCGCCCTTGCTCAGCAGCCGCGCGCGGATGCCGATCTGCGGCTCGACACCGACCTGCTTGGACACGGTGATGATCTGCCGGAGCTCCTCGAGCTTCTCGACCACCATGATCACCTTCTTGCCGAGTTTGATCCCCTGGAGCGCGAGCTTGATGAACGCGGCGTCCTTGTAGCCGTTGCAGATGATCAACGAGCCGGGCTCGCTCTGGAGCGCCATCCCGATGAACAGCTCCGGCTTGCTGCCGACCTCGAGGCCGAAGTTGTAGGCCTTGCCCGCGTCGAGGATCTCCTCCACGACCTCGCGCAGCTGGTTGACCTTGATGGGGAAGACGCCGCGGTAGATGCCCTTGTAGGCGAACTCCGCGATGCTCGCGCGGAACGCCTCGTTCAGCGCGGCGACGCGGTCGCGCAAGATGTCCTGGAACCGCACGAGCAGCGGGAACTTCAGCCCGCGGGACTTCGCCTCCTCGATCAGGTCGGTGAGGTCGACGCTCGCGCCCTTCTCGCGCAGCGGCTTGGCCACGACGTGGCCATGGTCGTCGATGTCGAAATAGCCCGCGCCCCAACGGTCGATGTTGTAGGTCGTGCGGGCGGCGGCGATGTCCCACGCGCCATGGACGGCGGAGGGCGAAGCGGCGGTAGGTTCGCTCATTTCTATTTGGTCTGCGCGCGGACTGTAGGAACCGAGTGCGCAGATTCAAGGGAGCGCTTGTGAATCTTTGGGCCGGGCCGCCCTTGCCGGGGCTTTCCGTGAAACTTGGTAACCAATCGCGTCGGCCGGCGTCTCCCCCGCCACAGCAACGTCTCACGGACCCCGTCCCCGCCACCCCCGCACCACTGCCATGAAAACATCCTCTCGTCCTCTCTTCGCGGCCGGTCTCGCCGCGTTCCTCTCCCTCGGAGCCCTGGGCCTCTCGGCCCAGGACACCGCGCCCGGCGCCGCCAACGGCACCGACCCGGGCGGCAACCGCCGCAACCGCGGCCAAGGCGGCCCCGGCGGGGGCGCCAACATGACCCCTGAGCAGATGCGTGCCCGCATGCTGGAGCGCGTCCGCGAGCAGTTCGGGGTCAAGGACGACGCCGAATGGAAGATCATCTCCGAACGCGTCGAGAAGGTCGGCGCGGCCCGCCGCGAGATGGGCGGCGGCATGGGCATGCCCGGCGGACGCGGCGGCCCCGGCGGTGCCGGCGGCGGCCGCGGCGGTTTCGGCGGCGAACCCAGCGCCGAGGCCACGGCGCTCAAGAGCGCCATCGACAACAACGCCTCGGCCGACGACATCAAGGCCAAGCTCGCCGCGTACCGCGGAGCCCAGAAGGAGAAGGAAGCCAAGCTGGCCAAAGCCCAGGACGAGCTCCGCCAGGTCCTGTCCGCCAAGCAGGAGGCGGCCGCGGTCCTCGCGGGATATCTCAAGTGACGTCCCGTCCCGGTGGGCCCCATCCCCGACGGCAAACGCATGGCTGACGCCGGCCCTCTCTCGCAACTGGTCGCACGCATGGTGGCCGACAGGCAACTGTCGGCCGCCGACGTCCTCGCCATGTCCGCGCGTCCCGCGTCGGCGCCCGACGGCTCGGAGGCCGCGGTGCTGCGCTGGCTCGCGGCGGAATACGAGCTGCCGTTCTCCGACCTCGAGGACGTCGATCCCGACAAGCAGGTGCTCTCGCTCTTCCCGGCACGCATCCTGTTGAAGGAGGAGCTGCTCCCGCTCCGCCGCGTCGACGGCGCCGTCGAGATCGCCACCTCGCGCCTCTTCTCCACGCAGGGGCTCGACGTGCTGAAGACGATGACCGGCCTGCGCCTCCAGCCGGTGCTCGCTCCGCGCGAGGCGATCGTGCGCGAGATGAAGAAGCGCCTCGGGGTCGGCGCCGACACCATCGATACCCTCGCCGAGGAAGGCGCCGGATTCCAGGTGGTGGACGAGGGCGCGGAGGACGACGGCGACCTCGATTCGAAGGCCGAGGACGCCTCGATCATCCGCTTCGTCAACCAGTTCCTCAAGGACGCCATCGAGCTGCGCGCCTCCGACATCCACCTCGAACCGTTCGAGGACGAGCTCCGCATCCGTTACCGCATCGACGGCGTGCTCCAGGAGGTCCCCGTGCCGGCGCAGATCAAGCGTTTCCAGCCGGCCATCGTCTCCCGCGTCAAGATCCTCAGCCATCTCAACATCGCCGAGAAACGCCTTCCGCAGGACGGTCGCATCAAGGTCCGCATCGAGGACGCCGAGGTCGACATCCGCGTCTCGATCATCCCCATGCTCCACGGCGAGGCCGTCGTGATGCGTCTGCTCCGCCAGAACTCCACGCTCCGCGGCATGAAGGACCTCGGCATGGACGCCCGGGAGCTCTCCTGCTTCGACCACGTCCTCCAGCTTCCGCACGGCATCGTGCTCGTCACCGGGCCGACCGGTTCCGGCAAGACCTCCACCCTCTACACCGCGCTCAACGCCATCAACGACACCGAGCGCAAGATCATCACCATCGAGGACCCGATCGAGTACCAGCTCCGCGGCGTCAACCAAATCCAGGTGAACGAGAAATCCGGCCTGACCTTCGGCCGCGGGCTGCGCTCCATCCTGCGCCACGACCCGGATGTCATCCTCATCGGCGAGATCCGCGACGCCGAGACCGCGCAGATCGCGGTGCAGGCGTCGCTCACCGGCCACCTCGTCTTCTCCACGCTGCACACGAACGACGCCGCCGGCGCCTGCACGCGCCTCGTGGACATGGGCGTCGAGCCCTACCTCGTCGCCTCGTCGCTCGAGGCCGTCCTCGCCCAGCGCCTCGTCCGCGTCCTCTGCAAGCAGTGCAAAGTGGTGGACGACTCGCCGACGGCGCAGATCTTCAAGGCCCGGCTCGGCATCCCGGCGTCGCATCCCACCTACCGCTCGGTCGGCTGCCGCGAGTGCCGGAACACCGGTTTCCACGGCCGGCACGCCATCTATGAGTGGATGGATTCCAGCAACGAGATCCGGCAGCTGATCCTCCGGAACGCGTCCACCGACGAGATCCGCGACGCCGGTCGGCGCGACGGCATGCGGACATTGGCCGAGGACGGCTGGCGCCTGGTCCGCCAAGGGGTCACCACCGTCGAAGAGGTGCTCAGCGTCACCACCGCCAAGGAGGTCTCGCGTTCCACGGTCGATGGACGCGCCGGCGGAGATGCATCGGTGGCCGAGCCCGCGGTGGCCCGCGCCTGACGCCATGCCGCTCTTCATCTACAAGGCGCTGCAAGCCGACGGCCTGGCCCTCGAGGGCGAGATCGAGGCCGGCGGCCGCCAAGAGGCGATGAAGCTCGTGTCGGGCCGCGGGCTGCGGCCGATCCGGCTCACCGAACGCGGCGGGACGGGAAGCCCCGCCAAGACCCCGAAATCCCCGGCGAAACCCAAGGAATCGGGCAAGGACGCCGGTGCCGCGGGCAAGCAGGTCGCCGGTCCGAAGGCCGCCTTCGGTGGATCCGGCAAGATCACGCCGCGCATCCTCGAGAACTTCACCCGCCTGCTCTCGAGCCTGCTCGCCGCCGGCGTCCCGCTGAGCCGCGCGCTGGTCATCATGACCAAGGAAGCGGCGACGCCGCTGGCCGGCTCGAAGTGGCGGCAGATCCACTCCGGCGTGGTGGACGGGCTCTCGCTCACGGCCGCGATGGCGCGGCATCCGGAGACCTTCCCGCGGGTCTACGTCGCCATGGTCGAGGCGGGCGAGACCGGCGGCTTCCTCGACGTGGTGCTGGCGCAGATCGCGGATTTCCAGGCGCGCGAGGGCGACATGAAGTCGAAGGTCGTCAACGCGCTGCTCTATCCGGTGATCATCCTGGTGCTCGCCGTCGCGGTGCTGGTCTTCCTGCTCGTCTTCTTCATCCCGCGGTTCCAGCTGATCTTCGCCGGCTTCGGCGGAGAGCTGCCGCTCATCACGCGGATCATCGTCGGCATCAGCGACGCGATGCGGACCTACGGGCTGCTCGGCGCGTCGGGCATCGGCATCGGCCTGTTCATGCTGCGCACGTGGTTCGACTCCGAGGCGGGCCGGCGTTCCTGGGAAGGCGGCATCCTGCGCGCGCCGGTGGTGGGCCCCCTGGTGGCGCAGTTCGCCATGTCGCGCTTCTGCCGGATGCTCGGGACGCTGATCGGCGCCGGCGTCCCGCTGATCGCCGGCCTGAACGTCGCGCGCCGGTCCATCGGCAACCAGATCCTCGTCGATGCCGTCTCGAACTCGATCGAACGCGTGAAGGAAGGCCGCCCGCTCGGCCCGAGCCTCGGTGATTGCCGCGTGCTCTTCTCCGGCGCCACCTTGGAGATGATCGCCGTCGCCGAGGAGAGCGGACGGCTCGACCAGGAGCTGGTCCGCATCGCCAACGTCACCGAGGGCGACCTCGACCGGCAGCTCAAGGCCGCCGTCTCCTTGGCCGAGCCGCTCATGTTGTTCATCGTCGCCGGCCTCGTCGGCCTCATCGTCATCGGCATGGTGCTGCCGATCTTCTCGCTCCAGGACCAGATCAAGTGACCCGAGAAAGAACTCCCGAACCCGAAAGACCCCCTTCCCATGAAGACACCGACCCGCCACTTGAAACTTGAGACCTGGAACTCCCGGCGAAGCCGCGGCTTCACCCTCATCGAGCTGCTGCTCGTGCTCGTCATCCTCGGCGTGCTCGCGGCCATCGTCGTCCCGAAGTTCGCCGGCCGCACCGAGCAGGCCCGTCAGGCCGCCGCGAAGACGCAGGTCTCCAGCTTCGCCACGGTGCTCGACGCCTACGAGGTCGACAACGGCTTCTATCCGAAGGGCAAGAGCGGCCTCAACGACCTCGTCCAAGCGTCGCGCGACGCCAAGAACTGGCGCGGGCCCTACCTCAAGGAGGTGCCGAAGGACCCTTGGGGCAACGACTACGTCTACGAGTGCCCGGGCAAGAACAACCCGACCTCCTACGACGTGTCGTCGATGGGACCCGACGGCCAGATGGGGACCGAAGATGACATCAACAACTGGAGCTCCAACAAGCGCTGAACGACGCCGGGCCGCGGGGTTCACGCTCATCGAGCTGATCCTCGTCATGACGCTGCTCGTGGTCGTCATCGCTCTCGTCGCCCCGTCGCTCGGCAACTTCTTCCGTGGCCGTGACCTTGATTCCGAATCGACCCGGTTCCTGGCGCTCGCCCGCTACGCCCGCAGCCGGGCCGTCTCGGAAGGCGTGCCCATGCTCCTGTGGCTCGATCCTGTCCGGCGCGCCTACGGCCTCACCGAGGAGTACGGCTTCTCGGCGCGCGACGAGAAGGCGGTCACGTTCCAGCTCGCCGAGGACGTCGAGCTGCAGCTCGATCCGCGCGAGCGCGTCACCGGACCGCAGGCGCCCGTCCTGCCCGGGACGCTTGGGCTCGGGACCGGCTCGGTCTCGATCCGCTTCCAGCCCGACGGCTTCGTCGCCGAATCGAGCCCGCAGAGCTTCCATCTCCGCGAACGCGAACGCAGCGGCGGTCCGTCCAGCGCCCCGCGCGCCCGGACCTCGGTATGGATCACCCGATCGCAGAACCGTGCCAGCTATGAGGTCCAGACCAACGACGTCGCCTTCGTCCGCCGGTGACCGGCGCCGCGCCGGCTTCACCTTGGCCGAGGCCCTCGCCGCGATGGCGTTCCTCGCCATCGTGATCCCCGTCGCGGTCAAAGCGATCCAGGTCGCCAACCTCGCCGGGCAGGTCGCCGAAAGGAAATCGGTCGCCGCCCGCGTCGCGGACCGCCTGATGAACGAGAAGATCGTCACGGGACAGTGGAAGCAGTCCGCCTCCAGCGGCGTCGCCGAGGAAGGCGCACGCCCGTTCCGCTGGAACCTGCAGAGCCGCGCCTGGGACAAGGACACCCTGCGCCTGCTGACGATGCAGGTGACCTACCAGGTCCAGGGCAAGGAGTACGACGTGCGCCTCAGCACGCTCGTGGACAGCAGCCAGCCATGAGCCCCCACCCATCCATGGCAGGTGCCCGGTCCGTCGCGACGGGATCCTCGGGAGGCAGGACGCGAGGGGACAAGGGGGTCTTCGCTTCTCCTCCGCTTCCCCGCTTCCCCGCTCCCGGCCACGGCGCTTTCACCCTGATCGAGGTCCTGCTCGCCATCGTCATCTTCGCGCTCGTGCTGGCGGCCGTGAACGCCGTGTTCTTCGGCGCCATCCGTCTCCGGCAGAAGACCGCTGATTCCGCCGCGAAGGCGATGCCGGTGGAGCTGGCCTTGGCGACGCTGCGCCGCGATCTGTCCGGTATCGTCATGCCCGGAGGCACCTACGCCGGCATCCTCGACAGCGCCGCCACCATCCAAGGCATCAACCAACAGGACGTCGGCACCGAGATCTACACCACGTCGGGCGTTTTCCGCGATGGATCGCCGTGGGCCGATATCCAGAAGGTCGCCTACGTGCTGCGCGACGCGACCCACCGGACCGCCTCCGCCGGCCGCGACCTCGTCCGCGTGGTGAAGCGCAACCTCGGTCCCGTCTCGGAGGAACAGGCCGATGAACAGCGCCTGATGACCGGCGTGGGCCGGCTTGACCTGTCGTTCTACGACGGCACGACCTGGCGGACATCGTGGAACTCCACCAACGACGCCACGACCTTGCCCAAGGCCATCAAGGTCGAGATCGCCATGGCTCCGGAACCCTTCGCCCCGGGCGTCCGCCAGGGCCCGGCGCAAGCGGTCCGGTCGATCCAGATGATCGTGCCGGTCATGGTGGCGTCGGTGACGAACAGCACCGGCTCGACCAGCACGACGGGAGGTGCGCCGTGAGACTTCCGCGCGGCGCCGCCGGGGCCTCCGCATCCGACCGTTCGCGATCGCGCGGCGACCGCGGGTCCGCCCTCATCATCACGCTCTGGGTCGCGTTCGGTCTGGTGGCGTTGGCGCTCTATTTCGGCGACACCTCGGCGCTCGACCTGCGCGCATCGGACAACCGCGCCGCCGGCCTCGAGGCCGACCAAGCGATCGAGGGCGCGGCCCGCTACGCCACCTACCTGCTCGGCAAGCTCGACCCGCCCGGCGTGCTGCCTGCCCCGGCGACCTATCAGCACGAAGCGGCGGCCGTCGGCGATTCCACGTTCTGGTTCCTCGGCCGCGACCCGAAGCAGCCCGCGCAGGTCACCACGGACCTGCCCTTCTTCGCGCTCGTGGACGAAGCGTCGAAGCTCGACCTGAACACGGCCACCGCCGCGATGTTGCAGCTGTTGCCGCGCATGACCCCGGAGCTGGCCGCCGCGATCGTCGATTGGCGCGACGCCGACAGCGAGGTCACCGAACTGGGCGCCGAGGACGAGACCTATCTGCTCAAGAACCCGCCTTACCATTGCAAGAACGCGCCCTTCGAGAGCGTGGACGAGCTGCGCCTGGTGGAGGGGGCGGATGCCGGGATCCTCTACGGCGAGGACCTCAACCGGAACGGCGTGCTCGATGTGAACGAGAACGACGGGACGGCCTCCCTCCCGCTCGACGACCGCAACGGCCGCCTCGATCCGGGGATCCTCGAGTTCGTGACGGTCGCCGCCAAGGAACCCCTGACCACCACGAACGGGACGCCGCGCATCAACATCCGCCAGAACCCCGGCCAGAACGCGCAGCTGCGGACGCTCCTCCAGACGGCGCTCGGCACGGCGCGAGGGAACCAGGTGATGGGACAGCTCGGTGGCGGAGGCGCGGGCGGCGGACAAGGCGGACAAGGCGGGCAACCGGTGACGATCAACAGCGTGCTCGAGTTCTACCTGCGCAGCCGGATGACCACCGACGAGTTCGCGCTCGTCGAGAGCGACCTCTATTCCGCGCAGGGCACCAACGCGCCGAGCGGCCTCGTGAACATCAACACCGCCGGCGAGCAGGTGCTCGCCTGCATCCCGGGCATCGGCACCGAGCTCGCCCCGACGCTCGTCGCCTACCGGCAGTCGAACGCGGGAAAACGGGACACCGTGGCATGGGCCGCCGAGCTCCTCGGCGCGCAGAACGCCGCCCGCGCCGGCCGTTACATCACCGGCCGCAGCCACCACTTCTCCGCCGATATCGCCGCCGTCGGCCACCTCGGTCGCGGCTACCGTCGCGCGCGGTTCGTCTTCGATCTCTCGGCCGGCACGCCGCGGATCATCTACCGACAGGACCTCGGCGACCTCGGTTGGGCGCTCGGGAGGCCGGCACGTTCACGATTGCAAACCTTGGCGATGGACTCCCGATGAAGGAATGGTTCCAGAAACAGCGTCCGCAGGCCGTGCTCGGTCTGGCCTTCGACGGCACGCACGTCGAGGCGGTCGTCGTCCGTCGCGACGGCCATGCCGCCGGGATCGCGCAGACGGCCGCCGGCACCTTCAGCGCCGATCCGGCCAAGGCCGATCCGGTGGTCCTCGGGGTCGAGCTCAAGGCGATGCTCGACGCCGCGGAGATCCGCGAGCGCCGGTGCGTCGTCGCGCTGCCGGCGAGCTGGGTGCTCTCGCTCCAGTCGATGCTGCCGGAGCTTTCCGACGAGGACACCCGGGGCCTGCTCCAGTTGGAGGCGGAGAACGGCTTCCCCTTCCCGCCCGAGGCCCTGGGCATCGCGGTCTCCCGGTCGCAGGCCGCGGGCGGCCCGGTGTACGCGACGCAGCTGGCGGTGCCGCTCGAGCAGATCGCGAAGGTCGGGTCGATGCTGCGCGCGGCCCGGCTCACCCCCATGTCGTTCACCCTCGGCATCGCCGCATCGCAACTTCCCGGCAAGACCGGCGGAAGCGGCGGAGGCGTGGTGGCGCTCTTTGTAGGCGCCCGGGACGTCGCGCTCCTGGCGGTCGCCGGCGGAGGCATCGCGGCGTTGAGGACCTTGGAACCGGCGGTCCAAGGCGAGGGGGCCGAGGCCCAGGTGCCGGCCGATCGCGTGGGACGCGAGCTGCGGGTGACCACCGGTCAGTTGCCGCCGACCTTGCGCGATAGCCTGCGCGGCCTGCGGATCTTCGGCACCGGCGCCGCGGCGGATCGGCTCGCCGCGGAACTCGCCCCGCGCGCCGAGGCCCTCGGCTTGGAGGTCGAGCGGGTGGTCGCCTTCGCTCCGGGCGAGCTGGGCCTCAAGGTCCCCGTTTCGGCTCCGGTGGGCGCCGCCATGGCCGTGGCGACCCGATATCTGGCGGGCACGGCGACAGGACTGGAGTTCCTGCCGCCCCAGGTCTCGGCGTGGCAGCAGTTCGCGGGCAAGCATTCCTCCGGCAAACTGATGCTGGCGGCGAAAGTCGGCGGCGCCGTCGTCGCGGCCGTGTCCCTCGCGTTCATCGTGCAGCAGGTGCGGTTGACGATGCTCCGCTCCGAGTGGTCCGGGATGGCGCCCAAGGTCCGCGAACTGGAGACGTTGCAGCAGCAGATCAAGCGCTACCGGCCGTGGTTCGACGATTCGGTCCGCAGCCTGGGGATCCTGCGGCGGATGACCGAGGCCTTCCCCGAGAACGGCGACGTCACGGCCAAGACCATCGAGATCCGCGAATCCGGACAGGTGATCTGTTCCGCGACGGCCAAGGACCGGGTCGCGATGAACCGGACGCTGGCCAAGCTCCGCGCCACGCCCGACATCGCCGAGCTCCAGCTCGAACAGTCCCCCGGCGAGGCGCCGGTCCAGTTCAACTTCAACTTCCGATGGGCCGCCGGCCCGTCCCGCCCATGAACTTCGACCCCAAGAACCGGCAGCAGCTCCTCACCGCCGTCGCCCTCGGGATCGTCGGCCTGTGGGCGGCCGATCACCTCGTGCTCACCCCGCTCTCCAAGAGCTGGCAGAGCCGCGGCCAAGCGATCACCGACCTCCAGAAACGCATCGTCGACGGACGGCAGATGCTCCAGCGCGAACGTGGCATCCGCGACCGCTGGACCGCGATGCGGACGAACACGCTCCCGGCCGATGTCTCGGCCGCCGAAGGCCGCGTGCTCGGCGCGTTCGACGGATGGTCCCGCGCGGGCCGCGTGACCGTCACCTCGATCAAGCCGCAATGGAGACGCACGGCCGATGATTTCATGACGCTTGAATGCCGCGTCGATGCCTCCGGCAGTTTGTCGACCCTCACGCGGTTCCTGCACGAGGTGGAATCCGACCCGCTCGCCCTGCGCGTGGATTCCGTGGAGCTGGGCTCGCGCGACAGGACGGGAGCGCAGTTGACTCTCGGGCTCCAGGTGAGCGGACTCGTGCTGAGCACCGAGAAGCGATGAGAACCGACCTTTCCAACACGGCACGGATGTCGTTCGCCGTCCTCGCGCTCGGCTGCGGCCTCGCCATCGCTCCGTCACGCGCGGCGGACGCTGAAGCCCCCGTTTCCACCGCACCGGAAGTCGCGGTCAAGGCGATGACCAACGCAGCCGTGGCGAAGGCATCGGCCGCCACGAACGCCCCGGCACGAGGCGCGACCGATGCGTCCGCCGCCATGGTCGGCATCGACTACGCGTCGTTCCGCCAGATCGCCGACCGCAACATCTTCAACGCCGGACGCAGCAGCCGCTCTGCCCGCGGCAGCGAGGAGAAGCCGCGCCAACCGCAGGTGGACACCTTCACCGTCGTCGGGACGATGAGCTACGCGAAGGGCGAGGTCGCCTTCTTCGACGGCAGCAGCGCCCTCTACCGCAAGGCGGTGAAGATCGGCGAGACCCTCGCCGGCCATAAAGTCGTGGCGGTCACGCCCGACGAGGTCCGCATGGAAGCGGATGGCAAGCCGGTGACGATGAAGGTCGGCGCCCAGATGCGTCGCGAGGACGAAGGCCCGTGGAAGGTCGCGGCGGCCGGCGTGTCCCATGCCGTCGCCGCTCCGTCCGCCGCATCCGCGACATCGGCCAACGATGCCGGCGACGAAGCCGGCGAAGTGTTGAAGCGGTTGCTCCAGAAACGTCAGCAGGAGGAGAAGAATGAGAACCCATAAGTTTGTCCCCGCCGTGTCCAGCCTGTTGCTGGGCTTCTTGATCACGGTGCACGCGCCCGCTCAGGACGCGGTGCCGGCGAAGCCGGAGGCGTCCGCCAAACCCGATGCTCCGGCAGCGGCACCCGAGGCGAAAGCACCCGAGGCGAAGGCCGCGCCGGAGCCCGGGCCGGCCACCGCCGACAAGCCGTTGCGCCTCAATTTCCGCAACGCGCCGCTGGACCTGGTCCTCAACTATCTCAGCGAGGCCGCGGGCTTCATCATCGTCTCCGAGACCGAGGTCCGCGGGAAGATCGACGTCTGGAGCAACCAACCGGTGACGCAAGAGGAGGCGCTGGCGGTCCTCGATTCCGCGCTGAACAAGAACGGCCTCACCGCGATCCGCAACGGTCGCACGCTCACCATCGTCACCAAGGAGAACGCCAAGCGCCGCGATATCCCGGTCAAGAGCGGCAACGATCCCGAGGCCATCCCCAAGAACGAGGAGCTGGTCACGCAGATCATCCCCATCCACTTCATCACCGCCACGCAGCTGGTGCAGAATCTCCAGCCGTTGCTGCCGACCGGTTCGGAGATGACCGCCAACGAGGCCGGCAACGCGCTCGTCCTCACCGACACCCAGGTCAGCATCAAGCGCATGACCGAGATCATCCGCGCCCTCGACACCTCGATGGCCGGAGCGACGACCATCAAGGTCTTCCCGCTCCGTTACTCGGATGCCAAAGAGCTCGCGACGCTGGTCAAGGAGCTCTTCCCCTCGCAGGCCAACGCCGGAGCCAACAACCGCAACGGCGGCGCCGCCGGTGGGTTCGGGGGACAGTTCGGAGGTGGCGGACCCTTCGGCGGTGGAGGTGGAGGAGGTGGCGGCCGGGGTGGGGGTGGCGGTGCCGCCGGCGGCAACACCGCGGGCAGCGGCCGGGCCGCCGCGTCGCGGGTCACCGCGGTCGCCGACGAGCACAGCAACTCGCTCGTCGTGAACGCGCCCGAGGATGTCCTGCCGGCGATCGAGGAGCTCGTGAAGAAGGTGGACCGCAACGTCGAGGACATCACCGAGGTCCGCGCCTTCCGCCTCAAGTACGCCGACCCCGTCGAGATGGCGGACCTGCTCACCAACCTGTTCCCGGACGAGACCCAGAACGCGAACAACACCGGCGGCAACCAGGTGCGCTTCGGCGGCGGATTCGGCGGCCGGGGCGGTGGCGGCGGCGGCGCGACCGCCGCGTCCGGCGACAGCGAGCTCGCGAGGAAGAAGGGCAAGGTCCTCGCCGTGGCCGATCCGCGGACCGGATCGGTCATCGTCAAGGCCGCGCGCGACCTGATGGGACAGATCTCGCAGATGGTCGAGCAGCTCGACTCCAACCCGGCCAAGAAACAGAAGGTCTACGTCTACGAGCTCGACAACGCGGATCCCACCGAGGTCGAGACCGTCCTGAGGTCGTTGTTCGAGAGCAAGACGCAGAACCGTGGCACGCAGAGCCGGACCACCCAGAACCAGGGCAGCGCGCTGACCACCCGTCAGACGCAGAACCAGAACCAGAACCGCGGCACGACCACCGGCTTTGGCCAAGGCGGCGGCGCCGGCCAGACCGGACGTCAGAACTAGGACATCCATCCATGCACACCCCGATTTTCTCGCCGGTCGTCCTCCCTCGGTCGCTCGCGGCCCTGCTGCTCGGCGGCCTGCTCGCCATCCCGGCCTTCGCCCAGGCCCAGGGCCAGAACAACGGTGCCGCGGGACGCCGCACCGGCGGCAGCACCACGGCCCGCGAGTATCCCAGCAACACCCAGGTCGGCGAGGCGGTCATCTCCGTCGACCCGGAGACCCGCAAGGTCGTCGTCGTGACCGACGAGGAGACCAACCTCCAGATCAAGGAGGTCATCCAGAGCCTCGACAAACCGCGGCCACAGGTCTTGATCAAGGTGGTGTTCCTCGAGGTCTCCCACAACGACGGCCTCGACTTCGGCGTCGAAGGCGGACGCTCCCAGAACATCGGCGACGTCGGGGTCGGCAAGTTCGCCAATTCCTTCGGCCAATCCGGCATCGGCGGCTCCTCCAGCAACGCGGTGCTGAACTCGATAGGGCAGAACGTCAGCGGCATCGGTCAGACACCTCCCGGCGCCGGCCTGTACCAGCTGCTCGGCTCGGATTTCGAGGTGACGCTCCGGGCCATCGCGCAGGCCGGCAACGCCGAGATCCTTTCCCGGCCGTCCATCCTCACCCGCAACAACCAGCCGGCGACCATCAGCCTCGGCCAGCAGGTCCCGCTCGTGAGCAACACGCGGTTCGACGCGGTCAACGGACAGATCAACACCGTCACCTACCAGAGCGTCGGCATCATCCTCCGCGTCACGCCGTTCATTTCGAAGGACGGTCTGGTCGAGATGATCGTCTCCCCCGAGACCTCGCAGCTCGCGGACCGGAGCCAGTGGGTGCCCATCTCCAAGGATGCCCTCGCGCCGGTCATCAACTCGCGCGTCGCCGACACCGTGGTGATCGTGCCGGACGGCCAGACCGTCATCATCGGTGGCCTGATGCAGACGCAGCAGACCATCTCCGAGAGCAAGGTCCCCTTGCTCGGCGACATCCCTTGGCTGGGAAACCTCTTCAAAAGAAAGCAGAAGCAGGACAACAAGACCGAGCTGATGATCTTCCTCACGCCGCACATCGTGCCGGCGGCGGGCCAGCTCGTGGCGCTCACTGCCAAGGAACGCGCCGAGGCCACCCTCAAGCCGCGGTCCATCTCCGAGGAGCAGCTCGAAAAAGTGCTCGGTGGTCTCCCGTCCAAAAAGGCCGAAGATGTCGGCAAGCCCGCTCCGAAGAAGAAGAAGTGAGGTGTCGTCGGCCACCGTGGGTCCGCGATCGTGGCTGGCACGGGAGGGCAAGCCGCCAGCCCGGCGCCAGCACATCGCCGACGCTGGACAGCCGGGGAATCCAGCCACGACGGCAATGTGTGGGTCGTGCCCTTTTTGTCAGAACGGTCGGATCCACGGGCGTTGCCAAGTCTTTGGGATACCGCCATCCGACCCGCACCGGGACGGCGGTTTTTCGTGTCCGCCACTGCGGACTGCGCCTTGTTCGAACTCCGCCGTTGCGGATGTTGAAGCCCCCGGCTACCACTTGGGTGTGCCGCGGGTGTGGTTCAATGGTAGAACGTGGGCTTCCCAAGCCTGAGACGAGGGTTCGATTCCCTTCACCCGCTCCATTCATTATCAAGCACTTACGAAGATGTGCAAGTAAAGTGCAAGTGAATCATCGAGGCAGAGCCTCGTTTTCTTCCCCCTCGAAACACTCGGTTTCTCGGAATTCCCCGCTGGGTTCGATTCCATCCGGTCCCTGAACAGGAATCTTTCTGTCCCGAATCTGGCTCCGCAGCCGGTCCATCTCCAAAGCTTCGGAGTGCAGTAGTGCAGTAATCCATCCGCCGTCCAGTAACCTGCCGGCACTGCCCTCCGAAGTCCGACTTTCCGCCGAGATTTGGGCATGAGATTCAGCGAAATCGCGCACAATCTGGGGCTTGCACGAATATACAAGCGGCTTGTATGTTTGTGCGGTGTCCAACGCAGCCAAAACCGCAGCCGACGAGATCTTCGCGATTGCCGAAGGGCAGCAAGGCTATTTCACGTCCAAGCAGGCCGCCGCCGCAGGATACCAGCTCGGCAGTCAGGCGCATCACGTCAAATCAGGAAATTGGGTGCGTGTTGAACGGGGTATCTATCGGCTGACGCGTTTCCCGCAATCGTCCGAGGAACAACTCGTCATCTACGCACTTTGGTCACGCAACAGAGAGGGCGAGCCGGAAGGGGTTTACTCACACGAAACCGCGCTCAGCATCCATGAACTCTCCGACCTGAACCCGACCAAACTCCACATGACGGTCCCAACCGCATTTCGGCGGACAGCCAAAACCCCTAACGTGCTGGTGCTGCACCGCTCAAGTCTCAATGAAAAGGACGTCGAACCCCGGCAAGGATTCGCCGTTACTCGCCCGCTCCGCAGCATAGCCGATCTGGCGACAGCAGAATCCACTTCCCGCGACATCGTTGAGCAAGCCCTGATTGAAGGGCGGAGGCGTGGAGTGATTACCGCGCGGGAAATCTCGGGGCTTGGATGCAACACACATTTCTCCCTGTGGTTCAAGGAACTGCTTGCCGCGAACACCAAATGAAGCCACCTCGCAAATATGCCTCGGCAACCGCTTTCCGGGTCGCATTGGAAGACCGGCTGAAACGGCTGGCACAGGAAGAAAACATTGATCTCCAACGAGTGCGCCGACAGGCCGCGTTCGACCGACTGCTCTGCCGCCTATTTAAAGAGCCGGAATCACCGTGGCTTTTGAAAGGCGGCTACGCGATGGAGTTGCGTCTGAAAACAGCTCGCACCACGCGCGACATGGATCTCGCTTTGAAGCAACTCCCGATGCCGACCCGGGATTGGGATGCCAACGCCTCAACAGTTCTCGAAGCGTTGCGTGAAGTCGGGCAGTTGGACTTGGAGGATTTCTTCACCTTTATATTTGGCGATGCGGTCCAGGATTTGGACGCTGCGCCTTATGGCGGCGCACGCTTCCCGGTTGATACGCGTCTGGCTGGACGCTCGTTTGTGAAGTTTCACTTGGACGTGAGCACAGGGGATGTTTTGCGCGAGCCTTACGAATCCCTTTCGGGACGGGATTGGCTTGGATTTGCGGGTGTTGCCAGCACGGGCTTTCGGGCGGTTTCACCCGAGGAACAGTTCGCCGAAAAACTGCACGCCTACACCTTGCCGAGAGTGGGCCGAGAAAATACTCGCGTGAAAGATTTGGTGGATTTGGTCTTGCTGATTGAACGAACCACCATGAATGCCGCCCGTCTGCCTAAGGCGATTCGTGAGACCTTTCAACGCAGGAAGACGCACGAAATTCCGCCTGCGCTCGCTTCACCACCCGCCTCTTGGTCCAAGCCATTCGCGGAGATGGCGGTCGAATGCGGACTTGCACCGAATATGGAGGGGCAATTTGAGGTGGTCGCCAAATTCTTCAGCGGCTTGAGCCTGTGACACCAGCGGGCAACCATGAGTGCTCCGACTCCAATGACGCAAGACTTGCTGAAGCGCTTGCGGAGTGCGAACGACTGCGCGAGGACAATCGGCTATTGCGTGGCCGATTGGAGATGCCCATCCCGGAAGTTGCGGCACCGCCCGCAGTTGCGCCCGCCAAGTCAGGCACGGTAACCGCCAAATCCAGCCCGGAGGAAAAGGTGAAGCTGTTCCTCAGCCTTTTTCGCGGGCGCGAAGACGTTTATGCGGTGCGGTGGGAAGGGCGCAATGGGAAGGCGGGATACTCCCCCGCGTGCCGAAGGGTTTGGGGCAAACCGTTCCCCAAACATTCGGAAGAACCGCAGGAATACTTCCCGCTGACCGACCGGGTGATCCACGACCATTTGATGGGAAAACTCACGGTAGGCGTTTACCCGCTGCTGACCGATGAGACGTGTTGGTTCCTCGCCGCTGATTTTGACAAAACGACCTGGCAGGAAGACGTGCGGGCGTATCTCCACACATGCATCGAGTGGAAAGTGCCCGCCCTGCTCGAACGGTCACGCTCGGGACGCGGCGGCCACATCTGGATTTTCTTTTCCGCTCCATTGCCCGCCCGCCTGGCCCGAAAACTCGGCGCAGCGATTCTGACCCGGACCATGGAGCGACGGCATCAGTTGGGTCTCGATTCCTACGACCGTTTCTTTCCGAGCCAGGACACAATGCCCAAGGGCGGCTTCGGCAATCTCATCGCTCTGCCTTTGCAGCATGTGCCGCGAGGTCATGGCAACAGTGTATTTCTCGACGCCGAGTTCAACCCACACTCCGACCAGTGGTCGCTCTTGTCGGGCGTCCGGCGGATGGAATTTAGTGAAGTCGAGAGCGTTGTGCGCGAGGCCGAACGGAGCGGAGACATCATCGGTGTCCGCCGCAGTGTGACAGACGAGGAACAAACAGAAGATCCATGGACACTGCCACCATCCCGGAAGAAAAAGGACGAAGTCATCTCCGGTCTATTGCCCGCGAAAGTGCGCGTTGTTCGGGGCAATCTGGTCTTCGTCGAAACGGAAGGATTGCCGTCCGCAATGTTGAACCGGCTGCATCGGCTCGCCGCGTTTCAGAACCCGGAGTTCTATCGCGCCCAAGCCATGCGGCTGTCCACCTTCGACAAGCCGCGCGTGATTCGCTGCGCCGAAGAATTTCCGAAACACGTCGCTTTGCCTCGCGGTTGCCTGGGAGAAATCATCGCGCTGCTCGAATCACACAAGGTGGCTTTGGACCTCGACGACCGACGATTCGTGGGTCTGCCGCTTGACGTGACGTTTCACGGCCAACTCCGGCCCGACCAGCAAGCCGCTGCCAGCGACATGCTGGTCCACGATGATGGCATCTTGTCTGCCACGACCGCTTTTGGAAAAACGGTCGTGGCCGCATGGCTGATTGCCGCCCGGAAGGCAAACACCTTGGTTCTGGTGCATCGCCGCCAACTTTTGGACCAATGGCGCGAGCGACTCGCGTCATTCTTGGATTTGCCCATCAAGAGCATCGGGCAAATTGGCGGAGGCCGCCGCCAAACGAACGGCCTGATTGATGTTGCGGTTATGCAGAGTCTGAATCGACAGCAGGTCGTGGACGATCTGGTTGCCAACTATGGCCACGTCATTGTGGATGAGTGCCACCATCTTTCCGCCGTGAGCTTTGAGCAGGTGCTCCGGCAGGTGAAAGCGCGTTACATCACTGGCCTCACCGCGACACCGCAGCGCAAGGATGGCCATCACCCGATCATCGTGATGCAGTGCGGTCCGATCCGTCATCGTGTGAATGCCAAGGAGCAGGCCCTCGCGAGACCGTTCACACACAGTGTCATTCCCCGCCCGACCAATTTTCGAATGCCGCCCTCGGTGGAAAAACACGAAATGCACGAGTTGTATGCCGCGCTGGCCGGAAACAAGCCTCGCAACGATCTCATTTTCGAGGACCTGTTGACCTGCATCAAGGCGGGTCGCTCACCGATTCTGCTCACAGAACGCACCAGCCAAGTGGACGAATTCGCCTCCAGAATCGCCGCACTGGTTAAACACGTTGTGGTATTGAAGGGCGGCATGGGCGCGAAGCAACGGCGAGCCGTCGCCGAACAACTGAAGTCGATTCCCGACGGTGAAGAGCGAGTTCTGCTGGCCACAGGGCGTTACATCGGTGAAGGCTTCGACGACGCCCGCCTCGACACGCTTTTCCTGGCCATGCCGATTTCCTGGCGCGGGACGCTCCAACAATATGTCGGTCGTCTCCATCGTCTTCACGACAATAAGCGTGAAGTCATCGTTTACGATTATGTGGACGACGCCGAGCCGGTCCTTTCCAAGATGTATTCCAAAAGAGTGCGCGGCTACGAGGCCGTCGGTTACGTAATCCGCGCCCCTTTGTGATCACACCATGGTTTGGCCGGGAGTGGTATCCAGTGGTGTTGAGTTCACTCCTAGTCCACCCGGTGGTCTGGAATGGTGGTGTTTCCCTTCCCTTTTGCGTGGAAATCACGCGTTTTCCTCAAGAAACCGCTTTGGTAATAATCACGAGGGTTCGATTCCCTTCACCCGCTCCAGCCTTTTTCTCAGCGTTTTCGCAGTTTTCGAGGCCACTGCCATACGGCATCGCCCGGGTCAGCCCATTTTCCTGGGGTTTCCACCGCCGGAACCAAACCTAGGGCTCAGAGGCAGCTGACCCGCCCGAAGGGTTGTAAGCGTCACGTGTAGCGCCGGTATGCACCGGTTGGCGTGAGGGTCATGGTGTGTGGGATATGACGTTGATGCCTGGAGGAGCGCGGTTGCTGAAGATCGACGGGAAGTGGTACTTCGAGACTGCACAATGAGGTTAACCGAATATCAAATGCGGACTTCCAGGCCCTCACTCCACTGGACAATAGCCTATGTAAGTTGGGGCAAAACG
>CAIWVP010000054.1 GCA_903916195.1 uncultured Verrucomicrobiota bacterium | reverse complement strand
CGACGACGCGGGAAGAATCCACGGACGGGCAGCAGCCCGTCCCTACCATCGTGGGTAGGGTCCGCGCTGCCGCGCGGCCCCATCTGTCCTGCCAGCGACTTCCATGGGTAGGAAGTAGCCGCCGACCTCCTCAGGCACGCCTACCGGGATCTTCCCTCATACCACCTCGACGGACCGCCCCTTCGGATCGCGCCCGGGGCTCACGGCGGGATTGACCGGACTTGTTTCCTCAAGCACTCAGCCGGGGCCGCACCGAAGAACCGTCTCCGTGCGGTGCTTCCAAGTCTCGTTCCACACCCCAAAGAAACCGCATGGACCGCCGGGAATTCTGCATCAGTCTCGCCGCCCTCGCGGGCACGTTGTCGACGCCGGCGCTGAGGGCGTCCGGGTCTCTTCCTGCGAAGCCCTGCGCTGTCAGGCTCGATCGATCCAAGCCGTCGCGCTTCGGGTTGGAGGACGTGCTGGAGCATCCCTTCTACTGGTGGCCGCGCACGTTGCTCCGATATCCCATCGAGTCCGACGAGGCGATCGATCCAAGCCGATGGGACCTGCGGAGCGCGGAGACCGGTGAAGCGGTGCCGTTCCAGTTCTCCGGCGACACGCGGGCGGCGGATGGCAGCCATCGGGCGACGCTGAAGTTCTTTTCCGACCTGCCGAGCGGAGGTCGCAGGGAATTCATCCTTTCGGCGGCCGCCACGCCGGTCCGCCATGCGCCGCAGGTGAAGGAGCATCGCGATGGCGATACCATCGTCCTCGATTCCGGCGCGGTGCGGGTGCGGATCCCGGCCAGCCGCAAGGTCCGCGGCGACGCTCCGGGGCCCGTCCTGCAGATGTCGCGCGGCGGGCCTTGGCGGGGTACGTCCACGCTCCGGATCGACGGGGACCGGATCCTCCGCATCGTGGCCCGTCGGGTGGAGTCGGGTCCGCTGTCGATCGCGTATGAACTGGCCTACGAGTCCGCGAAAGGGGCCCGCTATGTCGCCTGCGTCCGGTGCGAGGCCGGGTCGGAGTTCATCCGTTTCCAGGAGGACATGGAGGGCCTGCCCATCGGCGTCCGCGGCGAAGTCCTGATGGATTGGACGGATCTCGGCGTGACGCACCGGCAGGCGCCGAACCATCCGTTCCCGCTCTCCGACGAGGTCCGCCCCTACGAGGAGTACCCGTGGGAAGGCATCGACGAGCGATGGAAACTCGAGAAGGTGCCGCTCCCTGCGGGGCAGTTGCCGTTCTCGCTCGGCATCTACGAGCGCGCGCCGGGGAACTTCCGGACCGGGACGTGGGCGAATTTTTGGAACGAGAAGTCCGGCGACGCGCTCGGCGTCTTCATCGATGACGTCTCCGGCTGGTGCGACCACGAGTACGCCTGCGAGGTCGTGTCGCCCACGCTGCTGGTCCGCTACCACCGGCTCGCGGGCCGGTTCGTCTGGAAGTGGCCGCTGGCCCGGGGCCGCCGTTCGACCTGCCTGGCGTTCTACGACCACGACCTCGATAAGCAGGCCATGGCCCGGCTGGAACGGGATTTCCAGAAGGTGCCGCACGAAGGCGCGACCTACGCGGTGCCGCTCACGTTCACGTCGCATGCGCTGTTCCTGCAGAACCGACACGGATCGCTCGACCTGGACCGGGTGAAGGACTGGGTGCTCACGTATCCGAAGGAGGCTCCGCAGGCGGGACCGATGCTGGAGGTCGGACGCTCGCAGGATCCGGCCGAACTGGAGCGGCGGGTGATGACGTCGGCGTACGCCTGCACCTTGGCCGTGTCCGGCACGCGGCAGATGGCGGGGCACGGGCCGATCCCGGGCCGGAGCATCGTGAACTTCAGCCCGGTCCCCAGCCGGCAGATCCCGGGCTGGGTGGACGGCTTCAACCTCGCGGTCGGCGACCTGACGGATCGCCAGCGTCGGCGGTTGACGGCGATGTTCCTGCTGCTCGCGCACGTCCATGCGGGCGACGAGTTCATGCCCGTCGTCGGGATGCTCGCCGGCCATCCGAACTTCCTCGCCGACGTCAAGTCGGTGCCTCCTTCGATGGCGTGCCTGTTCCCCGCGCATCCGATGGCGGCGACCTGGGCCGACCACTGGGAGAAGTGCATGGAGCTCAACACGCGCTTCCACACGCGGCCGCCGGTCAAGGCGTGGGACGCGCTCGGGGGCCGGTGGACGGAGAACCTCGGCACGTACGTGTGGGCCTTCCTCGGGCCGACGCTGCGGACCTCGTTCCTGCTCAAGCAGCGGGACGGACATGAACGCCTCGCCTCGCCGCAGGTCGCGCGGTTGGCGGATTGGCTCGTCTCCGTGCTCTCGGCGCCGTTCGACGGCGAATCGCCGGAGGGGTATGGCAACCTCAAAGCCGTGGACCAGGGGCGCGAATGGGGTGTCGTGCCGCCGGGTGGAGGACCGGCACGGGTGCATCCGCCGCAAGGAGCCCATTCGGAGCAGCGGATCCCGCCGCGCGAGCTCTGGCATCTCGGCCAATGCCTCCGTCGCTACGCGCCGCTCGCCGCCGAGCACGCGATGTGGGCGGCGCGCCCGACCTCCAACGATATGGAGGGGGCGCCCGATCGTCGCGGTCCCTGGGATGTGATCTACCGCTTGCCGGAGAACCGCGGCACCGATCCGCACCTGCGCAGCGCGAAGCACACCGGCCACGGCGTCGTCCTCCGCGCGGCGGTCGGGACCCGGGACGAGTTGTCGGTCCATCTCCAGCAGATCGATTCCGGGCCGAACTACCGCTGGGGCCGGGCCGGCGAAGGCGGCTGCGGCATCCTGTATTTCTACGCCGGTGGCAGATCCTACAGCTACACGGCGCCCGAGGACGTCGGCGACCGCGACGACGAGGACACGGAGTTCTGCACGAACTTTGGCGTCTACAAAAGTGGCCGCTTCCATTCCATCGGGATGAACGTGCTGTCCCGTCCGCTCTACGATCTCGGGACCGCGCAGTTCGCCGAGATCGTGCCGCGCACCGGCCCGGGATCCTACTCGGCGCCGGAATTCCTCGGTCGCAGCGTGTTGCTCGCGGGCCACGAATACTTCGTGCTCTACGACAGCGTCGCGCACCAGGCCCTCACGCATCGGCTCACCTGGTTCGTGCGCAAAGGCGACAAACTCCCGGAACTCCAACTGCTACGCGGCGCGGTGGGCAACCGCGAGACGCAGCGGACCGAGCTGTCCACCGCTTCAAGCACCGGGATGTGGTTCGACGGGCTCGGCGATTCGCTCGCGGTGGTCAGCCATCGTAAGGACGTCCGGGCCGAGGTCGCGCCGTTCGGATGCCGCGTGCATCTGCCGGGAGCCGAAGACCTGGTGTTCCGCGACTCCGAGCCGGTCCACTTCGACGCGGAAGGCTGCGTCTTCGACGGTACCGCCGGTCTGGTCCGGAAGACCGCGGGCGCGGTCCGGTTCGCGCTCTTCCACGGCACGAGGATCGGTGTGCCGGGATTCATCGTCACCACCGAGGACACCGATCTCGGTTTCAGCGGCATCATCGTCCCGGGCGACGCCCCGTCCGGCGAATACTTCGCACCGAAGGCTTCGAGCGTCCGCATCCTCGCGCCCGGGCTCCCAGAGAAGGGGGTCTTCTATGTGGACGGCGAGGCCCGGACGGCACGGCGCGCTTCCGGTGTGTTGATGGTCGACCTGCCTGCCGGCCGGCATCATTGGGAACTGACCGGTTCGCTGCCGGTCCCGTGCGCGCCGGTCATCGTGCGGACGGAGGATGTCGCCGGCGGCGGCCGCGTGGTCATCGGCCCGGTCGCTTCGGCGACCCGCTACCGGCTCGGGTTGAGCCGCGACGGGGGCGCCTCTTGGACGGAGGTGCTGACGGGGACGATCGACCAGCTCTCGGTGACGGATCTTCAGGACGGCGAGAAGGTCCACGTGCGCGTGACCGCGCTGAACGACGAGCATGCCAGCGAGCCGGGACCCGGGTATCCGTTGTACGTCAGCAAGGAGGCGCCGGCGGCACCCGACGGGTTGCGCGTGGCATTGTCCGAAGGCGCGGCCGCCCTCAGTTGGGGCGAGATCTTGGGAGCGTCCGGATATCGCCTCTACGTCCGGCATCGGTCGGAGAAGGGAGCCACGCTCTTGTACCAAGGGACGGAGCGATCCTATCTCGACCGACGTGCCGGGATCCGCGGGCCTGCCAGCGTTCCGTCTTCGACGCCTGTCGTCGGCGAGCCGCCGTTGGTGGAATATTGGGTCACAGCGTTGAACGGAAACGGCGAAAGCCCGCGCTCCCGGGTCGCGGACACCGATCCCGCCTCATGGCGCAACTGGGATCCGACGCCGGGCGAACGGTTCCGCCGGGTGACGCGGTTCGAGCAGGGTTCCCAGCCGTCTCCCGGTGAAGAGCCGCGGTACTATCCCGATTGAACCTCGGGGGCGGTCAGGGTCATGGATGTCGGAGCGACGGCGACGGCGGAACGGTGATGCATCCGGAGAACGTCGAAGTTTCCGTGGACCGTTGGCTGGATGGAGGGCTGCCAGCCTGCCTGGCCCGTGGGCTTCCAGCCCGCGGGCAGAAGGCGCGGCGCGGACCGGTCGTCAGCGTCTTGAAGGCTCGCCTTTGGCGTCGCGGAAGGTGACGACGAGTTCGTCCGGCTTGGCATAGCCGATCTCGCGGACCTTGCGTTCGACATGGCGCGGATCGGACGTCAACGACTGGATCTCGGTCTGGACCTTCTTCAGGTCGGCATCCAGCTTGGCGACCTCTTCTTTGCTGCGCTCCAGCTTCTCCCGGAGGTTCTGGTCCTGCCGGATGAGCGGCAGGTAGTTGACCCCGATGGCGCCGAGGACCGCGAGCACGATGAGGACGACGAGCACACGGTTGAGCCAATCGAAGACGGTCAGCCGGGATCCAACGCTGGCAGAGGTGCTCATGGTTCGACGTTGCTTTTGCCGGGTCAGTGAGCTTGGAGACGGGGCCGCAGGTCAAGCACACATCCGGAGACGGGTGCCGTCAGAGCAGGCAGGTCAAAGCGCCTTTGCGGACTCCGTTCATTGCCAAGGCGTCAGCGCCTCGTCACGCCAGATATCGGCGACAGGTTGGCGACGGCGCACGACGGCGGATTTCTTGCCGTGCACCAGCACCTCGGCGGCGAGCGGTCGGCTGTTGTACGTGCTGCCCATCACCGAGCCGTAGGCGCCGGCGCTGAGCAGTGCCAGGTGGTCGCCTTCACCCACCTTGGCGAGCGGACGGTCCTTGGCGAAGAAATCGCCGGACTCGCAGATGGGGCCGACGACGTCGGACGAAACGAGCGCGCCGCCCTTCTTGGTGAGCGGGACGATCTCGTGGTAGCTGTCGTAGAAGGCCGGGCGGATGAGGTCGTTCATCGCCGCGTCCACGATCACGAAGTTCTTCTTGCCGGTCTTCTTGATGAACTCGACGCGGGTGACGAGCACGCCGGCGTTGCCCGTGATGAAGCGGCCGGGCTCCAGCAGGATGCGCAGTCCGAGCGGCTTGAGCAGCGGCACGAGCGCGTCGGCGTAGATCTGCGGGGTGAGCACCTTCTTGCCTTCCGGCGTCTTCCACCACTTGGCTTCGCCGCTGGCGAGCGCGGGGTCGTACACGATGCCGATGCCGCCGCCGATGCTGAAGAAATCGAACCCGTGGCGGGCGTTCAGCTCGGTCACCAGGGGGACCACCTTTTCGACCGCCTTGCGGAACGGGGTGACGTCGGTGAGCTGCGAGCCGATGTGCATCTGCAGGCCCCGGAGGCGCAGGTTGGGCAGCTTGGCGGCGCGGGCGTAGACGTCGCCGATCTGCTCGAAGGCGATGCCGAACTTGTTGTCGTAGGTGCCGGTGGTGATCTTCGCGTGGGTGCCGGCGTCGACGTTCGGGTTCACGCGGACGGCCACCGGGGCGATCTTCTTGAGCTTCACCGCGACCTTGCTGATGCGCTTGAGCTCGGCCTCGGATTCGACGTTGAAGCTGTAGATGTCCTGCCGGAGCGCGAAGGTGATCTCCTCCTCGGTCTTGCCCACGCCGGCGAAGACGCACTTCCGCGGGTCGCCGCCGGCGGCGATGACGCGCTGGATCTCGCCGGCGCTCACCGTGTCGAAACCGCTGCCGAGGTCGGCGAGCGTGCGGATCACCGCGAGGTTCGAGTTCGACTTCATCGCGAAGCAGACCAGGTGGGGAAGCGGGGCGAGTGCCTTGTCGAGCTTGGTGAAATGGCCGGTCAACGTGGCCTGCGAATAGACGTACAGCGGCGTCCCGTGTTTCTTGGCGAGCGCCGCCAAGGAGACGTCTTCGCAGAACAGGTCGCGGCCGGAATAGTGGAATGAATGCACCGACGCAGTTTCTGCCATATCGGCCGAAGGTGCCGCAAGCGCTCAGGCGCGACCGGGCGGCGATCCGAAGGGGCGGTCAGTCGAAGTGGTGTGAGGGAAGATCCCGGCAGGCGTGCCTGAAGAGGTCGGCGGCTACTTCCTACCCATGGAGGTCCCTGGCCGGACAGATGGGGTCGCGCGGCAGCGCGGACCCTACCCACGAGGGTAGGGACGGGCTGCCGCCCGTCCGTGGATTCTTCCCGCGTCGTCGGGTGATCCGCCTTCAGGCATCGCGGAGCGCACACCCCGCCGGGCTGCGCTTCATCCGCCAACCTGTCCGCCACTTCTGATCGCACCCGGCGCGACCGGGCGGTGAGGCGGAGGTTGTCGCCGGCCGCGCGCTCGCCGACAATGGGTCCATGACACGCACCGCCGTCCTCGATGTCGTCGGCCTCACCCGCGGGCTGATCGGCGAGCACACGCCTCGGATCCGCGACTTCCTCCGGACCGGTCACCACGCGGTGATCGACCCGGCGTTCCCCGCGGTGACCTGCACCGCGCAATCCGATTACGTCACCGGCCGGCGACCGACCGACCACGGCATCGTCGCCAACGGCTGGTACGACCGCGAGCTGTCGGAGGTGCAGTTCTGGAAGCAGTCCAACCGGGTCGTCGCCGGTCCGAAGCTGTGGGACGAGCTGCGGGCGCTGCGCCCGGGCTTCACCTGCGCGAAGCTTTTCTGGTGGTACAACATGTATTCCACGGCCGATTGGTCGATCACGCCGCGGCCGATGTATCCCGCGGACGGCCGGAAGTTCTTCGACATCTACTCGTGGCCCTACGACATCCGGCCGGCGATCAAGCGCGATCTCGGCGAGTTCCCGTTCGCTGGTTTCTGGGGGCCGGCGGCGGGCCTGCGGTCGCCGCAAGGCGGGCCGGATTGCGTGACACGCTGGATCGCGGCCTCGGCGAGATGGATCGAGGAGAAGCATTCGCCGACGCTCAGCCTGGTCTACCTGCCGCATCTCGATTACAACCTGCAACGTCACGGTCCGTACGACCCGAGGTCCGCTGGACATCCTCCGAGACCCGAGGTGGTGCCCGACCTGCGGGCCATCGATGCCATCGTCGGCGACCTGCTGGATTTCTACGCGGAACGCGGCGTGACGCCCATCGTGCTGAGCGAATACGGCATCACGCCGGTGGACAAGCCGGTCCATCTCAACCGCGAGTTCCGGAGACGCGGATGGCTGACGGTGAAGGAGGAGCTCGGCCTGGAGCTCCTCGATGCAGGCAACTCAAGGGTCTTCGCCGTCGCGGACCACCAGGTGGCCCATGTCCACGTCAACGACCGCACGTTGCTCCGCGAGGTGCTGGACCTGTTGGTGAGCACACCTGGTGTCGCGGACGTCTGGGACCTCGATGGCAAGGTCCGCTACGGCATCGCGCATCCGCGGGCGGGCGACCTGGTCGCCGTGGCCAAGGAGGATGCGTGGTTCACCTACTACTACTGGCTGGACGACGCGAAGGCGCCGGATTTCGCGCGCTGCGTGGACATCCATCGCAAGCCGGGCTACGACCCGGTCGAACTGTTCCTCGATCCCGCGCTGTCGCCTCTGGCGGCCAAGGCGAAGATCGGGTGGCGGCTGCTCCAGAAGAAGCTCGGCTTCCGCATGTTGATGGATGTGGTCCCGCTCGACGCGACGCTGGTCAAGGGCTCGCACGGCTGCCGTCCGGCGAGCCGGGACGACTGGCCGCTGGTCATCTCGCCGTCGGCCTTGCCCGCCGGCGAACTGGCGTCGACGGATATCTACTCCGTCATCCGCGACACGGTGCTGGGTGAAAAGAAATAGTGACCCGCGCAGCGGTGAGCCTGAGCAGGGGGATCTCTGCCGGCTTCCTGCCAAGCAGGGACGGCGACCCCGTTGCCGGGGTCGCCGTGGTGTCGCATGTGTCAGGGACCCACACGTGCTTGTCTTGGATCGTGGTCCACGTGGCGTGGTGTCCTCGGGATCGTTGCCGGCATCATTCCGCCGTGATGCTGATCGGCTTGGGCTTGGCCTCGGCGGTCTTGGGCAGCGTGATGGTGAGCACGCCGTCTTTGTGGGCGGCTTTGACGGCGCCGGCGTCGACCGCCTGCGGCAAGGAGACCTGGCGCTGGTAGCGGCCGTAGCTGCGTTCCGTGCGGACGTAGGTGCCTTCCTTCGCTTCGGTCTCCTGTTTGCGCTCACCGGAGATCGAGAGCACGCCGTCGTGGAGGGTCACCTCGATGTCTTTCTTGTCGACGCCGGGCAGTTCGACACCGATCTGGTAGCGGTCGGCGTCCTCGCGGAGCTCCAGCGCGGGCGTGAAGGCCGTCGGGCCTCCTCCGCGTCCGGATCGATCGGTGTCGGCGAGCCGGGGGCCGAACAAGCGTTCGAGTTCTTGGCTGAGGTCGAAGAACGGACCGGCGGGATCGGTGCTGTTCTGGCGTGCGGGGACGAGGAGTTTCATAGGGATGTGGATGTCTTCCGGTTTTCTGTGCGTCGCCGTCTTGGCGTCGCTCTGCGTAGGTCCATGCACAAGGGATGCCGCGGTCTCGTGCGGCCCTTTTTGCCCTCAAAAACACGGAAAACCCTAGGTTCCAGACGGGAACGGGCGATGTGCGGTGCCGCGATGTGACGGAATGATCCGGTCCGCTGGGCCAGATGCCGCCGGGTTGTCCCGATGCCGGGCGATCTGGGTGGCCGGGCCGTTCAGCCGCCGAGGTAGGCGTCGCGGACCTGCGGGTCGGCGCGGAGCTTGGCGGCATCATCGGCCAGGATCACCCGGCCGGTCTCGAGCACGTAGCCGAGGCGGGAGATCTCCAGCGCGAGGTTCGCGTTCTGTTCGACGAGGAGGATCGTGAGGCCGCGGGCACGGTTGAGCTCCACGATCTGCGCGAAGATGGATCTCACCAGCAGCGGAGCGATGCCGAGCGACGGTTCGTCGAGCAGCAGGCACTTCGGACGGCTCATCAGGGCGCGGCCGATGGCGAGCATCTGTTGTTCGCCGCCGCTGAGCGTGCCGGCGAGTTGGGCGGTGCGTTCCTGCAGCCGCGGGAAGGTACCGAAGACGAACTCCAGTTCACGCGCGACCACGGCCTTGTCGCGCTGGAGGTAGGCGCCCATCTGCAGGTTCTCCAGCACCGTCAGGTTGGCGAAGACCATCCGGCCCTCGGGCGAATGGGCGAGGCCCTGTCCGACGAGTTTGTGGGCCGGCACGCCGGTGATGTCGCGTCCTTCGAAGAGGATCTGCCCGGACTTCGGCTTCACCATGCCGGAGATGGCGCGGAGCGTGGTCGTCTTGCCGGCGCCGTTGCCGCCGATGAGCGTGACGATGGAACCCGCCTCCACGCGCAACGACACGTCGTGCAGCGCGGTGATGGCGCCGTAGTTCACCGTCAGGTTGCGGATCTCCAGCACAGGTGGGGGAAGGGAAAAGGAAAAAGGCTAAAGGCAAAAGGATTTCAGCGAACGGAGTTCCTTTTGGCCGAGATGATGATCGAGCCGAAGATATGCGCCAACTCCAACGACTCCTGTTCTAAGGCAGGCAACTCGCGGTCGTCGCTGACTTCGGCGGCTTGCAGGAGCCGAAGCCAATAATGGCTTTCGCGGGCCTCCTTGAGGCAGATCGCGTTCTTGCTGATGAAGTCAGCCCGGCTTTGCCCTGCCTGTGCTTCTTCAGCATTCGCACCGACACTGGTGGCCGACCTCATCAGCTGCCGGACCAGGTCGCGGCTCGCGCCCGCTTTCTCGAGCCGCCGACAGGCTTTCACCACTCGGACCGCGAAGAGAAAAGTCCGCTGCCGGATGTCATGCGGCGGCGGCGAAGGTTGTGCGACGTCCTTCACTTTTGCCTTTTGCCTTTTGCCTTTTGCCTTATCACCCGTGTTCTTGGCCGAGATAGGCCGCGATGACCGCCGGGTCCGCGCGGATTTCGGCCGGCGTGCCTTCGGCGATCTTGCGGCCGTATTCGAGCACGTGGATCCGCTGGCAGATCCCCATGACGACCTTCATGTCGTGCTCCACGAGGAGGATCGCCAGCTTGAACTTCTCCTGGATGAACTGGATGAGCTTCATCAGCTCGACCTTCTCGGCCGGGTTCATGCCGGCGGCGGGTTCGTCGAGGAGCAGCAGCTTCGGCCGCGTGGCCAGGGCGCGGACGATCTCGAGCCGGCGCTGGTCGCCGTAGGGGAGGCTCTTCGCCGGCTCGTCCTGCACGCGCTCCAGGCCGAAGATGCCGAGCAGGTCGCGGGTGCGCTCCCGCAGCTCGGTCTCCTCGGTCTGGAACTTCCGGCCGCGCGTCAGCGAGTGCGTGGCGTCGTGCCGGAGGTGCAGATGGAAGGCGACGCGGACGTTGTCGAAGACGGTGAGGCTGGGGAACAGGCGGATGTTCTGGAACGTCCGGGCGATCCCGCGGGCGGTCAGGTCGAAGGGCCTCAGCCCCTCGGTCGGCAGGCCGTCGAACGCGATGCTTCCCGCGGTCGGCTGGTAGACGCCGGTGACCATGTTGAACAAGGTCGTCTTGCCCGCGCCGTTCGGGCCGATGAGCCCGACCAACTCGCGCTCATCGACGGTGGCCGACACCTCCGAGACCGCCGTCAGGCCGCCGAAACGGATGGTCACGCGGTCGAGTTGGAGGAGCGGCGGCATGGGTGGTCAGGTGGACTTCTTCTTCCACAGCGGCCAGATGAACAGCCCTTGCGGCCGGGTCAGCATCAGCACGATGAGCAGCAGCGAGTAGATGATCATCCGGTAGTCGCCGAAGCTCCGCAGCGTCTCGGAGAGGACCCCGAGGAGGACCGCGGCGATGATGACGCCGACGTGCCGGCCCATGCCGCCGAGGATGACCATCACGACGATCTCGATGCTCTTGTTGAAATCGAAGCCGCCGGGGTTGAGGTAGCCTTTCAGGTGTGCGTAGAGCCCGCCCGCCACGCCGGCGAAGAACGAGCCGACGACGAACGCGGTGATCTTGTAGCGCGTGGTGTCCAGGCCCATCGCCTCGGCGGCGACCTCGTCATCCGCGACCGCGAGGAAACCCCGGCCGTACGCGGAGTTGAGCAGGCCCCAGACGGCGTAGACCGTCACGGCCGCGGCGCCGAAGGTCCAGAAAAGGTCGGTGTAGGCGGGCACGCCGATCAGCCCGCGGGCACCGCCGACGGCGTCGACGTTCTGGAGCACGACCTTGATGATCTCGCCGAAGCCGAGCGTCACGATCGCGAGGTAATCGCCTTTGAGGCGCAGCGACGGCGCGCCGACCGCGAGCCCGGCCAGCGCGGCGAGCAGACCGCCGAGGAGCAGGCTCGCCGGGAAGAGCACCCATTGCAGCAGGGCCGGCGACCCGCCCAGCTTCGTGCCGAGCGTCGTGGTGAGCATCGCCGAGGTGTAGGCGCCGACCGCCATGAAGCCGGCGTGCCCGAGCGAGAACTGGCCGGTGAAGCCGTTGATCAGGTTGAGGCTGACCGCGAGGACGATGTTGATCCCCACACCCATCGCCACGTCGAGCACGTAAGAATCGAGGCGTCCCGAGAACGCGGAGACGACGCCGGCGAGGGCGAGGGCAGCGAGAAGCCAGAGTTGGGAGCGGGGGGGCATGCCTAGATGCTGGATGCTGGATGCTGGATGCTGGATGCTGGATGGCATGGCTACTTCTCGATGAGGGTGGAGCTCACTGGCGGCGGCGTTGGGCAACGAATTGGTCCAGCGTCACGAAATCTCCGGCCGCTACCTCGGCCGTCACCTTGGGCCGGGCTGCGTCATAGGCGCGGATGTCGGCAAGTTCCTCCACGGCCTCGCCCATCCGCCGTTGTGCCTTGAGATCGGGTAGCACGCCCACCTGTTTGTCCGTGGCGTCGGTGAAGAACCGGTGGGAGTCGAACGTGGCCGCTTTCATGGGGTGAAGCTGAGGTCGTGGAAACGCTTCCCGCAACGCTGCGGCGATGACGGCGGCGAGGAGCCATGTCCGGGATTTCGGGGACCTTTCTGGATGCTGGAGGGCATGGCTATTTCTCGGAACGGTGCTGCGCTTGGACGCTTTGGAGGAAGAGGTTGAGCTTCTTGCCGAGGGTTTGCAGCCGGGCGTGCAGGTCTTTGAACAGGGCTTCATCGGACAACGAGCCTGTGGCCGAAATCTCCTCCAAGTGGTCAACGGTCTCGTCGCAAGAAGCGAGGGCGTAAACCAGGTGTTTCACGAATTCCGCCTTGTAGATCCGCCGGCCGTAGCCTTCGACGATGTTCGCGCGGACCGATTTGGCCGCTCTCCGGATCTGGCTGCCACTCTCAAACATCTCGAACTTCGGCAGCTTCGTGAGGGTCATCTTGTGGATGTCCACCGCGACCTGCCTGGCCAGTTGCCCTACTTCAAGCGTCCGGTAACTCATGGTTCGCTTACGGTTCGTTGCGCTTCATCCAGCATCCAGCATCCAGCATCCAGCATCGCCTTCTAAACCTTCTCCACCCGCACCTTCCCGAGCAATCCGGCCGGCCGGAACAACAGGATCAGGATCAGGATGGCGAAAGCGATGGCGTCGCGGAACGTCGAGGCGCGGGTGCCGGACACGAAGGTCTCCACCATGCCGATCAACAGGCCTCCCAGCGCCGCGCCGGGCAGGTTGCCGATGCCGCCGAGCACCGCCGCGACGAAGGCCTTCAGGCCCGGCAGCGTGCCCATGAGCGGGTCGATGCTCGGATAGTTCATCGCGTAGAGGATGCCACCCGCGCCCGCCAGCGCGGAGCCGAGCGCGAAGGTGAAGGAGATGACCGCGTCGTTGTCGATGCCCACGAGCGAGGCCGCGGTGGCGTTGAACGACAGCGCGCGCATGGCGGTGCCGATGCGGGTGCGGTGGACGATCCACCAGAGCGCGCCGAGCAGCACGACGGTGACGCCGAGCACGATGAGCTGGTTGCTGGAGACGACGAGCGGGCCGAAGTGGAGGTTCGTCTCCGGGAAGAGCCGGGGGAATGCCTTGGGGTTCGGGCCGAAGCCGAGCTTCTGGTTCTGCGCGACGTTCTGGATGAGCAGCGACACGCCGATGGCGGTGATGAGCACGGTGAGCGTCGAGCGGTTCCGCAGCGGCCGGTAGGCGAGCTTCTCGATGATGACGCCGAGCACGGCGCACACGGCCATCGCCGCGAAGAGCACCGCCAGTCCGCCGACCAACGAGCCGGCCCCGAGCTTCGGCGCGAGGTAGTAGCCGGCGTAGGCGCCGATCATGAAGACGTCGCTGTGGGCGAAGTTGATGAACCGCAACACGCCGTAGACCATCGTGTAGCCCAGCGCGATGAGCGCGTAGATCGCGCCGAGCGAGAGGCCGTTGATGAGCTGTTGCAGGAATTCCGTCATCGGGCGGGGCGACCCTGACGGGCCGGCCTCGCGGAGGTCAAGGTGGCGTGCGGTCCGGTCCGCATCGACGTGTTCATGGCTCGACCGTCTCGAGGTAGCTGAACTTGCCGTCCTTCACCGTGATGATGACGGCGGCCTTGGTGGCGTTGCGCGAGGCGTCGAGCGTGGTCTTTCCGGTCACGCACGGGAAATCCTTCGTGGCGGCGAGCGCGTCGCGGACCTTCGATCCGTCCGTCGATCCGGCGCGTTTGATGGCGTCGGCGAGCACCATCGCCGAATCGTATCCCAGCGCGGCCATCGCGTCCGGCGTCTCGCCGTTGAAGCGGGCCTGGAACGCCTTCACGAAGGACCGGACCTCCGTGCTCTTGGCCTCCGGGGAATAGTGCGTGGAGTAGTACGTGCCCTGGAGAGCTTCGCCGGCGATCTGGATCAGCTCGGGCGCCTCCCATCCGTCGCCGCCGAAGAGCGGGACCGCGAGGCCGAGCTGCCGCGCCTGGGCGACGATGAGTCCGGCCTCGGTGTAGTAGCCCGGCACGAAGATCGCATCGGGTGCCGCGGCCTTGATGGCGGTGAGCTGGGCGCGGAAATCTTTGTCCTTCGACGCGTACTTCTGCTCGACGACGACCTCGCCGCCTTCCGCGATGAAGCGCTGCCGGAAGAAATCGGCGAGCCCGACGGAGTAGGGGGCGGAGACGTCCGAGAGGATCGCGACCTTGCGGGCCTTGAGCGTGCGTTTGGCGAAATCAGCCAGCAGCTTGCCCTGGAACGGATCGATGAAGCAGACGCGGAACACGTGGTCACCGATCTCGGTGACCTTGGGGTTGGTCGAGGAAGGCGAGACCATCGGGATCCCGGCGGCCTGGCAGATCGGTCCGGCCTCGAGCGAGCGCCCGGAGGCGACCTCGCCGAGCACGGCGACCACTTTTTCGCGGGAGATGAACTTCTTCACGATGGTCGCCGATTCGCCGGCGGTGGAGCGGTTGTCCTCGGTGAGATGCTCCAGCTTCCGGCCGAGCAGGCCGCCGGACTGGTTGATCTCCTCGATGGCGAGCTGGGTGCCCTTGTGCGACGACTGGCCGAACGCGGCCTCGGTGCCGGTCAGCGACGCGAACTCGCCGATCTTGATCGTGCCGGTGCCCGCCGCACCGCCTCCGCTCTCACCGGACGGTTTGCAGCCGGTGGCCAACGCGATGGCGGTGGCGAGGACGGCGAGGAATCCGCGGCGCGGCAACTGGAAGGTCGGCTTCATGGTGGGTCTCAGGATGGGTTCCGGTCTCAGGCTGCGCCCCGGGGCGGCAGCAACGGACCGAGGCTAGGAAGCGGACGGGCCGAGGGAAAGCCGGTTCTGGAAGTTCCGCCGGGCGCGGGCGCTTTGGGATCTGGTGGAGTCTAGGGGGTTCGAACCCCTGACCTTCTCGTTGCGAACGAGACGCTCTACCAACTGAGCTAAGACCCCGTCCCAAAAGCGGGCGGTTGAATGGCAGAGGCACGGATGGAACGCAAGCATGTCGTTGCAGCATATCGTTCCGCCGCCGCTGTCGCCCTTCTGCGCTTTTCGGGCGCTTGTCCGCGTCAGAGCGCGGCGACCAAGGCATCCAGCTTGCGCGCGATCGGCGCGAGCACCTCGAGATCGGTGTCCGGCCGTCGCGGCGCGAGCGGATGCGGCGCGTCGGAGCCGATGATCCCGCGGAGCCGGAGGAACTGGGCGCAGGTGTGCTTATAAGCGGGCACCGGCGAGCGGAAGGCGAACATGCCGAGGTACTGGAGCCAGTCGTCCAGCTCGTGGAAGCGCTCATCGCCCTCCGCCCAGAGCCGGTCGCGCGCGGCGAAGGCCTCGACATGGAAGGCCGAGAGCCCGAGCAGATAATCGCTGCCCCACATCACGAGATCGATGGCGAGGTCGTTGCCGGTGTAGACGCGGAAGTCCGGCCGGACGGCATCGCGCGCCGCGATCCGCTGCCATTCCAAGGAGCGCGAGAGCGAGCTGTGCTTCGCGCCGACGTGCTGGGGCACCTCCATCAGCGCGCGGAAGGTGTCGAGGTCCCAGATGCGGCCGAACGGCACGAACATCTCGCCCAGCTCGAATCCGAGGAACCGCGGCACGGCGCGGCCGACCTCCCTGAAGACGCCGACGAGAGCCGCGCGATCCAAGGGCCGGACCGCGGAGCAGGGGAACAGGATCGGCGTGCCACCGGCGGCGGTGATCGCGGCGGCCTCGCGGCAGTAGAGCGACGCCGGGTCGCCCGCCTCGCCTTCGACGAACGCGCCGGCGACGAACGGGCGTCCCCGGGCGAGCTCCTTCGTGAGCGCGAGCATCTCGGCGCGTTCGGCCCGGGTGAGCAGGTTCGCATAGCCGGTGTCCATGTTGACCGCCGGCGTCAGGCCCGAGACCCAGGTGCGCTCGACGAGCGCGGCCCAAGCGTCGCGGTCGGCACGGCCGTCGTCGGTGAACGGCAGGAGCACGGCGGAGATGCCTTCGATCGGGCGGCGCGGACGGAGCGGAAGGATGGTCACGGACCGAGCAAAGCCGAGACGACCGCGGGACGGGAGGGAGAAATCTCGCTCGGCAGCGTGCTTGACGCTCCGCCGGGTCGTTCCTAGTTTCCGTCCCGGTCGGTGGCCGTAGATCAATGGTAGATCCCCAGATTGTGATTCTGGTTGTTGCGGGTTCGAGTCCCGTCGGTCACCCCACCTCCTCTTCTCCGTCTCCCGCGGTTTCTCCGGGCCAAGTCCCCAGAGCGCCACCGAAGGTTCCTAGGCCATGGGGCCTGCCCCGATCATCGCGTCACTTGCCCTGCGGGGCACTTGGCCTAACGTCCGCCGACATGTCGTCCTCCAACCTTGTGGCTGATTCCGACCTCGGCCCTGTGACCCGCGGAATCGATCCTGTGAAGATGGCCAGGGCCGGGCGCCGGCATGCGATGGCCGCCGAGGTCGGGCCGAAGACCGCGGCGCCCGAGGGTTTCCACTTCGACCTCAAGCCGCGCGACGTGAAGGAGCATCTCGACCGCTTCGTGATCCAGCAGGACGAGGCGAAGAAGGTCCTGAGCGTCGCGCTGTGCGACCACTTCCAGCATGTGCGCATGACCCTCGCGGGGAAGAAGGCGCCGTTCTACACCAAGCAGAACGTGCTGCTGCTCGGCCCGACCGGCGTGGGCAAGACGCACCTGATCCGCTCTGCGGCCGAACTGATCGGCGTGCCCTTCGTGAAGGCCGATGCGACGAAGTTCAGCGAGACCGGCTACGTGGGCGGCGACGTCGAGGACCTCGTGCGGGACCTGATCCGCCGTGTGGGCGGCGACGTGTCGAAGGCCGAGCACGGCATCATCTATCTCGACGAGGTCGACAAGCTCGCCGGCAGCGGTTCCGGCGGTCGCGACGTGAGCGGCAAGGGCGTCCAGATCAACCTGCTCAAGCTCATGGAGGACGCCGACGTGCCGGTCGTCTCTCCCAACGACATCATGGGCCAGATGCAGGCGGTCATGCCGCGTCCCGGCCAGCCGCCGCGCGAAGGCGGCGCGACCATCAACACCCGGCACATCCTTTTCATCGTCAGCGGCGCCTTCGCCGGACTCACCGCGCACATCCGCATGCGCCTCGCCCTGACCGGCAAGGACGTCCCCGCAGGCCGCGAGGAGGACCTGCTGGAATCGGCGATGACCTCCGATTTCATCAGCTACGGGTTCGAGCCGGAGTTCATCGGCCGCCTGCCGGTGCGCGTGGCCTGCCAGCCGCTCGGCGCGGACGACCTCTACGACGTGATGCGCCGGAGCGAGAGCAGCCTGCTGCGGCAGTACGAGCGGGCCTTCGCCGCATACGGCATCGCAGTGAAATGGCGGGCGGACGGGCTCCGTCGCATCGCCAAGCTCGCCGCCACCGAGGGCACGGGCGCGCGCGGCCTGATGACGGTCTGCGAACGCGTGCTGCGCGGTTTCAAGTTCGAGCTGCCCTCGACCCGGATCGACGGCTTCGCGGTGACCCGCGAACTGGTCGACGACCCGAAGGCGGCGCTCGCTGCGTTGTTGAAGAAGGGGAAGTGAGTCAACGCCGGGCGGGCGCGTCGATCGTCGCGGGGTCCGCTTGGAAGGGCGACGCGGGCTTCACGAACGGGATCGGCTGCGAACCGAAATCGACGGGCCGGTGCACGACGAAGCAGACCAGGACCGTCCCGATCGCCACCGCCGCGAGCCGTCGGATCTGCCTCCGTGTGCCCGGGATCCCCAAGGTCAGGCGCGGGACCGGTCGTCCGATGACCACGAGCCGCTCGATGAGGGTGAAGGCGCCCGGTCGGCGACCGCCCGCTGCGGTGCCGGCCGAGTTTCGCCTTCCTTCCCCGCGGTCCGGCCTTAGCGTCCTGCGCCCAACGCATGGCTCTGCAGCTCTTCAACACGCTCACCCGCCGGGTGGAAGAATTCCGCCCTTTCGACGAGGCCGGCCGTACCGTCGGCATGTACTGCTGCGGGCCGACCGTCTACGACTACGGGCACATCGGGAACTTCCGGACCTTCGTCTTCGCCGACCTGGTGCGGCGCTATCTGGGGTTCCGGGGCTTCAAGGTCCGGCACGTGATGAACATCACGGACGTGGAGGACAAGATCATCCGCCGCGTGCGCGAGACGGGGAAGACGTTGGAAGAGTTCACCGGGGTCTACACCGACGCCTTCCTGCAGGACCTCAAGGAGCTGGACTGCGTGGTGCCCGTGGCGGAGGACCTTCCTCGCGCGACCGGGTACATCCCGCAGATCATCGATCTCATCGGCACGCTGGAGCGGCGCGGCCTCGCCTATCGCGCGGCGGACGGCTCGGTCTATTTCAGCATCGAGAAGTACCGCGGCTGCGGCTGCCGCTACGGCCAGCTGGTGAAGCTCGACTTCGAGGCGATGCGGGTCGGCGAGCGCGTGGCGAGCGATGAGTACGAAAAGGAATCCGTCGCCGATTTCGCGCTGTGGAAGGCGCGGGTGCCGGACGACGGAGCGGTCTTCTGGCCCAGCCCGTGGGGCGAGGGGCGTCCGGGCTGGCACATCGAATGTTCCGCGATGAGCATGGCGTTGCTCGGGCCGAGCTTCGACCTGCATCTCGGCGGCGAGGACCTCGCGTTCCCGCACCACGAGGACGAGATCGCCCAGAGCGAGGGCGCCGCCGTGCAGCCGCCGGGGCGGCCGTTCGTGAAGCATTGGCTCCACGGTGCGCACCTGCTCGTCGAGGGGAAGAAGATGAGCAAGTCGCTGGGCAACTTCTTCACCGTCCGGGATCTCCTGGCGAAGGGATACACCGGCCGCGAGATCCGCTGCCTGCTGCTCAGCGCGCATTTCCGCGAGACCTTCAACTTCACCATCGCCGGCCTGGAAGGCGCCCGTGCCCAGCTCGCGCGGATCGATGAGTGCGTCGGGAAGCTGCGCGAGGTCGCCGGTCAGGTCGATGTCGCCCGGCCGCCGGCAGATGACCCGCTGGTGACCGCCTTCACCGTCGCGATGGACGGCGACCTGAACGTCTCCGCCGCGTGGGCCGTGGTGTTCGACTGGGTCCGCGACACGAACCGGGCCCTCGCCGCGGGACAGATGACCGGCGCCGGGGCCTCCGCACAGCTCGCTGCCTGGGGACACCTGGACACCGTGCTCGGTCTCGGTTCGAAGCCGGTCGGCGAAGCGCCCGTCGAGATCGTCGCCCTCGCGGACGAACGCGTCGCCGCGAAGAAGGCGAAGGATTTCGCGCGTGCCGACGCCATCCGCGCCGAGCTCAAGGCGAGGGGCTGGGTCGTGGAGGACACGTCCAAGGGACCGAAGCTGAAGAAACTCTGAACCGCGGCGCCGCCGAGGAGCAGAGCTCGTCCCCGCGTTTACGCGCCTCGGTTGTCGATCCACTCCGATGTCCACGATCCACTCCATCACCGACCTCGCCGACCCGCGGTTGGTGCCGTTCCGGACGATGCGGGCGCAGGTCGGGCACCTCAACGACGGCGTCTTCGTGGCAGAGGGCCCGAAGGTCGTCCACCAGTTGCTGGAGTCCGGGCTGGAGGTGCTGTCCGTGTTGTTGCCGCCGGAATGGCGGGCGGAGTTCGAGCCCTTGCTCGCGGCCCGGCCCGGGACGATCGACCTGTTCGTGGCCGATCTGCTCGTGCTGGAGCAGCTCACCGGGTTCGTGCACTACCAAGGCGTGCTCGCGTTGGCGCGCGTGCCTCGCGCGGCGACGCTGGAAAGTCTGCTCGCCTTGCCGCGCCCGCGGTTCTTCGTCGCGCTGGACGGATTGGGAAACGCCGACAACACCGGCACGATCGTGCGCAGCGCGGTGGCGCTCGGCGCCCGGGCCTTGGTCGTGGGGGAGACCGCATCCCATCCGTACCTGCGGCGCGCGGTGCGGAGCTCGATGGGCGCGATGTTCAAGCTGCCGTACGTGCTCTCGGCGGACCTGGCCGGGACCTTGGCGGCCATGCGCGGGGCCGGGATCCGCTGTGTCGCGGCGCATCCGCGGGCCGGTGCCCGGACGCTCTGGGAGACCGACCTTGTCGGCGATGTGTGCGTGGTGCTCGGCGCGGAGGGACCGGGGCTCCGTCCGGAGATCGTCGACGCATGCGACGAGGCGGTGACCATCCCGATGGAGGCCGACATGGATTCGCTCAACGTGGCGTCGGCCGCGGCGGTCTGCTTCGCCGAGGTGCAGCGGCAGCGGGCGGCGCGCCGCGGATGGTGAGACGGCGCGCGCGTCAGAGCCGGGTGGCGCCGAGTTCGAGGATGCGCGCGGACTGGGCTCCGGTGAGCGGCGTGACGCTGAGGCGCGATTGACGGATGAGCGCCATGTCCTTCGTGAGGGCGTCGGTCTTGAGCAGATCCAACGGCACGGGGGTCCGAAGCGGCTCCACCGGTGCGAGGTCCACGCAGGACCAATCGCCGTCCTCGGCCGTCGGATCCGGATAGGCCTCGCGCATGACCTTGGCGATGCCGACGATCTCTTTGCCGGTGACGCTGTGGTAGTAGAGCACGAGGTCGTCCTTCTTCATCGCGCGGAGGTTGTTCCTCGCCTGGAAATTGCGGACGCCCGTCCATGCGGTCTTCCCGTCGGCGACGAAGGCTTTCCACGCATAGGCCTCGGGTTCCTGTTTCACCAGCCAGAGCAGCTTCGGCATGGCGTGAGTTTGGCCGGTGATCGCGCGCGGGCAAGCGCGGGGAGCGGATGCGGACGGATCGCGCCGGGCGGCTCAGGCACGCTTGTCCGCGCGGATCTTGACGAGGCCGGACTCCTTGGCGCGTTCGTCGAGGAAGGCGGCGAAGACGCGCTGGAGGTCGCGCTTGGAAGAATTGAGCAGGTGCGCCAGCGGGATGAGGGACAGCAGGTTGAGCCACGCCCACCAATGTCCGACGGCGGAGATGACGAGGATCCCGGCACCGACGACCGACCAGAAGGTGACCCGCGAAACGAACGTCCAGGAGCTCTCCAGCCGGCAGCGGATGAGTTCGCGTCCGCCCCGGTGGAACTCCGCGGCGGTGGTGAACCGCAACTGCGCCCAGCGCGATCCGTAGACCTCGATGTCGTGGTTGCTCCAGCCGGTGTCGGGTTTGTTCTGCCAACCGCGCTCGTCGAGGCGCTGGATGATGCGGGCGATGAAGCCGAGGCGGTCCGCGCCGCCTTGCTCGGCCCAGTAGAGCACCTGGTCGAGGCGGTTGTCGTCCGATTCGAGGCTGAGCGACTCGAGGTTCTCCCGCGCGCTGAGAGGCGTCTGCTGGCCCTGCAGGTTCGCGCGTTGGCGGGCCCATCCGCGCACGATCGGCTGGAGGAAGAAGAGCAGCGCCACGAGCGGTCGCGACCACCAGCGGAGCTTGTCCTTCTCCAGTTCGGCCTGCGCGCCGGCGACGCAGCAGAGCGCGACGCTGGTCAGCACGCTGGCGATGCCGATCGGCTCCAGTTGTGGCACGACGGTGCCGAGCACGAGCAGCGGCAGGGAGACGAGCGTGTGGTATTCGAGGCTGGTGGCGACGACGAGCAGGAGGTTGGGCGTCGGCGCGTAGATGCTCTGGAAGAAGCCGCTGCCGAACAGGCCGTGATAGATGATCGGCGCGCGCGTCTCCACGCCGATCTTGGCCGGGGTGTAGATGCGGCCGGCCCAGCGGGACGCGCCGAAGCGGTTGAAGTTCTCCGGATGCCGCCGTTCCAGGACGGCCTCGGCCTCGCCGTAGCCCGCCTGCTGCTTGAGGTAGGCGCGGACCGTGTTGCGCCGGTAGTGCCAGACGAAGCCTCCCGGGCTGAAGCCGATCCGGTAGCCGCGCTGCTGGAGCCGCCAGCAGACGTCCACGTCGTCGCCGGCCTTCCAGAAGATCGGGTCGAAGCCGCCGATCTCCTGCAGCGCCCATCGGTAGAACGCCATGTTGCAGCCCGGGATGTGCTCCGCGAGGCGGTCGGTGAGCATCACGTGGGCGGGGCCGCCCGGTGAGACCATCACGGTCGAGGCGACGGGCGAATCCTCCGGCGGCAAAAAATTGTGCCCGCCGATGCCGGCGAAACGGGAGTTCAGCAGGTCGCCGATGAGGAAATGCAGCCAGTCCTCGTCCGCACGGCAATCGCTGTCGGTGAAGGCGATGATATCGCCGGTGGCGGCCTCGATGCCGGTGTTGCGGGCGACCGACAACCCCAGGTTGCGCTCGTGTCGCAGCGACCGCATCTCGGGGAACTGGACCGCGATCGCGGGCGTCGTGTCGGTCGAGCCGTCGTCGACGAGGATGACCTCGTAGTTCGGGTAGTTCAGCCGTCCGAGCGACTGGAGGCAGGCCTTGAGCGTGGCGGCGCCGTTGTAGCTCGCGACCACCACCGAGACACGGGGCGTCTGCGGCAGCGGGAAATAGGGCGCCGCCTCGAACCGGCGCTTCACCATGGCGAACGCCGGCTTCGGCACGCGGTCGGCGTCGGTGAGGCCGAACCTCCAGTCCTCGACCTGCCTGCCGTCCTTGAACCAGTCGTCGGTGAAGGCGTAGACGACCGTCCCGGCGCAGCCTGCGCGGAAGGCGGACTCGATCTTCCAGCCGAGGATCTCGGCCTGCCGTTCGTCGCCCTCGCGCAGCGTGTCGATGCCGAACTCGCCGAGCAGCATCGGCTTCGTGTCGGCCAGCATCTGCAGCCGGGCGAGATAGTTCTCGAACGGGCGCGGTTGGTGCAGGTAGACGTTCCAGCAGAAGAAATCGACGTTCTGCGGCCGCAGGAACTCGGTCGGCGGGAAGTTGCCGAAGGTGCAGAGCAGGTCGGGGTCCTCCTGTTTCGCGACCGCCACGAGTTCGTCGATGAACTCGCACACCGCCGCGTCGCCGCTCCAGCGCACGATGTCGGCGGGGATCTCGTTCACCAGCGACAGCGCGAACACCGCCGGATGCCGCGCGCAGGCCTCGGCCGCCGCGCGGACGGCGCCGCGGGCCTCTTGTCGCGAGCGGTCGTCGTCGAGGAAGCACAGGTGCTTGTTCCAGGGCACGTCGACCAGGAGCTTCAGCCCGTGCGCCTGGGCGAGCGCGAGGAACCATCGGGGCGGCACGTGGTAGACGCGGAGCAGGTTCGCCCCGAGTTCTTCCACGAGGGCGAGGTCGCGTTCCGTCCGCTCCGGCGACGCGAAGTGGTCGCCCGACGCGTCGGGCGCGAACGGGCCGTAGGTGACGCCCTTCGGGAAGAATTTCTCCGCGCCGAGGCGGAAGAATTTCCCGTCCACCGTCACGCGCTGGCGCGAGCTATCGGCAGGACCGGTCAAGCGGCGGGGAGGGACGGGTTGCGGACGGATGCACGGGCCGCCGGCGGTGGGCAGTCGTCGTCCGGCAGAGTGGCGGGCAGCCGGTGGGAGCGGCCCCGGGAAAGGTCCCGGTGCGGCGCAGCGTGGGAGGAACGCATCGGCGGCCATGGTTAGCGAGGGCCGGCGCCGGCCACAAGAGGCAGGACACCGAGCACTCCGGGCAGACGTCGCGCCCGGCCGGTCTCTTCACGGGATGATGAGGACCCTTTCCATCCACGTCTTTCTGGCGATGCGACGAAGGGAAGGGGGGGCGGCTGGCCCCCGTGGTCCTCACCGCACGGATCCGGCTTGGACAGGCTGGCAACCCCGTTTCACAGCGCGCTGTCGCGACCGATGCGCCAGAGCTTGCCGTCGCTGCGCACGAACAACGATCCGGCGGCGATGGACGGCGTCCCGATCACCGCTTGGGCGAGGTCCAGCTCGCTGACGACCACGCCGTCCGGTTTGGAAGGGTCGACGACCTGCACGAGGCCCTTCTCGTTCACGCAATAGAGGAACCCTCCGGCCGAGACCGGCGTCGCGCTGAACGGCCCTTTCAGCCGGAGCTGCCAGAGCCGCTTGCCGTCGGTCGCGTCGGCGCAGCTGAGGATGCCGCCATCGTTCATCGTGAAGACCCGGTCGCCGAGCACCAGCGGGCTCGATGTGCCCGGGCGCATCTGCGACGAGCGCCAGAGCTGCTTGGGCGGTTGTCCGGTCGCGGCGGGCTCGAGCACGGTCAATCCTTGCGAAGGCACGTAGAGCTTGCCGTCGCTCACGGTCGTGGACGGCACGGTCGAGGCCCCGTCGTCGTAGCTCCACACCGTCTTTCCGGTCGCGGGTTCGACCACGGCGACGCCCTTCGAGGACTGGAGCGCCACGAGCGTCCTGCCGTCGGCGCCCTTGAGCAGGGAGGGCGAGGTCCAGTTCGCTTTCTTCGGGCGATCGATCTTCCAGCGGTTGAGGCCGGTCGCGGCGTCGAGGCCGGCGGTGAACGATTCGCTGTCGTTCTCGACCTGCGCCACGAGCACGCCTTCGGCCACGACCAGCGACGACGACATGCCGAGCGAATTGCTGGCGTTGGGATAATCGCGTCCGAGGCCGCGGTACCAGAGCAGGTCGCCGTCGAGGTCCAGGGCGGCGCAGTCGTTGGAGGAGAAGATGGCGAAGATCCGGCGTCCGTCGCTCGCGGGGCTCGGCGTGGCGGCGCTGATCTTCTCGTGGGTCATGGTCCGGCCGGTCGCCCAGAACTGCCGTTCCCAACGGAGCGAACCGTCCGCGAGGTTGAAGCACAGCACGTGCAACCGGTCTTGCCGGGCGCCGCTGCTGGCGGTCACGAACACGCGGTCGCCGATGATGACCGGCGACGACAGCCCGCGCCCGGGAAGGTCGACCGCCCAGGTGACGGACCCGGTGTCGAGCTTCGTGGGCAGCTTGGGGCCGGTGGCGATGCCGTTGCCGGCGGGGCCGCGGAACTGGGTCCAGTCGTCGGCGCGGGCGGAGAGCGCGAGCAGGCAGGCGAGGCCGAGGGAAGGGAGTTTCATGGTGTCCTTGGAGACGGGTTGCCGGCGCGCTTCACTTGGTAGGGACGATCGGCGTGCCCAGGTCGTCGGTGACGCGGAGCTGGAACTGCCAGGTCTTGGTCCAGTCCTCGACCTGCTCGTTCTGGGTGCATTTCACGAGGAAGGTGTTGGAGCCGGCCTTGAGCTCCACGGGCACGCGGTATTGGTCGACCTCGGTGTTGCGGTGGTACTCCTCGCGGCCGAACAGGAACTTGCCGTTCACCCAGAGCTTCCAGCCGTTGTCGGTGCCGATGCGGACCTGCGCGGCGCGGGCCTTGTCGGACCAGAACTCCGCGTAGGCGTAGCCGGTGACCTCCTTGAGCCCCGTGAACGGCTGGTTGAAATCGATCAAGCCGTAGTCGCTCTTGGTGACGAGGTCGACCCATCGGACCTTGGCGTTCTTGCCGTCGGCTTCCGCGGCGAGGTCGATGGATCGTTCGGGCGCGAACGCCTTCTCGAAGCCGGCGCCGCCGGTGTTGTCGAAAGGCCCGATGAGCTTCCATCGCGTCACCCAGCCGAAGGCCGCCTGGAGGTCCACCTTCTCGCCCAGATCGGTCAGCCGTTTGGCGATGTCGTCGACCTGGTCGGCTTCGCGGGAATATCCCAGCGCGGAACGCAATCCGGCGATGGCGGCGGCTTTGTCGGTCGCGACGTCCTTGGCGGCGGCATCGACCCGCTCTTGGACGGCTTCGCGGCGGAGCTCGTTGCCCGGGTCGTTGATGAAGCCGGGCAGCAGCGCGCGCGCGGTCGCGGGCTCGGCGCGGCCGATCAGCTCGTACGCGAAGCGGCGCGCCTTGGGATGGTGCTTCACGTCGGCCAGGAACTTCCGGAGCTCGGCGACGGGCAGGGCGCGTCCCGCGGCGGCCTCGCGCTGGGCGATGGTCTCGGCGGCCGCGCGCAGCCAGTTCAGCGCGTAGTCGTTCGCGCCGTCCATCGCGGCGAGGATCACAGGGACGGCTTTGGCATCGGCCGCGGCCACACGTTTCCAGGCGGCGGAGGCGGGCACGTTCCCTTTGCCCTCCGCGGCGACCTCACGGAGCTCGCGGAGCGCTCCGGCGAGCGGGGAGGGTGTCGCCGCCGAGGCGGACGTCAGCGTCAAGGCCGAGGCGAGGCACAGGGCGCGGATCGGACGGTGGGCCAGCATGCGTCGGCACCGTACCGGCCGATCCGGTGATGACAAGCGTCGCGGCGCCCCGGGGTGGATCGCCGTTCAGGGCACCGCGGGCCCGGCCGGCTTCGGTTCCGGTTCACCGCCCGCCGGCAGCAACGGCCCGGGCTTCGGGAGGTCGGCGGTGCCGAGCTCCTCGGGGAGCACGACCACGGCGATGCGGCGGTTCTTGGAGCGGCCTTCCGGCGTGGTGTTGTCGGTGAGCGGACGGAACTCGCCGCTGCCCGCCGCGCTCAGGCGTCGCGGGTCGACGGAGGCCCGCTCGACGAGGAAGCGCACCGCCGCGACGGCGCGTCCGGCGGACAGCGCCCAGTTGTCGGTGAAGCCGTCGGGCGTGCGCGCGCGGATGGGCACGTTGTCGGTGTGGCCGATGACCTGGACCGGCCGCTTCGGGAACTGCGACAGGACCTTCGCCACCTTGAGCAACACGGCCTGGCCCTCCGGCATCAGCGCGGTCTGGCCGGACGGGAAGAGCACGCGATCGAGGATGTCCACGGTCAACTTGCCCTGGAGCTCGGAGATGGTGACGTCGCGGGAATCCAGCTCGGCGCGCATCTGCTGTTCGAGGCCCTGTTGCGCCTTGGCGGCCTGGGCGACCTGCTGCTCCAGCTCGGTGGCCTGTTCCCGGAGCGCGAGCACCTCGGTGGCGAGGGCGGCGTTGGTCGCGGCGGCCTGCTCGGCGAATCGGCGCGAATCCGCGGACGCATCCTCCGCGGCGGCGCGGGCGCGTCCGGCCTCGCGGACCTGGAGGAACCCGATCCCCAGCAGCAGCAGCGCCGACAAGATCGACGCGAAAATCCAGGTGCTCTTCGGCATGACACGAATGCAGCCGTCCCGCGGGTCCGGCGCAATGGTGAAAGCGGCCGCGTGCCCGCATGCGCATGCCCCGGGCACGTGGCGGGGCCCCGTGGTGTCCCCCGGGTGCGGGATGCTCCGGTCAGTAGGTCACGTTCAGCGAGATCGTCCCGAAGATCTGCGCCGATATTTGGCCCGGGAATTCCCGGGTGCGATGGACGAACGCATAGGCGAGCGACGTGTCCTTGTAGTTGATCGCGACGCCGGTGCTCAGGTCGGCCACGAACACATGGTGCCCCACCGATGGGCTGTCGCCGAAGGTGTTCCCGTCGATGAAGATGTCGTGGCCCACCGCTCGACCGTCCACCCTTCCGAACACGTGGATGCCGAGATCGGCCCGCGGCCGGCCCGCGGCCATCGCGCCGTCGACGGGCGTCGAGGTCACCGCCGAGGTGTTGATGGCCGAGCTGCCGAAGTCGTCGGGAAGGTTCAGTCCGAACCGCAGCTCGGCGCCGAGGTTGGCATAGGTCGCCACGTTCCCGAGCGCGAAGCCCGCATGCGGCAGGAGTTCCCAGTCCAGGCCGCTCCGCCGCTCGTGCTTGGGCCAGCGCCAGGTGCGCTCGTAGGTCCCGACGACGCCCAGTTCGTTGTGCAGCTGGTTGTCCCAACCCAGCGGGTGGTCCTGCTGCAGCACGTCGTGCGCGAGGCGTTGCGTCTCTTTGGCCAACGACCAAGGGCCGACGACGCCGATGTCGAAGACGACCGAGTTGCGGACCGTGGCGGTCTTCCAGACGAGGCCGACGCCCATGTACAACCATCCCGCGTACGGTCGGTCGGTGGGGATGGGCTGGATGGCCTGCGTGTCGTCCGGCGTGTAGATGTTCTGTCCCAGCGCGAGCACCAGGTTCTTTTGGTAGGCCGGTCCATTGATGGCGGGAAGCGTTTCCAAAGCCGGCAGGAAGGGCCGGGCGACGGCCGTGTCGCTGAACTTGCTGAGATCGGGGGAGCTCCAGCCGATCTTCAGGCCGCTGGTGTAGTTGTGGTCCGTGCCCCCGACCGAATCGTTCTCGACGTACAAGCTCAGCGTCCCGCCGCTCCTCGGGCGGTCCTCGGCCGGGTCCGGTGCGGCGAGCAGCGGGGACAAAAGGCAGCAGGACAACAACGACAACGGGGTGGGAGGAATGAAAGCCATGGGAAGTGGACCGGCCGGAAAGTGATCCCCTCGCGGGCAGTGCCCAATGGGGTGTTGTCCGTATCCTGGCCTGCCGCCGACGAAGTCCGTTCCCGATGTTTGCCCTCGGCAGCGGTCCGTGCGATTCCTCAGGGGCCATGCGTTATCGTCGATTCGGCCGGACCGGTCTCCAGATGCCCGTGTTCTCCTGCGGGGGCATGCGGTACCAGCAATCGTGGTCCGACGTCCCCTGGGACCAGGTGGACAAAGCCGGCCAGGCGAACCTGGAGGCGACCCTCCACCGGAGCGTCGAGCTCGGCATCAACCACATCGAGACCGCACGCGGCTACGGCTCGTCGGAGATGCAGCTCGGCCCTGTGCTGGCGCAGTTCCCGCGCGAGAAGCTGATCGTGCAGACCAAGGTGATGCCGAAGCCGACCGCGAAGGAGTTCCGCGAGACCTTCGAGACGTCGATGGCGTACCTGAAGCTCGACCACGTCGAGCTGCTCTCCATCCACGGCATCAACAACCGCGAGCACATCGGGCAGACGCTCCGGCCGGGAGGTTGTCTCGACGAGGCCCGGAAGATCCAGCGGGAGGGGCGGGCGCGGTTCATCGGGTTCAGCACGCACGCGACGCCGGACGTGATCTCCGAGGCGGTCCGCAGCGATGAGTTCGATTACGTGAACCTGCACTGGTACTTCGTGAACGACCTCAACCGCGCGTGCATCGCCGAGGCCGCGCAGCGCGACATGGGCATGTTCATCATCAGCCCGAACGACAAGGGCGGTAAGCTCTACCTCGGCCTGCCGAAGCTCCGCGCCCTGACCGCGCCGTTGACGCCGATGCAGTTCAACGACCTCTACTGCCTCGCGCGACCGGAGATCCACACGCTCTCGCTCGGCGCCGCCAAGCCGTCCGATTTCGACGAGCACATCGCAGGGCTGGAGCACTACGAGCGTGCCGCCGAGGTGGTCGCGCCGATCGAGCGACGGCTCCGCGAGGTGCTCGAGCAGGCCCATGGCGCGGACTGGATGCGCCGCTGGTTCACGAACCTGCCGGAATACTTCGACGTGCCGGGCGAGGTGAACGTGCTGGAGATCCTCCGCCTGCACACCTACGCGAAGCCCTTGGAGCTGACCGAATGGGCGAAGTTCCGCTACAACATGCTGGGCAACGCCGACCACTGGTTCCCCGGCGAGCACGTCGGCAAGCTCGACCGGGAGCGCGTCCGTGCCGCCGTGGCGAAGAGCCCGTTCGCCGACCGCATCCCGGCGATCCTCGACGAGGCCCATGAGCTCTACCACGATGCGCCGGTCAAGCGGCTGAGCCAGTCCTGACCGGGCGCGGCGGGCCGCCCCCCGCCGTCACTTCAACGTCGCGTCCTTCGCTCCGTCGGCTTGGCGGTAGAGTTTCGTCGGGATGAGCGTCTCCTTGGGCACGTCGTCGCCGGCGAGGTATCGGACGATGTTCCGCACCGCGGTCTTGCCGATGACGTCCGGGAACTGGACCGGGTCGGCGTGGATCTTCCCGGCCTTGATCGCGGACCGCCCCTCGGGCATCCCGTCGAAGCCCACGACCTTGACCTTCGCGAGCTTCCCCGCCTTCTCCAGCGCGGCGACGGCGCCGAGAGCGCTCGGGTCGTTGATGGCGAAGATGCCGTCGAGGTCGGGATGCGATTGGAGCAGGTCCTCGGTCGCCTTCATCGAGCGGTCCTTGGCGGCACCGCCGGGCAAGGTGGCCACCACGGTCATCGACACGCCCTTCTCGCGCTTCTGGCGGGCGAGCTCGTCGTTGAACCCCTGGGTGCGGAGGATCACCGACTCGACCTCCGGATGGTCGAGGATGGCCACCTTGCCCTTGCCGCCCAGAGCCTCGATGAGGGCCACCGCGGCGAGCTTGCCGCCGCCGAAATTGTCGGTGGCGACATGCCCGGCGACCTTGCCCTCCTTGGCCAGCGACGCGATGTCGGCCGTGAAGACGGGGATGCCGGCCTTGTTCGCGTCGACGATGGACGTGCCGATCGCCTTGGAATCGCACGGGCAGAGGATGATGGCGTCGACCTTGCGCACGATGAGATCGATGACCTGGTTGCGCTGCTTCGCGGGGTCGAACTCACCGCTGGTCACGAGGGTGGTCATCCCGTGGATCTTGGCCTCGGCGGTCATCGCATCGGCCATGTCCTTGAAGAACGGGTTCGTGAGCGTCAGCACGGAGATGCCGATCACCGTCTTCGGCCGGTCGGCGGCGAGCAGCGAGGGGACGGAGACCAGGGCGGCGGAGGTCGCGATGGCGAAACGGCGGCGGGTGATCGGCTTCATGGAAGAACCGTGAAGATGTTATGGTCTGTTGCCGGGCGCAACCTCTCGCCTAGCATCGCCCGCATCATGTCCGTCCGTGTCAAGATCTGCGGGATCACCAACCTCGCCGACGCCCGCGCCGCCATCGCCGCCGGCGCCGACGCCCTCGGCTTCGTCTTCGTGCCGGGCACGCCCCGCTATATCTCTCCCGACCTGGCCGGCGAGATCGTGCGGGAACTCCCGCCGTTCATCGCGCGCGTCGGGCTCTTCGTGGACGCCGAGACGCGCACCGTGGCCGAGGCGCTCGTGCGGTCGGGGATGGACACGCTGCAGTTCCACGGCGAGGAGACGCCGGATTTCGTCCGGCAGTTCCGGCGCGCGGTGAAGGTGATGAAGGCGTTCCGCGTGCGCGGCGAGGAGACGCTCATGCGGTTGCCGGCCTACGCGGACGCCGCGGACGCCGTCCTGCTCGATGCCTACGTCGCCGGAGCCCATGGCGGGACCGGCGCGCAGTTCGACTGGAAGCTGGCGGTCCAGGCCAGGGACCTGGGCAGGCCGCTCGTCCTTGCCGGCGGGCTGACGCCGACGAACGTCGCCGAGGCGGTGCGGACCGTCCGCCCCTACGGTGTCGACGTCTCGAGCGGCGTCGAATCCGCACCGGGCCGGAAGGACCCGGAGAAGCTCGCGGAATTCGTCCGCGCGGCGAGATCGGCCTGACCGCGCGTCCCCTCCGCGCCGGTCCCGGTCAGCCTCCCGCGACGATCTTGACGATCTCCAGACGGTCGCCGGCGGCGAGTCCTCGCGAGGCGAACTCCGACGGCGCGATGGCGTCGCCGTTGTGCTCGACGACGACGCTGCGGGGCAGGAGGCCTTGCTGCACGAGGAACTCCTCGATCGAGCATGGCGACTCGACCGGCAGTTCACGTCCGTTGGCGACGATGGTCATCGGCGGCAGTCTGCGCCGGCCGGTCCTCGCGTCCAAGCCGGACGATCAACCCCGGGACGGTCGGAAGTGGCGGACAACCCGCGGGGCTTGGTTTCCGGCGGGTGCGATGGGAAGTGGCGTGCCCGGCGGGTGAGGTAGCGCAGACTGCCAGTCTGCGCTACATAGGTCCGCCACTTCCGATCACACCCGATCGACCCCGGGACGGTCGCGAGACCGCCGTTGGCCCCCTTCATCCTCGGCCGGTTTTCGGTTTCCTCGCGGTGCCGGCCTTCCGCACACTCGGCGCATGACCATCAACGTCGGCATCGTCGGCACGGGATTCATGGCGGTGGCGCATCTGAAGGCCTATGCGCAGGTCCCGGGCGTCCGTGTCGCGGCGCTCTGCAACCCCAGCGGCCGCAACCTCGACGGCGATTTCTCCAACGTCGCCGGCAACGTCGGCGACGGCGCGGCGTTCCGTTTGGACATGACCGGCGTCAAGGCGTACCGCGATCCGGCCGCCCTCTTCGCCGATCCGGAGATCCATCTGGTGGACATCACCACGCCGACCAAGACGCACGAGGCGCTCGCCGTCGCGGCATTGGCGGCGGGCAAGCACGTGCTGGTCGAGAAGCCGGTCGCCGGCACCAGCGCCGAGGCGCGCCGGGTCGCTGCTGCTGCGGCGGAGGCGGCGAAGCGCGGGATCTTCCTGATGCCGGCGATGTGCCTCCGCTTCTGGCCCGAGTGGGCCTGGGTGAAGCAGGCGATCGCCGATGGCCGCCACGGGAAGGTGCTCAGCGCGCGGTTCCGCCGCGTCGCGCAGCCGCCGGCCTGGGGCCATGGCCATTTCCTCGACGGCGCGACCTCGGGTGGCGCGCTGCTCGACCTGCATATCCACGACGTGGATTTCGTGCGGTATTGTTTCGGTGCGCCCCGGTCCGTGTTCGCCTCGGGCCACACCAAGGTCAGCGGGGCGATCGACCACGTGCTGGCGGTCTACCAGGTCGAAGGCGGCGCGACGGTCAGTGCCGAGGGCAGCTGGGCGATGAGCGACGGGTTCGGCTTCAACATGGCCTACACGGTGAACTTCGAGCGGGCCACGGCCGACTACGACATCGCCCGCGGCGCCGATGCGCTGAAGTTGTTCGTGCCCGGACAACCGGCGGAGGTGCTCCGACCGCCGGGCGGCGACGGCTATGTCGGCGAACTGGCGCACATGGCGGAATGCATCCGCACCGGCCGCGCCCCGAGCGTGGTGACGGCCGCGGACGGCGCCGAAGCGGTCGCGCTCTGCGAGGCCGAGGCGGCCTCGATCCGTTCAGGGAAGATCGTCGTCCTCGCCTGACCCGCCATGGAACTTCGCTCTGGTCACCGGCCGCGTCCCCGGCTCACCCACGCCGTGTTCGATTGGGACGGCACGTTGTCCTTCATCCGCGCCGGTTGGGCCGAGGTGATGCTGGACCAATGGATGGCCCTCTTGCCCGCGTTGCCCGGCGAGACCGCCGAGGCGCGACGGCTCAAGGCGCACGACGACATCTGGGGACTGAACGGAAAACCCTCCATCCATCAGGCGGCGCGGTTGTCCGAGCGCATCCGCGAACGGGGAGGGGCCGTGCAGGATGCCCAGGGACTGGAGCACGGATATCAGCGGAAACTCGGCGAAGTGGTCGGCGGCCGGATCGCGGCCATCCGCTCCGGGGCGTCTTCGCGCGAAGCCTGGCTGGTCACCGGCGCGCGGGCGGTGGTGGAGGCGCTGGTGGACCGCGGCCTGGTGCTGCATGTCGTGAGCGGGACGCAACGGCGCTTCGTCGCCGACGAGGCGGAGGTGCTCGGGATGTCGGGATATCTCGGAGGGCGCATCCACGGCCCGGTGGACGCGACGGACACGGCCTACTCGAAACGCGGTGTGATCGATGCCATCCTGCACGAGCATGGCATCACCGGCGACGAGATGGTGGCTTTCGGCGACGGCCATGTGGAGATCGAGCAGAGCAAGGCGGTCGGCGCCCTGGCGGTCGCCGTGGCGACGGACGAATCGGTCTTCCATTCCGGCCGCACCGATGCCGCCAAGCGGGACCGCCTGATGGGAGCCGGTGCCGATCTGTGCATCCCGGACTTCCGCGACCTCGGTCCGCTCCTGGAAGCGTTGGGCGTGGCATGACCCGTCCGGACGACGGGCGCCTCCGGTCCTCGGCGGGCGAGGCGTCCTGCGATCGGGATCGTTTTGCCGTTGTACCGGCCTTTTGGCGCGTGGTTCTTTAGCGGGGTCATATGGAACCATCCGACCAGACCCCGCACCCGGCCGCTCCGGAGCCGCCTGCGGCCTCCATCTCGGGGCGGTTGCTCTCGCTCGATGCCCTGCGCGGGTTCGACATGTTCTGGATCATGGGCGCCGATTCCCTCGGGCCGGCGCTCGCGGCCATCAAGGGCGGGCCGGTGCTGCATGCCGTCGCGGAGCAACTGGACCACGTCGCTTGGAGAGGGTTCCACTTCGAGGACCTGATCTTCCCGATGTTCGTGTTCATCGCCGGGGTCTCGCTCGTCTTCTCGCTCGGCAAGATCATCCCGAGGCACGGCAAGGACGCCGCGTTCACCCGGATGCTGCAGCGGGCGGTGCTGCTCTATGTGCTCGGTCTCTTCTATTACGGCGGGTTCTCCACGCCGTTCTCGCAGATCCGGCTCCTGGGCGTGCTGCAGCGGATCGCCATCTGCTACGGGGTGACCGGGTTCCTGTTCATCTACTTCCGGCCGCGGACGCTGGTCGGGATCGCGGTGTCGGTGTTGCTGGGATATTGGGCGTTGTTGGCGTTGGTGCCGGTACCGGGCCTAGGAGTCGCGAGCTTCGAGGAGGGGAAGAACATCGTGAACTGGTTCGACTCCCGGTTCCTGCCCTTGCGGAAATGGGACGGCGACCACGACCCCGAGGGCGTCCTGAGCACGTTGCCGGCGGTGGTGTCGTGCCTCTTGGGCGTCTTCGCAGGGATCTTCTTGCGTGATCCGAAGCGGACCCCGTCCGAGAAGGCCTTCCATCTGGCCGGGGCCGGCGTCGCCCTGCTGGTCCTCGGGTATTCTTGGGGCGCTTTCTTCCCGATCATCAAGAAGCTGTGGACCTCGCCGTTCGTGCTGGTGGCGGGCGGTTGGAGCGCGCTGTTGCTGGCCACGTTCTACTACCTCATCGACGTGAAGGGCTGGCAGCGATGGTGCCGACCGTTCGTGTGGGTGGGGCTCAATTCCATCACGGTCTACCTCGCGGGCAATCTCATCGATTTCGAGCAGCTTGCCTCGCGTTTGGTCGGCGGGAACCTGGGCGCCCTGCTCGATACCGCGGTGGCGAAGGGCCTCGGTACCCTGTTGGTCTCGTTGCTGAGCATCGGGGCCATGTTCGGACTCGCCCGTTTCCTCCATCACCGCAAGATCTATCTGCGGCTCTGAACCTCCTTTCCCACAGACCATGCCCTACAAGTTCGAGACCGGCGGCTATCGGCGGCCGCGCGACCGCCGCGAAGGCGGAAAAGCCGGACAAGACGGATCCGTTCTGCCCGATCGCTTCCTGTCGGTGGACGCGCTGCGCGGCTTCGACATGTCTTGGATCGTCGGCGCGAGCTTCTTGGTCACCGCGCTCGACCGGTGGGCGAGCAATCCGCTGCTGGCATCGATCCGCGGGCAGCTTTCCCACGTGGCCTGGGAAGGGTTCGCGTTCTACGACCTGATCTTCCCGCTGTTCGTGTTCATCGTCGGCGTGTCGGCGGCGTTCTCGATCCGCAAGACGGTCGCCAAGCACGGGAAGATGACCGCGGCGAAGCGCGTGCTCACGCGCGGCGCGCTGCTCTATGTCGTCGGATTGTTCTATTCCGGCGGGTTCCATGGCACTCCGTTCGTGCCGCCCGGCGGAGGCGAGGCCACCGCGTCCGAGCTCTTCCGGCACCTGCTCGACAACACCCGGATGCTTGGGGTGCTCAACCGCATCGCCTTGGCGTACACGGCGACCGGGCTGCTCTTCCTCCTGCTTCCGGTCCGTGCCCTCTGGGGTGTCTGCGCGGCGATCCTGCTGGGATATTGGGGCATGATGGCCCGGGTGCCGATCCGCGACATCCAACTCAGCACAGAAGGCCTCGCAAAAGCCTCAGAACGTTCGGGTGAGACCAACGCGATGAAGCTGTATCTCTCGACGAAGGAGACCGTCATCGGCCAGTACGAACCCGGCCTCAACGTCGCGAACCATTTCGATTTCCTGTACCTGCCCGGCAAACTCTACGACAAGTACTACGACCCTGAAGGCGTCCTGAGCACGATCCCTGCGGTCGCGACCTGTCTCTTGGGGCTTTTCGCCGGCACGTTGCTCCTGAGGGAGGACATGCCGCCGACCGGGAAGACCATCGTGCTGCTGACCTTCGGGTTCCTGCTGATGGCGGTGGGTTATCTCTGGGGGTTCCAGTTCCCGGTCGTGAAGAAGCTCTGGACGTCGTCGTTCGTGCTGGTGGCCGGCGGCTACAGCATGATCCTGCTCGGCGTGTTCCATCAGGTGGTGGATGTCTGGGAGAAGACCGCGTGGTGCCGGCCGTTCGTCTGGGTCGGTTCCAACGCCCTCGCGATCTATCTGGCGGCCCAGATCCTGAACTACCGGAAGGTCGCGGAACGCTTCGTCGGCGGACCGGTCCGCGGGCATCTCGGGGGCTTCGGCGAGGTGCTGTTCGCCTTCGTCGCGCTCGGGGTGATGCTGTGGTTCGCCCGGACGCTCTATAAGCAGAAGATCTTCCTGCGCCTCTGACCCGCCACGTCCCGGGGATGCCCGTCATCCACCCTGTGCCAGGGTGGAAGCCGGTCCCGGTCCTGCAGCGACGAGGTCGTCCCGGATCTCCATGAAGATCTCCATCCAAGGCCTGACGAAGAGCTTCGGCGCCACGGCCGTGCTCAAAGGCGTCTCGTTGGAGATCGCCGATAGCGAGCTGTTCTTTCTGCTTGGCCCGAGCGGCTGCGGGAAGACCACCTTGCTCCGGATCCTCGCGGGCTTCCACCGGCCGGACGCGGGCGAGCTGCTTTTCGGCGGACGCCGGATGGACGGAGTGCCGCCGCACCAGCGCAACGTCGGCATGGTCTTCCAGAACTTCGCGCTCTGGCCGCACATGACCGTGGGGCAGAACGTCGCCTACGGCCTCGAAGTCCGCGGCGTCGACGGAGCGGAGAAGAAGCGCCGCGTCCTGGAAGCGCTCGGGACGGTCCGCATGGACGGGTTGGCCGACCGGACGCCCGACCAGCTTTCCGGCGGGCAACAGCAGCGCGTGGCCTTGGCGCGGGCGCTGGTCATCCGCCCCGACGTCCTCCTGCTCGACGAACCGCTCTCGAATCTCGACGCCCGCCTCCGGTCGGAGCTGCGCGACGAGATCCGGCGCATCCACGGCGAGACACGGATCACCACCCTGTACGTCACCCACGACCAGGAGGAAGCGCTGTCCTTGGCCGATCGGATGGCGGTGATGCTCGACGGCCGGATCGAGCAGACCGGGGAGCCGAGGTCGGTCTACCGGCGACCGGTGAGCCGGTTCGTCGCCGACTCTTTGGGCGAGACGAACTGGGTCGAAGGCGAGGTCGAGACCGCGACCGAGGAGTCGCTCGTGGTCCGTTCCCGGCTCGGCCGGTTCGACGTCCTGCCGAAGCCCGGGCTCGTCCCCGGTGCCGCGGTCTGGCTCGGTGCGCGGCCCGGATCGGTCCGGATCGGTCCCGCCACGGGCAACGCCTTCGCTTGCCGTCTCCGCCAGGTGAGCTTCCTCGGCGGCGCGGAGGCCTTGGTCCTGTCCGCGGCGGTCGGCCTCTCCATCAAGGCGATCGTCCCGGGTTCGTCCGGTGTGCCGGCCATCGGCACCGACCTGGTGGCGTCCGTGCATCCGGAGGACCTGCTCGTGCTGCCTCGCTGATCCCCGCCCGGTCGTCCAAGGGCCGGGTCCCCGCGGTCGGGGAGGCGTGATGTTCTCGACTGTAAGTTCACGTCTGAGAACCACGATGTCTCCCGACGCCCGCCCCCCGCCGGCCTCAGGGTGCGGTTCCGTTCCGCCCGGGCCCGTTCCAGCGGATTTCTGGAAATTTCTTTGAGCTGATCCCGGCCCGGGATGTCTCACCCCCCAGAAGCAAGCAGCGTGGAAAAGTTGGCCGCGCACTTGCTGAGCAAGGGGCAAGAATCCTCGACACCTCACGTCATGATGACACTTGTGAAGTCTTTCCGCAGGGCGAAGTCCTCCTCCGCCCTCCCCGGCCATCGCCGGACCGTCCTTCCGGTCCCGTCCCGCCGGCGGGCAGCCGCACCGGTGGTGCCCGTCGCCGATGCCGGGCCGGTGGCACCTCCTGGACTGGAGCTCGTGGCGGCCGATCCGGCCCCGCCCGTCGCCGTGGCGCGGGAAGGAGGGCAAGGTCTGTCCCGCGACGGCGACATGAACCTGCGGCTGTATCTCCGTGAGATCAGCGAGACCCCGCTGCTCACGCTGTCCGAGGAGACCGCGTTGGCGAAGCGCATCCACAAGGGCGATGCCGCCGCCCGGGAACATATGATCAAGGCCAACCTCCGGTTGGTCGTGAAGATCGCCAAGGACTACGACGGCATGGGATTGCCGCTCCTCGACATGATCAACGAGGGCAACATGGGCCTGATGCGCGCGGTCGACCGCTTCGATCCGGCCAAGGGTGCCAAGCTCTCCACCTATGCCGCCTGGTGGATCAAGCAATCCATCAAGCGGGCGTTGGCGAACCAGGGAAAGACCATCCGGCTGCCGGTGCATCTCGTGGACCGCGTCGCCAAGATCCGCCGGGTCGGGATGCGCCTCCATGAGGATCTGGGACGCGAGGCGACCGATGGCGAGATCGCCGACGAGATGGGCATGACGCGCGAGCGGGTCACGGAGCTCATCACCGCCAGCTATCGCCCCGCCTCGCTCGACGCGCCGATCGGCGACGACGAGGACACCCGGTTCTCCGACATCGTGAAGGATGACAACGTCGCCACCGCCTACGAGCAGCTCGAGCAGCACACCCGCCACGACATGGTCCTGGAGATGGTCGGCCGGCTCGATGCCCGCGAGGTGACCATCATCCGGGAACGCTTCGGTATCGGCGGCCGGACGGAGAAGACGCTCGAGGAGATCGGACAGAAGTTCGGCGTGACCCGCGAGCGCATCCGGCAGTTGGAGGCGGCCGCCCTGCTCAAGCTGCGTAAACTCGTGGAACGCCGCGAAGCCGAGGTCGACCTCGACCTGGTGCCTTTCCTCCAAGCCGCTTGAACCGGGTCCGGACGGAGCCGGGTCCTCCTCCGGTGGTCGCCGCACCGGAGGACCGATCCTCGGAGAAGCCGGCGTGATGGATTTTCCGTTCCCTCGGGCATCGCGTCGATTCGTTGAAGCTTGAAGGGCTGTCCTGGCCCGTCGCCCCCGCAAGGACACCGGGTGCGACCGATCCTTCAAGAACGTTGGACCCGGGCCCCCGGACCCGGGAATGTCCCGCGCATGACGACGCTGTTCATCGCCACGGCCAACGGGCACAAGGTCCAAGAGATCCGCGCCCTGCTGGGCAGCGACTATGTCGTGCTTTCCCAACGGGACACCGAGGTCCGCTTGGAGCCCGAGGAGACCGGCTCGACCTTTGCCGAGAACGCCGGGATCAAGTCGGTGACCTGGGCGTCCTACTTGGCGATGGACGAGTGCGGTCTCGGCGCCGACTTCGTGCTGGCCGACGACTCCGGATTGGAAGTGGATGCCCTCGGGGGCGCCCCCGGCGTGCATTCGGCCCGGTTCGCGGCGCTGGACGACGGTCGCAAGGGCAACTCGCCCGACGCCGAGAACAACGCGAAGCTGATGCGCTTGCTGTCGGCCGTCCCCGAGGGTGGCCGGACCGCGCGCTTCCGCTGCGTGCTCGCGCTCACACCGGTCACCCCGGGGCTCACCCCGGACGCCCTGGCCGACGCGACTCGGTGCTTCGACGGCGCCTGCGAAGGGCGGATCGCGACGGGCGCGGTGGGGCAGGGCGGCTTCGGCTACGATCCGTTGTTCGTGCCGGATGGATATCCGGCTTCGTTCGCGGAGCTCGGCGAGGCGGTGAAGAACCAGCTCAGCCACCGGGCGAAGGCCTTGGCGAAGCTCCGTTCCTATCTCGATCCGCGACCGGCAGGACCTACGCGTTGATCCTGCCGGGCTCCTCGTGGGCCGCCGTTCGTGACGGTGTCTGGCGGACATCTTTTTGCCGCTGAAATGGCGGTTGTGTCGTGCGAGCCGCCGGTCCGAAGCTGGCGCGGCATGAGCATGTCCGTCGCCGTCCACATCCATCCGAGCCAGTTCCCTCATGCGGTGGCGGAGTGTTTCGCCCGGTCGCTGCGGTCGCGGCAGATGCACCATGCCTTCCATTACGGAACGCCCAAACAGACGCTGCGCTGGCTCCGGGTGCATGAGGCCTTCTCGCCGGCTCGCCGGGATCCGGGCTGCCAGGCCGCCTACAGTTCCGCTGCGGACGCCGCGGTCGAGGCGATGGCCGGGGCCGGGGCGGTGGATGTCATCGGCCTGGGCTGCGGCGGGGGGCAGAAGGAAGCGGGCTTGCTCCGGGCCTTGCTCACCGCGGATCCGAGGCTCCCGGTCCGGTACGTGCCGGCGGATACCGGCGTGGGGCTGGCTTTGGTGTCGCGGGATGCGGCGCTTGTCGCGGGTGTGGCATCCGAGGCGTGCGCGCCGCTCGTGCTGGACCTGGCGACGGCGGAGGACTGGGACGCGGCGGTCGCCGAGGTGTTGCCCGGACGGCGCCGCCGTCTGGTGACCTTCTTCGGCATGTTGCCGAACTTCCTGCCGGGAGAAGTCCTCTCCCGCCTGAGGGGCCTGCTCGCGCCGGGCGACCGGTTGCTCGTGAGCGCGAACCTCGCCCCGGGCGAAGTCTACGAGGCCGGCGTCGAGCGCATCCTGCCGCTCTACGACAACGAGCCGACGCGCGAGTGGCTGCTCGGTGTGCTGCTGGACATCGGCGTCGAACGCGACGACGGCGTCCTGGAGGTCCGTGTCGCGTCGTGTCCCGAGGGTTCGGGTCTGCTACGGGTCGAGGCGATTTTCCGCTTCGCGCGCGAGCGACAGGTGACCGTCGAAGGTGAGCCGGTCCGGTTCGAGGCGGGCGAGTGTTTCCGCTTGTTCTACTCCTACCGGCACACGGTCGACCGCGTGGCCGCTCAGTTGGCATCGCACGGCATCGCGGTCGACGGGTCGTGGACCGACCCGGCCGGCGACGAAGGCGTGTTCCTCGCCCGCCGGATGTGAAGGGGCGCGGCCAGCGCACCGCGCCGGCCGCGATCAATCCACGTCGCATTCGGCGAGGCGCTGGCGATAGACCCTCCGCGCGTGCTCGTAGGCGGCCTTGGCCTGGCCGATCTCTTCGCCCTTCATGAAGCGCTCCTTCTGCGACCAGCACTGGTCCACGCTCTTGAGGCACCATTCCAAGCTGCGGCGCGAGGCGCGGACCGGCTTGCCGCCGACCTCGATGAAGACGGGATTCGTGTGCGAGCTCGGGAGGATGCGGAAGGCGTACCAGCCCGAGCGCTTCACCTCGTGGTCGAACGCGATGTCGCGGAACGCGCCGTCGGCGCGCAGCGTGGTCCTGGCCACGGCGACGCCGTTCTCGATCAGCTCGACCGGGACCTCGCGGGTGCCGTCGATCCGCGCGCGCTCGATGTGCCAGTAGGGATGCTCGGTGAACTTGCGCTTCTTGATGTCGCCTTCCGGCCGTTCGTCGAGGCGCGCGGCGGCTCGGACGCGGAACGCGACGGTCTTGCCCGACGTCAGCTTCAGCTCGCTGTCCTTCTCGCCCATCGCGGCCTGGTCGGCCTTGAAGTCCATCAGGTGGCTGCGCCCGTCGCCGACGTAGTTGCGGCCGGCGCGGATGCCTTCGCACCAGTCCTCGTAGGTCCAGCGGGCGGGCAGCTTGACGTAGCTGCGGCCGAGGCCGACGCGCTCGCTGTAGATGCAGGGGAAATCGGTCTCGCCGCTGATGCGGGTGCGGAAGCCGGCGTTGAGCGTCTGGTACCAGATGTTCAGCTCCCACGGATAGGGTGTGTCGACGGTGGAGATGAAATCGACCGCGGGCGTCGGCGTGCCGTCGGGACCGGGCAACTCGTGGGTGACGTCGACGATGTACTCGTTGGCGCCGATGCCGTTGAACGGCGGGACCGTGTAGTTCGGCAGCGCTGTCGAATCCATGTCCAGCCCCCAGCCGCTGTGCGCCGGGCCGACGAGCGCGCCCTGGCGCTTGGCCCAGCGGAGCGTGTTGAGACCGAGCTTCGGCCAATGGTCCTTCGAGGTGCCGCCCGGATAGATCTCCTCCTTCAACCGCAGCAGGCAGAGGTGGCCGGAATCGTGCGAACCGAACCCGCTCACCTCGACGTCGTAGCGGAGGATCCACGGCCACCGCGAGACGAGGTCGTCCTTTCCGGTGAAGAACTGCTTCTGGTAGTCGAAGCACGGCCCCCACGTGAGGTTCGCGCCCACCTTGAGGTCCTCCCCGAGCACGTGGCGCATCATGTCGCCGGCATGGACCCCTTCGGTCGGCTTGGTGTAGTGGGCGCAACCGGCGGCGTGGATGTGGTGGTCGCCCGAGATCCAGCCGAGCTTCGCCGGATCGATCCAGCGCACGACCTGGAAGCTCCAATCGGCCGGCCCCGCGCCGACGACGAGCTCGCGGGTCCGGGGGACCGATTCCGGTCCGCGCTCGAAGACGACGGTGTAGCGGCCTTCCGGGAGCCGGAGCGTCTCGCCATCGGCGCGATAGACCTGGCGCTGGAAGAAGAAGTCCGGCGCGAGCCGCTTGGCCGGCGCCGGGAAGACGTGGCCCTGGGCGTCGGTGATGGTGAACGCGGCGGTGGTCGGCTCGCCGTTCTCGTCGCGCACCTTCAACGTGACCGGGCGCGCCGGGGCGGCGTCGAACAGCACGTCGGCCTCGCTACGGAACCCGAGGTCCTGGGTGCCTTGCCCGACATCGAACGACACCTTGGCCTCGCGCTTCCCGGAGTCGCGCGAGTAGAGCTGGATCAACCGGTACTCCACCTCCAGGCCGCCGAGGGCCGGGAGCAACGGCTGGGCCTTCACCATCTCCAGTTGCAGCCAGCGGTCCTGCACCTTGTCGGCGGGAGAATTGTACAGGCGCTCCGCCTGCGGGCTGGCGGCGCGGAGCTCCGCGGTGGTGCCGGATTGGTTGTGGACCTTCACGAGGAAGGTCTTCCAGCCGGCCTCGAGCAAGGCGGGCTCCGCGTCGCCGCGGGCGACCTTCACGCGCATCTCGGGATTGATGTGGACCGCGAAGAGCACCTGGGGGTCCAGCACCGACTGGATCCGCGCGCTGGCGAGCCCGGGGTCGGTCTCGGCCAGCGCGCGGTCGAGGGATTGCATCTGGCCGGCGCTCAGGGGCGAACCGGCGTGCTCGAGCGCCTGGGCCACGCGTCGCACCTGCGCAGCAAACGGCTGGAGCTCCTTCACGGTGATGACCGGCACCTCGCACCACGCGCCTCCGGCGGTGGCGATGCTCGCGATCAGGCACAGGAAGGTCGGAGAAGTTCTCATGGGATCGGCAGCAAGCTTGCCAGCATCGGCGCAGGCAGGGAAAGCTTTCGCGTCGGGGCGGAGGTTCCAGGTCCAAGGTCCAAGGTCCGATGCGCCTTTCCCAGAAAGGCGGTCGTCGGTACTAGGTCCGCGTGCAAACCGAAGCATCGGAAGTCCGCAGGATCTGGGTCACCGGGGCCGGCGGCCTCATCGGGAACCAGTTGGTCGCCGGCGCGCCGGCCTGGGCCCCGGGCCGCGAGGCGGTGCCGTTGCTCCGGGCGGAGCTGGACCTGGAGGATGCCGCGGCGGTGACGGCGCGGTTCCGGCGCGATGCGCCCGACGCGGTGATCCATTGCGCGGCGTCGAGCCGTTCGCCGTTCTGCCAGGCGGATCCGGTCGGCGCGCACCGGAGCAACGTCGAGGCGACGCGGCATCTTGCCGGACTGGCGGCGGGGATCCCGTTCGTCTTTTTCTCCACCGACCTCGTGTTCGACGGCCGCAAGGGCGGCTACGTGGAAGACGATCCGGTCGGTCCCTTGAGCGTGTACGCCGAGACGAAGGTGGAGGCGGAACGCTGCGTGCGGGAGCATCCGCGGCATCTGATCGTCCGGACCTCGCTCAACCACGGCGCCTCGCCGAGCGGGGAGCGCGGCTTCGACGAAGAGCTCGCCGCCGCGTGGCGGGCCGGGCGGGAGACGACGTTGTTCGACGACGAGTTCCGCTGCCCGATCGCCGCCGCGGACACGGCGCGCATCGTCTGGGAACTGTTGCTGGGCGGCGCGCGCGGGACCTTCCACGTCGCCGGCGGCGAACGCTTGTCGCGTTGGGAGATCGGCCGCCGGGTCGCCGAGGCGCGTCCGGAGCTGGCGCCGCGGGTGGTCGCGGCTTCGCTGAGATCCTACGTCGGCGCGCCGCGTCCGGCCGATGTCTCGCTCGATTGCGGAAAGGCGGAACGATTCCTCGGGCGACCGATGCCGAAGTTCAACGTCGACCGTCCGGTGGCGCTTTGACGCGCCGCACACAAGAAACCGTACCGATGCCCGACGACACGCTGCCACCGACCGGACGTCCGTACCGCGGACGTCTCGCGCCCTCGCCGACCGGGCTGATGCACCTGGGCCATGCGCGGACGTTCTGGACGGCCCACGAGCGGGCGGTCGCGGCGGGTGGGACGCTCATCCTGCGCAACGAGGACATGGATCGCGACCGGGCCCGGCCGGAGTTCGTCGCCGCGTTCCTAGAAGATCTCCGCTGGTTCGGATGCCGTTGGCAGGAAGGCCCGGACGTGGGCGGCCCGTGCGGCCCGTATTCCCAGAGCGAGCGCATGGATCTCTACCGCGCGGCGTTCGAGAGACTGCGGGCGCAAGGGGCGGTCTTCCCGTGCATCTGCTCGCGCAAGGAGATCCTCGCGTCGCTCGGTGCGCCGCATCCGGGCGAGGAAGAACCGCTGTATCCCGGGACGTGCCGCGGCCGGAAGTCCGCCGATGACCTGCCGGGCGCCAAGGTCTCCTGGCGCTTCCGCGTGCCGGACGGCGAGACGGTCGCGTTCGTCGACGGGCACCACGGTCCGCAGGCGGCGGTCGCGGGCCGGGATCTCGGCGATTTCGTGGTGTGGCGCCATGACGACCTGCCGAGCTACCAGCTCGCGTGCGTCGTGGACGACGCGGCGATGGGCATCACCGAGGTCGTTCGCGGCGCGGACCTGTTGCTCTCGACCGCGCGGCAGATCCTTTTGTACCGCGCTCTCGGATGCGTCGCTCCGACGTTCTTCCATTGTCCGCTCGTGACCGACGGGCGCGGCGTGCGTCTCGCCAAGCGGCACGACGCGCTGGGGCTCCGGGCGTTGCGCGAGAGCGGAGCGGAGCCCGGGGAGTTGCGCCGGGGGACGGCTTTCGGTGCCGCTGCGGCCACGATGACAGGCATCGCGTAGGAGATCCCCGGGGTCCTTGTGTCGCCCGGCTGCCGCGACCCGGCCGGCCGGTATCCGACCGGGCGATCGGACCGTGCGCTTGACGGCCCGCTCCGTGTTCCGCACAACGCGCGCCGTATGACACCCGTCACGGTCGCCGAGATCGAAGCCGCCATCCGGAACGTCCCTGATTTCCCGAAGCCGGGGATCCAGTTCAAGGACATCACGCCCGTCCTCGCCGACGCCCGGTTGTTCCGTGGCGTGATCGACCAGATGCTGGACGGCGTGACGCCGGGCAGTGTCGACAAGATCATCGGCATCGACGCGCGCGGATTCATCTTCGGCGCGGCGGCCGCGGTCCAGCTGGGCGTCGGCTTCGTGCCTGTCCGCAAGAAGGGCAAGTTGCCTTGGGCCACCCACGAGCAGAGCTACGACCTCGAATACGGCTCGAACACCGTCGCCATCCACGTGGACGCCGTGAGCCCCGGCGAACGAGTGCTGCTGCTCGATGATCTGCTGGCCACGGGCGGCACCGCGGCGGCGGCGATGAACCTGCTGGAACGCCTCGGCGCGCAGGTCATCGGCGTCACTTTTCTCATCGAGCTCAAGTTCCTCCAGGGCCGCGCCCGGCTCGAAGGGCATCCGGTGCGCTCGCTGATCTCGTACTGACGGCCCCGGGCCGGCCGCATCTTGCGGTCCGCGTCACTCCGCCGCGCCCCAGAGGTCCGCGAGCAGGCGTACCATCGCCGGATCGTGGCGCTTCAGCTGGGCGCGATCGAACGGGAAGAAATCGTTTCGTGAAAAGAAAGCCTCGGTCTGCTCGGCGAAGTGCTCCTTCTCGTCGGTCATCGCGTAGGCCCGCTCCTGGGTGTCGGGCCGGCCGTTTCCGAGCCGGCGCCGGACGCGGTCGTAGCGCTTGGAAGCCTTGGCCTCGGCGTAGGCCGCGAGGATCCCCGGATGACCGAAGCCGAGCACCCGGTCGTGATATCCGTGCGCCAGCTCGTGCAGCATGAAGTTGGGCATGCGGTCCATCTCCTTGGCGAAGTCGCGGACGTCGCTGACCTCGACGCCTTTGGCCATCGCCGGATCGCGGCCGTGCTCGCGCAGCCAATCCGCGCCGGGATGGTATTCGGCCCGGCCGCCGTCGCCGGGATGCACGGGGGAGAACCACAACGGGATCTCCCGCAACCGGGCCACGGCCGGCGCGGGGACGACGTGGATGATCTCCGCGAGCTGCTGGCGGAGCAGCGGCATCATCGCCTCCACGTCGGCGGGTTGGTCGGAGAGGAGCCGTTCGCTCAGATGGATGGTCCAGCCTTCGACGTCGCGGGTCTGGTAACGCCAAGGGCCGGCGTCGAGCAGCTTCGCCATCCCTTTGCCCAGGGTGTCGCCGACGAGCAGGCAGGTCTCCGCATTGCCGAACTCGTGGTGGCCATGGCCGGGATCCGGTGAATCTTCGGCGCGCCGCACGAAATCGTGCGTCGGCACGAACATCACGTTGCCCGCGAACTCCGGTCGTGCCGCGGCCGCGGCCTGGGCGCGGCGCAGCGCCGTCCACTCCGGCGGCGCGTCGACCCACGGTCCGGTCAGTTCGCCGATGACGAAGGGCAGCGCCGGCTCGCCGAGGTCGCGCCGGAGGTCGCGGACCAGGTTGACGAGATGGGTCTCGTAGGCAGGGACCGCGTGCACCGGGTCCACGCCGTCGTTCCAGCCCTGGTACCAGACGAATCCCGCCAGCTCGTGCCCGGCGCCAGCGATCCCGGGGAACTCGGTCGGCAACGCCGCCAGCGCCTCGTGGATCTCGGTGACCATCTTTTTGTAATACGGCCCGACCGTCCCGCCGGAGCTCGGCGGTCGGAAATCTTGGTGGAGGCTCTTGCCGCCCCACGCGGTCTTCACCAGGAGGACCGGCGCGGCGAGAAGGTCGCCGACGACGTGGCCGAACTGGAGTTCCGGTCCGAAATGGTGCGGGTCGCCGTAGACCGAGAAGCCGTTGCCGAGCGGTCCGCGCAGCAGCGGTCCGTCTTCGCGCCGGTACCGGACCCACACGTCGTCGCGCACGGTCCATCTCCCGTCCGCGGAACGGAGGTGGCGGAAGCGGGGCGCCTTGGCGGGATCCGCGAGCAACGAGACGAGGGTGCCGCGGCCGTTGTTGTGGTCGGGACCTCCGAGGTCCACGACCGCCTGGCCCTCCATGTTCGATTGGCCGGCGAGGATGAAGACCTTCACGGGCCGGGTGGCGGCCGCGGTCGCGGTCGACGCCAGCACGAAGGCCGAGAGCAATCCGAGGAGGAGCCTTTCCATCCCCGACGATGGTCTCCGGGAGGGGCGGGGCGCCAGCCTACTTCAAGGGCATGCCGGGCTCGGGCTTGCCGTCGGTGGTGAGGATCTGGAAGTGATGGACACCCGCGGCGAGCGGATGGTCGCTGGTCCAGACCGTCTTGAGGTCGCGCGTGACCTCGACCATCGAGATGCCTTGGTTCGCGGCGTGGCTGCCGATGACGGTGTTGCCGTTGGCGAGGCGCTGTGAACCGCACGGATCTTTGAAGAGCCCGCCGACGTCCTCGTTCCGCACCGCCCAGACGATCGCTCCGGTGGTGTCGAACTCCACGACCTTGTTGCCGTGGGTGAGCGAGGAGAGCGTGTTGCCGTTGTCGAGGCGGATGGCGGTGAACGGCCAGTTCTCGGCCTTGCGCCCGCCGATGGCTTCGAGGTCGGTGCGGATCGTCCGCACGACCTTTCCTTCCGGTGTGTACTCCTTCACCGCGAAGGCGAGCAGGTGCGGCACGAGGTAGTTGCCGCCGCGGAGCTGGCGCGCCATGCGGGTCTGCATGTGCGCGTTGTCCGTCTCCGGCTGCAGCGGCACGTCGCGCACGATCTTGCCCTGCGGATCGACCTCCAGCAGGCGAGGACGCGACCCGAGCTCGGTGACGAGCGTGTTGCCGTTGTAGAGGCGCTGCGTGGTGCCGATCTCCCCGTTCTCCTTGGCGCGGCGGTAGGAGAACACGACGTGTTTGTCCGGGGCCACCTCCTCGACGCGATCGGCGAAGGCGACCAGCACGTTGCCGCCGGGCAGGACGAACCCGTCCCGCGTCCCGCCCTGGTATTCCCAGGTCGCCTTGCCGTCCTCGCCGATGATCGCGGTCTTGCCGCCGAGCACGAGATAGGAATGGCGGATCGGGGACGGCGCCGCGGCATCGGCGCACCACGCGGTCGTGGTGGTGGAGACGAGCAAGACGGCGGCGGCGAGCCGGGAGAGGGGGGCGGTGGAGCGCATCGGGAGGTGGTGAGATTCGGAAAAATCGGTGCCGGAGGGAAGCGGATTCCTGGGGTCGGAGGGTGGCATCCGTCGCCGGACGGTCGTGTCCGTGCTCAGGCCAGGACCTGGCGGACGACCTCGCCGTGGACGTCCGTCAGACGCCGGTCGGATCCGTTGTGGCGGAAGGTGAGCCGGGTGTGGTCGAGGCCGAGCAGATGCAGCACGGTGGCGTGGAGATCGTAGTTGGTCACGGCGTCGCGGGCGGTCTTCCATGCCCATTCGTCGCTCTCGCCGTGGGCCACGCCGGGCTTCACGCCGCCGCCCGCCATCCAGCCGACAAACGTGCCGCCGTTATGGTCGCGGCCCTCGCTGCCTTGGGAGAAGGGCATCCGGCCGAACTCGGTCGTCCACAGCACCAGCGTGTCGTCGAGCATCCCGCGGGCCTTCAGGTCGCGCAGCAGGGCCGCTATGGGACGGTCCGTCGCCGCGCATATCGGCGGGAGCTCTTTGGCGATGTCGGCGTGGTTGTCCCAGTTCCCGGTCGGTCCGCCGGCGCCGCTCCAGACCTGGACGAAGCGCACGCCCCGCTCGACCATGCGCCGCGCGAGCAGGCAGCGCCGGCCGAAGTCCTCGGTGACCTTCTCGTCGAGGCCGTAGAGCTTGCGCGTCGCCTCGCTTTCACCGTCGAGCGCGAACGCTTCGGGTGCGCTCAGCTGCATCTTGGCGGCCAGTTCGTAGGCCTGGATCCGGCCTTCGAGCCGCGTGTCGGCATCGTTCGCCGCGAGATGCCGGCGGTTCAACCGCCCGAGCAGATCGAGCCCCGCGCGGTCGGCGTCCGGTGTGATGTACTTCGCGGAGACCGGCGGACGGAGGTCGGCGATCGGCGTCGGCGACGCGGTCTGGATCACCGTTCCTTGGTGGGAGACCGGCAGGAAGCCCGCGCTGAAGTTGCCCTTCTGGTTGTAGGGAAGGCCCTTCACATCCGGCAGCACGACGAAGGTGGGCAGGTTGTCGCACTCGCTGCCGAGCGCGTAGCCCACCCAGGCGCCGAGGCAGGGGAATCCCGGCAACAGGAACCCCGTGTTCATCAGGTAGCTGCCCGGGCCGTGGACGTTGGTCCGCGACTGCATCGCCATCAGGAACGCGATATCGTCCACGTGGCCCGCGAGATGCGGCATCAGGCTGCTGACCCAGCGTCCCGATTGCCCGTACCGGCGGAACTCGAACGGCGGCTTGAGGATCTTGCCCGGTTCGCTGGTCGGCGCCTCGACGTGCTCGTCGTGGCCGGGATCGAACTTCTCGCCGGCGCGTCTGAAGAGCGCGGGCTTGTGGTCGAACAGGTCCATCTGGCTCGCGCCCCCGTTCATGAAGAGCTGGATGACGCGTTTGGCCCGCGCCGGATGATGGAGCCCGCCGCTCAACATGCCGGGGCGGGCGTGCACGGCGGTGTCCGCGCCGATCAGGCGGTCCATGCCGAGCATCTGCGCCAAGGCCGCGCCGCCGAGCCCGCCGCCGAGCCGCCAGAGGAACTCGCGGCGGGACGCGGCCGGAGGAAACGCGGAGTAAGGATTCATCGGCCCGGGTTCATTCGACGAACATCGCTTCGTTGCTGTTGAACAGCAGGCGGCAAAGATTGGCCATGCCGTGGGTGCCGGAGTAGTCGGCGAATTCGCGTGCCTCGTCGGCGTTCGGCGCGCGGCCCCATACGATCTCGCAGGCGAGGGCGATGCGTCCGGCATCGTCGCCCGGCGTCGCGGCGAGCCGGGCGGCGAAGTGCCCGGCGTGGCGGGCGATGAAGACGTTGTTCCACATGGCGAGCGCCTGTTGGACGGTGACCGTGTTGTCGCGCACGGCGGTGAGCTTGTCACCGGCCGGGCAGTCGAGCGCGTCCATGAACGGATCGGGCAAGGTCCGGAACAGGAACCGGTAGATGCTCCGGCGGCGGCCCGCATCGCTGTCGGGATCGAACTTCGTGTAGTCGACCTTCGGCGTCACGTGGATGCCGGGTTGCAGGTCGAACTGCCGGTCGCCGGGTCCGCCCATGCGCAGGTCGAGCCGGCCGCTGGCCTGGAGCACGGCGTCGCGCACGCATTCGGCATCGAGACGGAGGCGCGTCATCCGGGACAGCAGGCGGTTGTCGGGATCCTTCACGCTGGCCATCAGCGAGGTGCCGTCGGCCGGTCGAAGACGGGTCTGCCGGTAGGTCGCGCTGGTGACGAGCAGACGGTGGAGCGCCTTGAAGGAACCTTTCGCGTCGTCGCGGAACCAGACAGCCAGCCAGTCCAGCAGCTCCGGATGCGAGGGCGTGCCGCCCATCCGGCCGAAATCGTTGG
>CAIWVP010000053.1 GCA_903916195.1 uncultured Verrucomicrobiota bacterium | reverse complement strand
GCGCCGCGGCTCCGGCCGCCGCGTCCACCCCTGCCTTTGAATGATCGCCATGACTTCAACCAACGCGCTTCCAGTCGTCCACGACCTGCCCCTGCCGCTGCCCGTGCCCCGCGCGGTGCTGGAGGTGCTGGTCGTCGTCTTCTTCATCCTGCACATCCTGTTCGTTAACCTGATGGTCGGCGGTTCGCTGCTGGCGCTGCTGTTCGAATTCCTGGGCCTTCGGTCGCCGCGATACGACGCCCTCGCCCGGGCCATCGGGCAGACGATCACGGTGAACAAGAGCCTCGCGGTGGTGCTGGGCGTGGGCCCGTTGCTTGCGCTCAATCTGCTGCACACCGTCCATTTCTACACGGCCAACGCGTTGACCGGCACCGCTTGGGCCATGGTGATCCCCTTGGTCACCGCGGCCTTCCTCTTGACCTACGCGCACAAGTATTCTTGGGACTGGCTGGCCCGGCGGAAGGCATGGCACCTGGCGCTCGGAACAGCGCCCGCGCTGCTGTTCTTGGCAATCCCGTTCATCTTCCTGGTCAACGCCAACCTGATGCTGTTTCCCGAGCGGTGGACAGAGGTCCGGGGCTTCTTCTCCGCGCTGCTGATGCCGAACGTGCTTCCGCGTTACCTGCATTTCCTCTGCGCATCGTTGGCGGTCACCGCGCTGTTCCTCGGCGCGTGGTTCACCCGGCGCGGGTTTCCGGTTGCGGAGCGGTTGCCTGCTTTCACCCGGCCGCAACTGCGCCGGCTGTTCTACCGCGCCACCCTGCTCGCGTCGGTGACCCAGTTCGTCGCCGGTCCGCTGGTGTATTTCACGCTGCCGTCGCCCGGAATCACCCTCACAATGACGGGGACCATCCTCGTGGGCGTGCTCTTCGCGGTGATCGCCCTGGTCTTGCTCAAACGCGAACTTGGCGCTCCCGACGGACTCGTCGGCCGGCACTATTGGCCAATCGTCGGTCTGCTCAGCCTGACGGTGGTGCTGATGGCCACGGGCCGGCACCTCTATCGGGAGGAACGGCTGCGACCCCATCGCGTGCTCATGGACCGCCGGACGGAAGAGTTCCAGAAAGCTTCGAAGGCAGCCCGAGGAAGACCGCCGGTGCCGACCGCACCCGGTCCTGCTGATAAGTAAGCCGGCATCGCCACCGCCGCTGGACCGGCGGATCACAAACGTGCTCGCCCGTGGTTCAGTGCCTTGCTGTCCCGGTGGCCGTTGAACAAGTCGACGACGAAGCTGGTTGCTCATGCGCGGCCCAGCGGCAGGCCGTTGCCTTCACTCAGTTTCCGCTGGCGGAGGAGGTCCTCATTCCACCTTCACGATCCCTGCTCACTCTTTGTAGCGGTCGGGATCGGCCAGAAATCGGTCCCGGCAGCCCGGCGAACAGAAATAGTGGGTAAGCCCGCCAAGAGCACCGACGAGCGCCGTCTTGCGGTCGACTTCGCTTTCGCAAACCGGGCAGAGCGGACGCGCCTCTGTCGAGACCGGCTTCTTGGCGATTGCCGAGTTCGAACCGGGATCCTTCCAGCCATTTCCTTGGTATTCGAGCTGGGTGGCCGTGGTCTCGGCCACCGACCGTCCGAAATATCGCTCCACCACATGGAGGGCCAGGTCGATGCCGGAGGTGAGACCCCCCGCCGTCGATACGTTGCCCGCGTCCACGAAACGGACGCCCCGCTTCACCGTGATGTCGGGGAAGGTGGCGGCCAACATCCCGTAGGCGCCATGGTGCGCGGTGGCGGATTTGCCCGACAAGAGTCCGGCCCGCGCGAGGACAAAGGAGCCGTTGCAGACCGAAATCGTCAGATCGGTGCCTTTCGATGTCCTGTCCAGCCAGGCCAATGCCGCCTGCGTCGGCTAGCTCTGCGCTGGAACCACGATGATCCGGGGCTGAGGAGCGTTTTCGAAGGTGCATCCGGGCACGATCATCATCCCGCCGGAGCCCCGCAACGGCGCGGTGGTCTCCGCGACGGTGTAGAGTTCGAATGGCGTGTCGTCCTGGCCGGCAAGGCTGACGTATTCGAAGACGCCCCACGGTCCGGCGAAATCAACGACCTCAGCATCCGGGGAAAGCTGGAAAGCCACGGAGACCCGCCTGGTCGCCGGGACCGGCAACCGATTGGTCGAACTGAGGCCGGCGGTGTCCGGGACGGGACGGCTTACACAACCCGCCGTGCCGAACAAGGCAGCGGCGAACAAGAGCATAGGCAGGACGCGAAAGGGATGGTCGAAGCCGGGGCGTCTTGTTCGCGGGTTGGTTTTCATCGGGCGGCGTGGACCGGGCAGTGGGATGAGTTTGCAAGGAAACGATGCGGGCGGGATGCGGCAAATCGTCCCGACTCCCCGATAGCCGCCGGTCATGTCCCGCGCGAGGCGGATACCTTTTATGGTCTTCTCGCCGATCGGACGATGCATCGGTCCGGGCCGCGCAACGGCAGCATCGTCGATGGTGCGCGGTTTGCCGACGCATTTCGTTGGTTCTAGCGTGCGCCGTTGGACGGTCGCCCTCCGGACCCGTAGCAAGACTGCCACGACCAGCGAGAGCGAGCCGGCGCGGAGGCTGGCGAATTGGTCGGCCCCGCACCCGGTTCGGCGATGTGCCTTACCGTCCTTTCGTCTGCGAGCGCGTGGAGCGTGTACTCTTGTTCCGCCGGGCACGGGTAGCTGGACGACCTCGAGCGGTCGGTCGGCGAAGGTCGAGCGGAGCCGGCGCGGAAGCCCTCTTGGCACGCCCTTTCGAAGGGAACGGGCTCGGGCGTCCTCGAGGCGAAGCCGAACCTCGCTCCCGTCATGCAAGGGCCGCTTCCCTGCATCCATCACGGTCGCAGAGCCGTTGGCCGCCTTCGGCGATCGGTCCATTCCTCCGGATTGGCGTAGCCAGATCGAAGGCCGCCGCCAGGTCGGCATCTTGGGCAATGCCCGGGGCCAGGTCCAAAGGTCGACTGCTCGACCGGGCTGCCGCGCTTCGGCCGCGCTGGGCGGGGCCGTCGTTCGTCGTCTCCGCGAGCTGCGTGAGGCGGTCCACGGTCATGCTTCCGGGGATGGGGACATGGGGCCCAGATGACCGGTCATGGCCATCCTCGGCAGTGGTCCGGGTTCGAAGCCGATGGGTGCGGGACGACTTTGCGGTTGCCGCGACAGAAAGAATCGCGCGCCCTCGCCGGACTTGGCCGTGATTGCATCGGAGCGGGTCCCTTTGCCATCAAGGACGCCGGTGGCGCTCGTCGTCCAACCCGAAAGAGACGACGAGGGGGCCATTGTCGACCATATCGAATGGGTACCGCTCACCAGTCCGTTCGTGCCGTCCACGATCGCCTGCCGGCCGTGATCAGGCCGATGCCGATGACCGGGGTGGTGAGCGGGAAGGTGCTGCCGATGAAGCTCGAGTTGCCGACGTCGGTCAGCTCGTCGCCCGGCGGTCGAAGAGGAAGTTCGCCACCTCGTACGACACGCCGAATCGGCCGGGCATGTTCGACGATGGGCCGGTGTCCATCGTGGTGAATCCGAGCAAGTCGAGTGCTGCCGTCGCCATCAGGATCTTCCCCGGGATGATCACCGTGGAGCAGGATGCCGCAGGGGCCGCCAAAAACCGCGGAGCGCGCTGCGCCGCCCAGTCCGATTCCTCCGGCCCGATGGGTCGTATCGCCGCGCTGATCGATGAAGGCCGTCGGTTGGATGGGGTGGCTTGGCGGATTGGTCAACGGCGCGCGATCCGGTCCGTAGAACTCGTTCCCGTAGGAAGCGTCCGCCCGCGATTCGTGGCGCTGCATTCTTTGCGTGAGCGCGTCTGCCTGCGACTCGCCGAAGAACGCCATCAGCGTCGACACGCGCGTCCACCTCATGCCCGCGCCCACCGCGTTGGCATGGTTGGCCGCGGATGCGTTCATCCTGTTCATGGTGCGCCGGTCCGCCCGCTTCCCAGACGTGGCGCCGGCCGGGGACGCGTCAATTTGCCGCAGGCCGAGGGGTTGTCGCGGTGGGCGGTGGGCGCGAGAACTTCGCCCGCCTATGAAGTCATCTCTTGGTTCCCTGCTCGGCCGGCTTGCCATCGCCGGCTTGTCCTCGGTGCTCCTCGCCGGTGCGGTCTCGGCTGCGTCCATCGAGGACGTCCTCAAACAGATCGACCCGGCCACCGGCAAGGCCAAGGACACGGCCACGGCGTTCACCCTCAGCGGCATCGTCAGCGCGCGCGCGACGCTGGCCGACGGCCGGGCGCTCGCGTTCGTCCAGCCTTCCGGGGCCGCCGGCGTGGCGGTCCTCGCGGGGGCGGCCGACGCGGCGAGATTCATCCCGCGCAACGATGTCTCGTTCACGGGCACGTTGGGCGAAGGGCCGTTCGGTTCCGCCGCGCTGGTCGTGAAAGCGGGCTCCGTCAGCGTCACCGCCACCAACAAGGCGTTCGGTGCGGCGGAGCCGCGCGGCGCGGACTTCTTCAAGGATGCCTCGTCCTCGGCCGGACGCTATGTGTCGTTGACCAACGTCGTCTTCGCGGGGCCCAAGTTCGACGGCACCGGCACGGCCAAGGTCAAAGGCGACGCGGGCGAAGTGACGCTGCTCCTCACGAGCACGCTGAAGGACCGCGACGTGCCCGCCGGCGCGCTGAACGTGTTCGGCGTGCCGGTCAAGGTGGACGGCGGATGGCGGCTGCTCGCAGCGCGTTTCCTGTCGGTGAACAACCGGACGGCCCAGGCGCTGGCGACCAAGCACACCTGCATGACCTGCCACAACCCCGACATCAAGGCCGTCGGACCGTCCTACCGCGACGTGGCCGCGCGCTACAAGGACGACCCCGAGGCGGTGGCCAAGCTCACGCTCCAGATGGAGAAGGGCGGCGGCGGCAAATGGGGCTTGGTGCCGATGCCGCCGCTCGGGGCGAAGGTGCCGGTGGAGGACCGCCAACAACTGGCCCAGTGGATCATTGGATACCGTTGGGATGCGTTGTTGGCGGAATGATGCCAAGATGGGATCCGCTTCCGCCGAGAGGGCGGGGTCGCCAGCTCTTGGATCCCCGCCTTTTGCGCCGAGCGATGGGATGACACCGGTTCGATGCGGATCCCGGAACTTGTCCGGCCCAGGTCGCCCCGCTTCTCCGCTCGCCGAACGGTGCGCCGTTCCGATAGCGTCCCGCCATGCTTCGTGCGTCCCTCCTGCTCGTGTCGTTGTCCGCGCTCGTGGTCGCCGTCGCCGGGGATTGGCCCGAGTTCCGCGGCCCGACCGGCCAAGGCCATTCCACCGCGAAGGATCTGCCAATCCGGTGGAGCGCCACCGAGAACGTCGCCTGGAAGACCGCGATCCCCGGCAGCGGCTGGTCGTCGCCCGTGCTCGCCGGCGGCAACCTCTATCTCACCACCGCCGCGCCGATCGAGGGATCGAAGGACCTCTCGCTGCGCGTCCTGTGCCTCAGCGCCTCGGAAGGAAAGGTGCTCTGGGACAACGAGGTCTTCCGCGAGGAGGCCGGCACCGCGCCGCGCATCCACTCCAAGAACGGCCACGCCAGCCCCACCCCGATCGTGCACGACGGCCGTGTGTACGTGCATTTCGGCCACATGGGCACGGCCTGCCTCCACGTGAGCGGACGCACCATCTGGAAGCAGACCGGCCTGAAGTACGTCCCGGTCCACGGCAACGGTGGATCGCCCGCGTTGGTGGACGACCTGCTCGTCTTCAGCGTCGACGGCGAGAAGGACCCGTACGTAGTCGCGCTCGACCGCGGCACCGGCGAGATCCGTTGGAAGACGCCGCGCGTCACGCCGGCCCAGAAGAAGTTTTCTTTCAGCACGCCCTTCTACCTCACCAACGGCGTCGACCGCGCGATCATCAGCCCGGGCAGCGGCGCGGTCTGCGCCTACGATCCGAAGGACGGCACCGAGCTCTGGCGCGTGCGTTACGGCGAGGGCTACTCGGTGATCCCGCGCCCCGTATATGGGCACGGGCTCCTGTTCTTCGGCACCGGCTACGACCGTCCCCTCGTCTACGCGATCCGGCCGGGCGGCACCGCGCGCGGGGATCTCACCGACACCCATGTCGCATGGACGCTCACCAAAGGCGCGCCGAACACGCCTTCGCTCCTGCTCGTGGGCGACGAGCTGTACTTCGTCTCGGACGCCGGCATCGCGTCCTGCGTCGACGCCAAGACGGGCACGGTCCAATGGAGCGAGCGTTTGGGCGGCAACTTCTCCGCCTCGCCGATCCACGCGGACGGCAAGCTGTGGTTCCAGAACGAGGAAGGCGTCGGCTATGTGGTGAAGCCGGGCAAGACCTTCGAGCTCCTGGCCAAGAACGATCTCGGCCAGCGCACGCTCGCCAGCTACGCGGTGACCGATGGCGCGCTCTTCATCCGCGGCGCGACGGATCTCTTCCGGATCCAGGCGAAGTGATCGTGGCGGGGTGCGCCCGATTGCCGGTCCACCGCGGTCCGCGGCCGCCCGGAGAGTTTCCTGGCCTCACTCTTCTTCGTCCCTGCCGCTGCGCCGCCCGCTATCCGCACCGATGCCTCTGCGGCTCGCGGCGATGAAGCCGACCATCTCGATCACCGCCGGCTGGTCGGCGAACTCCTCGCGCACCGCTTCGAGCGACGCCTTGAGCCGCGCGCCCGACCGGAAGATCCTGTGGTAGGCCCGCCGGAGCGCCGAGCGTTCCTCGGCCGTCAGGCCCGCGCGCCGGAGGCCCACCGTGTTCAGGCCGCAGATCCGGTTGTCGCCGCGCGCCACGCAGAAGGGCGGCAGGTCCTTCGAGATGGCCGATCCGCCTTGCATCATCGCCAGCCGTCCGATGCGGCAGAACTGGTGGACCAAGCAGTTGCCCGAGACGAACACGCGGTCCGCGAGCGTCGCGTGCCCGGCGAGCAGCGCGCCGTTGGCGAGGATGTTCTGGTTCCCCAGCACGCAATTGTGGCCCACGTGGCTGCCGGCCATGAAGAAGTTGGCGTCGCCGATGACGGTGTCCTCCTCCAGCTGGTTCGAGCGGTGGACGGTCACATGCTCGCGGAAGACGTTGCCGGAGCCGATACGCAGGCGGGTCGGCGCGCCGACGTATTTGAGGTCCTGCGGGGCGTCGCCGACCACGGCGCCGGCGTGGAAGCGGTTGCCATCGCCGGCGGTCGTGTGCCCGGTGAGATGGACGTGCGGCCCCACGGCGCAATCGGCCCCGAGCACGACATGTTCATCGATCGTCGCGTAGGGCCCGACGGTGGTGCCGGCCCCAAGGACGGCGCGCGGATGGATGACGGCGGTGGGATGGATCATAGGGTCACTGATAGAACTGCCCGAGTTCCCGCAACGAACAGTAGTCCTTCTCCCGCGTCCCGCTGCGACGGCCGATGATGATGTGGTCGACCACCTCGATCTTGAGCAGTTGACCGGCGCGGATGAGGTCGCGGGTGATCCTCAGGTCGGCGTCGCTGGGCGTCGGGTCGCCGCCGGGATGGTTGTGGGCGAGGACCACCGAGTGGGCGTTGGCGAGGATCGCCGGGCGGAAGACCTCGCGGGCATGGACGAGCACCGAGTCGACCAAGCCGCGTCCGATCTCCTCGACACGGAGGAGCCGGCGGCGGGTGTCGAGCAGCAGCACGATGAAACGCTCCGTGTCGTGCATCGACAGCTCGTCCCGCAGCAACGCGGCGAGGCCGGCCGGCGTGTCGAGCACGGGCGATTCACGGCGCTTCTCGTCCGACAGGCGGATGGCCAGCTCGAAGGCCGCCTTGAGCGTCACCGCCTTGTCGCGGCCCACGCCCTTCACCTCGACCATCTGGTCGAGCGACGCACGCGCCAGGCCCTCGAGCGAGCCGAACTTGCGGATGAGGTGGTGCCCGATCTCCACGGCGGAAGCGCCCTGGAGTCCGGTGCGGAGGAGGATGGCGATGAGCTCGGCGGTGTTGAGCGACTTCGGGCCGCGCTCGGCGAGCCGTTCGCGCGGCCGGTCGGCGACGGCCATGTCGTGGATGCGCGACGGTTGGCTCATTCGTGTGCCACGACGATGCCGGGCGGATGCGCGATCGGAAAGCCCGGGAAACGACCGGTCCGGTTCGGTCCAAGCGCCAACTTCCGTCGGGACGGCGTCCTTGGTACGTTCGCGCCGTGCCTGAGTCCATCCCCCCTCCGCGTGTCAACGTGCTCGGCGTCGGCATCTCCGTGCTGGACCTCGGGTCCGCCGTGGCCGCGCTGCGCGACGCGCTGGCCGCGGGACGTCGCGGCTACGTGACCGTCACCGGCGTCCATGGCGTGATGGAATCGCAGGACGACGAGGCGCTGCGCCGGATCCACAACGGCTCGTTGCTCACCACGCCCGATGGCATGCCGATGGTCTGGATGGGCCGGCTCGCCGGGCACAAGACGATGGGCCGCGTCTACGGGCCGGACCTGATGGAAGAGGTCTTCGCGTGGACGCAGAAGAGCGGCCACACGCACTTTTTCTACGGCGGCAACATCGGTGTGGCGGAGGAGCTGAAAGCCAGGCTGGAAGCGCGCTTCCCCGGCATCCGCATCGTGGGCACTTGCACGCCGCCGTTCCGGCCGCTCGACGAGAAGGAACTGGCGGACCTCGCGGCGCAGGTGGCGGCGGTGCGGCCGGACTTCTTCTGGGTCGGCCTGAGCACGCCGAAGCAGGAGCGGTTCATGGCGTCGCATCTGTCGAAGCTCGATGCGAAGATCATGCTCGGAGTCGGCGCGGCGTTCGATTTCCACGCGGGTCGTGTCCGGCAGGCGCCGCGGTGGATCCAGCGCAGCGGTTTCGAGTGGCTCTACCGGATGTGCGCGGAACCGCGGCGACTGTGGCGCCGCTATCTCCGGAACAACCCGCGCTTCGTCTGGCGCGTGCTGGGGCAGCTCAGCGGGTTCCGGAAAGTGTCCGGCTTGTAGTGCCGGGAGAAGGAGGTCTCGACGAGGCGCCGGGCGGGTCCGTCCGTCCCTGTCGCGGCCCGGTTCGGACGCCGGGACTCACCACAAATCCGTTTGGTCGCGTTCGCGGCGGCGGAAGTTGTCGGTGGTCAGCTCGGGCCAGCGGCCGGCGATGCCGGCGCGCTGGCAGGCCACTTGGAAGAGCTGTGAGATGCGTTCGGCCGCGGGTCCTTCGCCGGTCATGCGCGAGCCGAACCGCGAGGTGTTCAGCTTGCCGTCGCGCAGGGAGCGGACCTGGTTGAGCACCTTCTCCTTGCGGTCGGGCATGTGGCGGTCGAGCCAGTCCTCGAACAACGGCGCCACCGCGAGCGGCAGCCGGAGCACGACCTTGCCGGCGAACTTCGCGCCCGCCGCCACCGCGGCCTCGATGAGCTTGGGGATCTCGTGGTCGTTGACCGCGGGGATGACCGGCGCGGTCAGCACGCCGACCGGGATGCCGGCGTCGCTCAGCTGCCGGATGGCCGCGAGCCGGGCCGCGGGCGGCGATGTGCGGGGTTCGAGGATGGAGCGCAGGTCGGCGTCGAGCGTGGTGAGCGAGATGAAGACGACGACGCAGCGGTGGCGGGCGAGCTCGGTGAGGACATCGATATCGCGGGTGACGAGCGCGTTCTTGGTGACGATGCCGACCGGGTTGCGGAACTCGGCGAGCACCTCGAGGCAGCGGCGGGTGATGCGGAGCTTACGTTCGACCGGTTGGTAGCAATCGGTCACGCCGCTCATCGCGATGCAGTCGGGCTTCCACTTCGGCGAGGCCATCTCCCGGCGCAGCAGCTCGGGCGCATCGTGCTTGACCATGATCTTCGACTCGAAGTCGAGGCCGGCGCTGAAGCCGAGGTACTCGTGGAACGGCCGCGCGTAGCAGTAGATGCAGCCGTGCTCGCAGCCGCGGTAGGCGTTCAGGCTCCAGGTGAAGCCGATGTCCGGGCTGTCGTTCGAGGTGAGGATCGATCGCGTGTGGTCGCGGAGGAACTCGGTGCGCGGCAGCGGTTCCTCGGCGGGGTCGAGGTCCTCGGCGTCCGGATCGCGCCCGCGCCGGACCTCGATGAAGCGGTTCGCCGGCTGCGTGGGCGCGCCGCGGTGCGGGGAAGGTCTCGGATCCGCCATGGGCCGAAGTTACGCCGCCGGTCGGACAACGGAAGGGGGAGATCGGTCGTCGCGGAGGATCCGTGCCGCGGCCGGGTCGGTCCGATCATTCCTGTTCCATCCCTGCCCGGTCGTGGTTCACTCGCGGCCCCAAGATGAAGCAGAAAGCCTACGCTGCCGCGGGTGTCGACATCGACCTCGGCAACCAAGTCAAAAGCACGCTGCCCGCGCTGCTCGCGTCGACCCATCGCCGCGAGGTGCTGGGCAAGGTCGGCGGGTTCGGCGGCCTCTTCGCCCTCGACGTGAAGAAGTACCGCCAGCCGGTGCTCGTGTCGTCGGTCGACGGCGTCGGCACCAAGCTCAAGCTGGCCTTCGCGATGGACAAGCACGACACCATCGGCGAGGACCTCGTGAACCACTGCGTGAACGACATCGCGGTGCTCGGCGCGGAGCCGCTCTTCTTCCTCGACTACCTCGGCACCGGCAAGCTGGAGCCGCACGTCTTCACCGAGATCATCAAAGGTTTCGCCCGCGGCTGCGCCAAGAACGGTTGCGCGCTGGTCGGCGGCGAGACGGCGCAGATGCCCAGCTTCTACCAGGCCGGTGAGTACGACCTGAGCGGCACGATCGTCGGCGTGGTCGAGAAATCCCGGATGCTCAACGGGCAGAGATCCGTGAAGCGCGGCGACGTGGTGATCGGCATCGCTTCGAGCGGATTGCACACGAACGGCTACTCGCTCGCCCGCAAGATCCTGTTCGAGCACCTGTCGATGAAACCGCAGGATTTCGTGGTGGACCTCGGCGACACCGTCGGCGCCGAGCTGCTCAAGGTCCACCGGACCTACGGCCCGCTGGTGCAGGCGCTGCTCAAGAAGTTCAACAAGGTGGGCAAGCCCGACGCCGTGAAGGCGCTCGCCCACATCACCGGCGGCGGTTTCGTGGACAACATCCCGCGCACGCTGCCGGCCAAGTGCGACGTCGTCATCCGCAAGGGAACCTGGGATGTCTCGCCGCTGTTCCAGATCCTCGCGTCGGACGACACGGTGGACGAGGCGGAGCTGTACCAGGTCTTCAACATGGGCATCGGCATGACCGCCATCGTCGCGGCCGACCAGGCCGACGCCGTGCTCCGGGCCATCAAGGCCGCCAAGCACAAAGCGTGGTTCATCGGCGAGGTCGTGAAGGGCACGGGTATCTGCCGCGTGGAATGACCCGATCGGCGGGCCGCTTGGAACATCCGGCCCGCGGCACTTGAACCGACCGTGGGCGCCCCCTAGCTTGTCGCCATGACTTTGACCGATCCGCAGAAAGAGACCGCCCGCCGCTGGATCGCGGACGGCATGAAGCTGTCCGACTTCCAGAAGCGGCTGGAGTCCGAATTCGGCCTGAAGTTCACCTACATGGAGGTCCGGATGCTCGTCGACGACCTCAAGGTGCTGCCCAAGGATCCCGAGCCGCCGAAGCCGCCGGCGCCCGTTGCCGCCGCCGCTCCCGCTGCTCCGGTGGATCAGCCGGTCGATGCGGGTCTTCTCGATCCCGCCGCACCGATCGGGGGCAAAGGTGTGCAGGTGACCGTCGACACCGTGATGCGGCCCGGGGCGATGGTGAGTGGACGCGTGGTCTTCAGCGACGGACAGGGTGGTGCCTGGTACGTGGACAACTATGGCCGGCCGGGCCTGGTGCCCGATACCAAGGGCTATCGACCGATCGCCCCGGATCTCCAGGAGTTCCAGGTCGCGCTCGAGAAGGAGCTGGTGAAGCTCGGCATGTGAAGCCGCAAGGCTGCTTGCCGGACCATGCTCGGCGCTGCGTCGGTCACGGGGCCGGGACGTTTGCAGTCCACGGATCCTGGTGCCGTCGGCGACCGGGTCGGGTTCTATCGCGTGCCCTCCCGGTCAGGGTCGGCGGAAGGATTCAGGCTTCGGCCTTGATGCCAAAGATCCGCCCGTGCTCCTGGATGCAGTAGCCGTCCGTCATGCTGGCGACATGGTCGCAGACGGCGCGTTCCCAACCGGCCTGGGCGGCGCGCCGGCGCGCCAGCGTGCCGACCTCGTCCGGATGGGCGATGAGGTGGTCGAAGACCTCGGCGAGCATCTTGATCGCTCGGTTGTTCGGTCCGGCGACGACCGGGTTGTAGTATAGGTTCTTGTAGAGGTAGCGGCGCAGCTCGAGGTTCTGCGCCTTGCGTCCGGGGCTGTAACAGACCAGCGGTCCGGGCTGGGCACGGACCTCGTCGGCCGAGCGGACCCCGGAATCGAGCACCCGCTGCTCGGTGGTCCCGACGACGTCGGTGACCTGGCCTTCGATCACTTGGCGGATGGTGTAGTAGCGGCGGCTCTCGTCGGGGAGCCTGCCGAACTGCGCCTCCACTTCGTGCGCAGCGGCCGCCCAGACCGCCACTTCGTCCAACAGGCGCTGCTCGTCGAGCAGACCGGAATCGAGCCCGTCGTCGAGGTCGTGGCTGTAGTAGGCGATCTCGTCTGCGAGGTCGGCCAGCTGGGCCTCGAGCGACGGCTGCGGGGAAACGGGACCGTCGGAGGCGTCGGATCCGGCGGGGCCGTCGCCGTGTTTCCCGAGACCTTCGCGGACTTCCCACGAGACGTTGAGGCCGGAGAAGCGGGGATACTTCTGCTCCAGTTCCTCGATGACGCGGAGGCTCTGGTCGTTGTGGTCGAAGCCGCCGTGCGCGCGCATCAAGCGGTCGAGCGTCTGCTCCCCCTTGTGGCCGAAGGGCGAGTGCCCGAGGTCGTGCGCCAGAGCGATGGTCTCGGCGAGGTCCTCGTTCAGGCGGAGCGCTCGGGCGATGTTCCGCGAGATCGCGGCGACCTCCATGGTGTGGGTGAGCCGGGTGCGGAGATGGTCGCCGCTCCCGTTGAGGAAGACCTGGGTCTTGTGCTCCAGGCGGCGGAAGGCGCGGCTGTGGATCACGCGGTCCCGGTCGCGCTGGAACTGCGTGCGCCAAGTCGGCGGATCCTCGGGGTGGACGCGTCCGCGCGTTGCCCCGCTCGTCTGGGCGAACGGCGCTAGGAACTGGCGCTCGCGGTCCTCGAGCTCGGTGCGGGTGACGGGCATGCGGGTGCCATCCGGCGCTGCGGAGGATGCGTTCCCGGCGGCGGGATGTCCAATGCCCGCGCGGAACTTGTCGGAACTTGGAGCGTCCGGCGCCTCGCGGCTTGATGCCGCCTTGGTCGGCGGGCTATCAACCGTCGAAACGTCCACAACGTAGCCTCCACCCGAAGCCCCATGCCTGCCTCACGCCACTCCTCCTACAGCCACAACACGCTCGCGGTCATCATGGGCGGCGGCCAGGGCACGCGGCTCTTCCCGCTCACGCGCGACCGCGCCAAGCCGGCGGTTCCGTTGGCCGGCAAGTACCGGCTGGTGGACATCCCCATCTCGAACTGCCTGAACTCCGGCCTCAACCGGATCTACCTGCTGACGCAGTTCAATTCCGCCTCGCTGCATCGCCACGTCTCGCAGAGCTTCAAGTTCGACCACTTCAGCGCCGGGTTCGTCGAGATCCTCGCGGCCGAGCAGACCTTCTCCAGCACGTCGTGGTACCAGGGAACCGCGGACGCGGTGCGGAAGAACCTCCAGCACTTCAAGAACACCGATTTCGACTACGCGCTCATCCTGTCGGGCGACCAGCTGTACCGGATGGATTTCCGCCGGATCATCGAGGCGCACGAGGAGAGCTCGGCCGACCTCACCATCGCCACGATGCCGGTGCCGGCGAGCGAGGCCGGGGCGCTCGGGATCATGCACATCAACGGCGAGCGGCGCGTCACGACCTTCGTCGAGAAACCGAAGGACCCGGTGTTACTCGATTCGCTCCGGTTGGACAAGGAGAGCTACGCTGGCCTCGGCGTGAAGGGCGACGAGCAGTTCTACCTCGCCTCGATGGGTATCTACGTCTTCAACCGCGAGGTGCTCTTCGAGCTGCTCGACAACAGCCTCGCCGATTTCGGCAAGCACATCATCCCGGGCGCGATCAAGACCCACCGCGTCTACAGCCACGTCTTCCAGGGCTACTGGGAGGACATCGGGACGATCCGAAGCTTCTTCGACGCGAGCCTCGACCAGGCGAACGACCTGCCGAAGTTCAATTTCTTCGACCCGCCCGTCTTCACCCGCCCCCGCTTCCTGCCGGCCTCGAAGATCAACGGCGCCGCCATCGACCACGCCGTCATCGCCGACGGGTGCATCCTCAACAAGGCGCGGATCCAGCATAGCGTGATCGGCATCCGCGGCATCATCGAGGAGGGCGCGTCCCTCAACCGTGTGGTGATGATGGGCGCGGATTTCTACGATTCGGCGGCCCGCCAGTCGCGCGCCGAGAACCAGGGCATCCCGATCGGCATCGGCAAAGGGACGCGCATCGAGAACGCGATCGTCGACAAGAACGCGCGCATCGGCGATGGCTGCGTCCTCTCGCCCGCGGGCAAGCCTGCGGACGTGGACCATCCGCTCTACTACATCCGCGACGGCGTGCTCATCATCCCGAAGAACGGCGTCATCCCGCACGGCACGATGGTGTGATCCGGCAGGGTCCGGTCCGACGGTCACAGGCGTGGATCGTCGCTTACGCGGGCGCCTCCGGCTGTTTCATCGCCACGCACTCGTCCCCCGGTGCGTACGCGCTGATCCGTGCGAACCACCGTCTCACCCGCCATGTCGGCGTGTACGTGGGCGGCGACATCCAGCACAGCACCGTCGCGACCGTCGGTGCCCCGGACCGCGAGGCCGCATCGACTTCGGCGACACCTACGGCGCCGTTGCCGGCGTGAGCCACATGTTCTGAGGCAGGCCGCGGACACACCGCCGAGTGACCTGGCCGGAGCATTTGAAGCTGACTCCGAGGAGTCGGGGGTTAGGGTCGACGCCATGATCCCTCGCATCGTTGCCGTCGCGCTCGGTTCGGCGTCCTGCTGCTTGATTTCCGTCGTACGCGCCGAGGTCCCGGCCGACTACCATGGCAAGATCTTTGACGACGCGGTCCACAAGGCAGGCATGCCGAACATCCCCGGCATCGTGCAATGCGCTCTCTACGATCTCGGTGGCGAAGGCATCGCCTATCACGACACCGATCCTACCAACAACGGTAGCGGAAAGCTCAATCGGGAGAAGGGCCATCAGCGGGCCCACGCCAACGAATACATCTGGTCCTTCCGCAAGGACGAGGGGGTGGACCTCTCCTTCGTGAAAGATTGGGCGGACCTGAACCACACCAACCGGGTCAGTCCGCATGTCAACCAGCTCTACATCGGTTGGACCGAGAACGGCGAATGGGTCAACTACACCGTCCATGTCTCCCGCCCCGGCACGTATCGAATCAAGGCGCTCTACTCCTTCCAGACGAACACGGTGACCTTCGACCTCAACGGCAAACTTGCCGCCACCTGCCGTCTGCCGGTGCCGACCGTGAACTATCATCAATGGAATCTCGCCGAGATCGGAACCCTCCGGTTCCCTGAGGCCGGTCCCCAGCTCCTCACCTTCCACTACGGCAAAGGGAACAACTTCGCCTACTTCGAGTTCGAGCCGATTGGCGGTGAGGCCCCGCCCAAGCTCTGAGTTTGTGCCTTTCACGCCGGATCGACGGGACGAGGCGGTCGGCGGATGCACCCATCCTATATCGAGTTCCCGTTCGCGTGGACCGGAAGTGCGTGCCGGTGTCGGCGGCAGCTCGCAAGGCGGCATGGCCGAGACCGCCGTCGGATGATGCTCCGCCGCATCCTGGGACAGATCGGGTCCGCCTCAACGCCGTGAGCGCCCGCCCTTCTCGCTGGTTGGAGGAGTGGTCCGGTAGCTGTGTGTGACATCCCCGGTCCGCCAGCCTTCCGTGTCGGCGGAGGAAGGGTAGGTCCGCGCGTACTCCACCCCGGCTTGCGCACCCCGTCCCGCACAAACGTTCGGTCTTCCCCGTCGGGCCCTCCTGCAACTCATCGCCACCGGACGCTCTATGCTTCGTCTCGGACACGGCGGCCGGACACCTTCCGGTTCATCGGTATCCGTTTCGACAGGCGTTCCATCGTCCGTGGACCGCTATGGACGCAGCGAGCTGGCTAAAACCGTGGTTCGAGGGAGTAGAACCGTTCGAAGGTAGCTTCCGAGACGCCACCGGTCAGGATCTGCAGTTTCGCCTTCACCCGATCCACGAGCTCCTTCGCAGTCACCTCCCTTGCCAGTTCGTCGGCATTGAAGAAATCGCCCCGATCACTCCGGATCAGGGCTTTGTCGTCTTCGGAAAGTGTGGTTTCCGCATTCAATTCATTCAAGGCCTGAGTGTGGCGCTGCCGGTCATAGAACTCCAAAAATCTCTCACCCTTCTGGGTGGACCGCATCTCGTAGATGACCCGGATCGCGCTGTAGAGCCGCTCATCGGGGACCCCCTCCGCTTCCAGCATATCCTTGAGACGCACCAAAGCGGGATCTACGACCGATAAATCTTCATATTGCCTCTTGGACATCTCTTCGAACTCCTGGGTGCCGACCAACTTCTCCATCGAGCCTGGCACGTTGACAATCTTGACGACGATGTTCGAGTAGACGATATGAAAGACCTTGTTCGACGAGAGGGCTGCGACGGCGTCTGGATCAACAGCTGGGGCCGTCCTCCGTTGGGCGGATCTCTGGCGGATGTCCACCGTCGTTCCCGACGGAGAGGTCGGCTGAAGTAACGGTCCGGCGCCGCTCGCAGCCGATGGAAGCTGGCTTTCGCTGTGGATTCCGGGACCGCGGAGGAACAACGCCAGGATCGCGATCCCGGCCGACAAGAGGGTCACCAACACGGCGCGGCGAGGATTTTTCATGCAGTTTCTTAGGTTCCGGTGATCCGATTTCCGAGGACGCACAGCCAGAATGAAGCGAGCAATCGATCCGAGCTTACAAGACAGGCTACCAAGTTAGCCCGATTCCCGAACCGACGTCATGCCGCATGTTGACATTGATCGGGCCAGAGATTCCTTCATATATAATCCCGTTGTTGACTGCGGTGGCACTAAAAGCATAACTCATCGTACCGCCCACCTCTTCACATCCCTGGCGTTCCTTCTGCCAATTGATGCAGTTGATGGATACAGGTGTCGTGTAGGACTTGTGCAAAGGGGTCTGGGTATAACGGTGGTTGATCCGGAAAATGGCTTGGGACTCGGTGGTTCTCTTATAGATATCCGGAGAGCCATTGATCGTCGTGGTCGGCATCGAACAGTATTGCTTCCGGAGTTCGAAGGGGACGCCGTCAGAACCCCCGATACTGATGGTGAACGGTGACGTATCCGTGATATTCATCGGGTTCTCCAGATTGGGTCCGGACATCCTCATATTGGTCTTGTAACTCGTCGTTCCTGCTGAAGTCTCTGTCATCCCAACGGCAGTAGTGTCACAAGTTATGGAAGACCGTATTCCTCGATACAGAGTCGTCGTGACGTGGTTATACCGGTACAAATCCATAGTGATGCTCACCGAACCGAACGCGTTCCTGATGGCCGGGATCACGCTTTCGGCGAGGGCTGGCAAAGGAGACGGCGCTGCCGTCTCGGCAGAGACCGCGAGAGAAGCCGATAGCGCGATGAGGACAAGATGCTTGGTCACGGGATTCTTCATAAGGTGAGCAACGAAGAGGATGGTTGATGTTTTCGACGGATTGCTCGGTTCGAGCTTCCGACTATTGGGGTTTATTCCTAATGGATGTCAGAAATTGGCCTGATGACAAGGAAATTCTTAAAAATGTAAGAGAAATACTTGGTGTGTGGGTGCCGGCGGGTCGAATCAACGGGGTCAAATAGTGCCGACTGGGTGCAGCAGGGCCGGGAGCTCGCCGGTCCGGGGTTCGCGCGTGGAGAGGTCGATGGACCCGTTGCGGGAGGCTGGGGCAGTCCCACACGGAGCTATCTCGAGCCGAACAAGGAAAAAGGGACGGTCGACGTCGGCTCCTCGCGAATCGGGCTCCTCCCCGGGGCAGCCGGTCAGTTATAGTAGTCGATGGCGCGGATCCAGATGTTCCGCAAAGCGTTTGGATTGACAGGGTCCTGGACGCTGAAGGGTCCCTTGGCGGAGTTGGCCTTGTTCGGGGTGGTCGCGCGGAGGCTGCCCGGTCCGTTCCGCTTCTTGCGGTTTTGGAGGACGCCGTCGTTGAGGATCGCCTCGGCGTAGGCGGGTTTGGCCAGCTTGCCGTTCGCGTCGAAGTTCGGGGCCGCAACCCCGGCGGTGGAGTGCAGGCTTACGCAGCCGAACTGCCACGTGTCGAACGGGAAACCTGGGCCCAAGAATGGAGCCGGATAGCGGGGCCGAAGATCCATCATCGGACATCATCACGTTCACCTTGGCGCAGAGGAATGCGTCGTTCATCGCCGGATCGGAGCAATCCCGCCGTCCGGTTCGCGATTGATCCAGACCTTATCCGCGTCCGGGGCCACGTCGCCGTCCGCCCTACAGAGCGTGTAGTGTTGAGGCGACAAGGCGCCGGAGTGCCACGAGAACAAGGTTATGCGGGCGAGTTCGACGGATGCTCCGAGGTCCAGGAGCACCCGGGAATCCCCCTTCGTGTCGGACCATGTGCGGTGGATCGGACCGTCCGATGGGACGGCGAACTAGCCGTCGTTCGGGCGGGGCAGGCCCAAACTGATCGCGCCGGCGTCCGCATGGGGTTTGCCGTAGCGGGGTACGTAGCGGACGAGCGCGCGCGGATCCCGGCTCGTATCGGCGTCGTCATCGGCCGCAGGCCCGCTCATGGCCAGACCGGACCCGTCTTGGGTGGTCCGATCCCGGCTGGCGAAGATGTTGGTGGAATGCGCGTTGGACCGATTGCTGCCGAGGAACGCTGCGGACGCGCTGAGTCCGATCCGCCATGACCCTCTCAAGCGTCGACTCAGGCGAGAGAGGACGTGGGTTTTGCGGAGCAAGGCAAGACCGTGCTAGAGGCGATCCAAGATCCAGCGTGGGCACGGCTCACCGAGCCCGGGGACGATGCGAGTCGAAGAAACGCCAGATGGCCTCCGCGGTGGTCTCCCGTTCGTCGCCCAGATCCAGTGGCCAATGGTGACCACCCGCTCCGAAGACGTACAAACGAGCCTCCGTGGCGTCGCTTCCCGTGGACCAACGCCGCAATTGGATCCTCTTGGTGATGTCGCTGCGTCCGTCGCGTTCCAGCGCGAGTCCCTTCACCCACAGATCGAGCACCGCTTCGGTGCCGAGGTAGGCGCCCCAGCCGTCGCGGTTGCCCATGTCGCCCTCCCAGAGGGTCGTCTTGTCGTCCCGGGTGTTCACGGCGAGCACCGGGATCCGGGCGGCAGGCCGGAAGTCTTTGGCCCACGACGCCATCATCGTCCCGGCCACCGGCGCGATCGCGGCCACGAACGGTTCCCTCTGGGCGCCCAGGAAAAAGCTCATGTCGCCGCCGTTGGAGAACCCGGTGGCGAACACGGCCCGTGGGTCCAGACCGAGATCCTGCGTCAGCCGCGCGACCAGTTGCCTGGCAAATCGGACGTCATCGACCGTCTGGTCCCGATGGAACGCGTAGCCGACATTGAAGAAAGACTTCCCGTTGGAATCGCGCGTGCCTTCCGGATAGACCGCCACGAAGCCGTGCCGCTCGCTGACCTTGGCAAAGCCGGTGAGCTCGCGGGCATCTTTTGCCGAACCGGTGTAACCGTGGAAGACCATGACCAAGGGCGCCATGGGCTTCAGCCTGAGCGGCACGTCGAGGATGAACGCACGGTCGTGGCCGTCCACCGTCAGATGATGGATCCCGCTCTTCCAGGCCGTGGTCGGCGCGATGGACGGTCCGCCGTCGGCACCCTCGGCGGTGAGACAAAACCACCGGACCGCGATCAGCGCGGCTATCAGGGAAACGAGCGGCCGCAATCTCATGGGGTGGTCTTCTAGTGGGGTGCGGTGGTCCAGACGGCCATCATCGCGCCATCGGGACGGGGCCAATGTAGCGAGGCGGGTCTAGGCGGCGCGATCAGAAGTGGCGGACCGTCGAGGTGGTATGAGGGAAGGTCCCGGTAGGCGTGCCTGAGGAGGCCGGCGGCTACTTCCTACCCATGGAGGTCCCTGGCAGGACAGATGGGGTCGCGCGGCAGCGCGGACCCTACCCAAGATGGTAGGGACGGGCTGCTGCCCGTCCGTGGATTCTTCCCGCGTCGTCGGGAGATCCGCCTTCAGGCACCTAGACCG
>CAIWVP010000052.1 GCA_903916195.1 uncultured Verrucomicrobiota bacterium | reverse complement strand
CACCATCAACCTGGGCGGCAACTCGCCCGCGACCATCGCCGAAGGACGACAGGGCTTCAAAGCGACCTTCGCAACCGTTCCCGCGCCGGTCGCCATCACCAACGCCTCGTTGACCACCTACGAGTTCGAGCCCGTCGGCATCCCCTACGGACTCGGTCTCACGATGGACGACCATGCCAGCGCGACCACGGCGCCCGACCATGTCGGTGCGTGGAGCTGGGATGAAGACGGCTTCCCCGGCACCGCGCGCGGATGGACGCACACGTCCACATGGGTGAAGTTGCGTCTGCTCCACGCCGCCCGGTTCACATTGCTCTTGGAGAGCCGTGCGGGCGTGGCGTGGCCGAGCCCCGAGGACCCTGCGCGCCTCGCGGGCACGAACCTCTTCCCATCGTTCACCCTCTACCGGGGCTGGGACACCGACGCGGGTGCCACGACCAACGCCGACGGGACCACGCTGGACCAGGACCACACGTACAACAACCGCGGCAACATCGCGTGGGCGGAGGACGTGACCTACCTCGACCACCTCGACAACTCGACCGCGCACACGGCGAGCCGGACGTGGGTCCTGCCCGCCGGCGAATACACCATCAACTTGGGCGGCAATTCTCCCGTGACCGTCGCCGAAGGCCGTCAAGGATACCGGGCGACGTTCGACACCAGCCCGGCGGTCTCGCTGGCCAGCGGCTCGGCCACGATCAACTACAGCAAGGCGGCCTGGGACACGCTCGCTGCCGGCTTCGGCAAGCCGCCCGTGCTCACCTTGGACGGCTTCTTCGATCAAGCGGCCGTGGATTCGCTCACAGCGGAGGCGATCCTGACCAACGCCCGGCCCGGTTCCTCCTACGTCGACCAACTCTATGCGATGAATGGACCGGTGGTGCATAACCAACCGGGACGCACCACGCAGCCGACGACGTTCACCTGGGTTCCCGGGGATACGACGAACCACAGCGGCAGCATCGGACTGGGCGGCATCGCGCGCTTCGGTCTGTTCGGCGGTGCGGCGGGAAATCTCCTCTTCGGCGACTTCACGCTGCAGCACGACAAGGGCCGCGTCGCGCTCGGCGGCACGGGTTGGTATCTCAAGGGCAACATCCCCCCGGTGGTCGCCGTGTACGATCTGCTGGACGTCACCGTCGCCGAGACAGCGACCTCGCTCACCATCTCGGGCCGTCTCGGCGTGTCGTTCGAGGTGGCGAACTTCCTCTACAACACGCCGGCGGACACGCTCAAGGACGTCGGCGACTTCACGTTCACGGGCCACACGGTCCCGCTGACGACCCCTGTCATCCGCGGGGTCTCCCGATCCGGCGGCAACCTGGTCGTGCAAGGCACGAACGGTGTGCCGGGAACCCGATGCGTCCTGGTGTCGTCCGCCGACCTCGCCGCGCCGGCGTCGTCATGGAAGTCCGCCGGCACCGGCTCGTTCGACGCCGCTGGCGCCTGCTCGTTCACCATCCCGCTCGATACCGCCGAGCCGACGCGGTTCTTCCGCCTGAGCCAACCTTGAGCGTGAGAACCCAGCGGACACCGTCGGTCAGGAATGCCGCCGCGAGCGATCGCGGCGGCAGGTCCCTGCATTCCACGGCCGCGTTCACGTTGATCGAGCTGCTCGTCGTCCTCGCCATCGTAGCCATCTTGGCCGCGCTGCTGTTGCCGGCGTTGAGCACGGCCAAGCGCCGGGCCAAGCGCGTCGTCTGCCTGGACAACCTCAAGCAGTTCGCCCTCGCGGACACCATGTATTGCGATGACACCGGCCGCTTGCCGCCCCCGAACGACTTCGTGCCGAGCAGCATCACGGTCGGGCGTCTGGCCCAGATGGCCCGGTATCTCGCCATGCCCGTGCCCACCGGCCCCGCCGCGGCCTGGCCCAGGCGCGCCGACCAACCGCGATGGATCAACTGCCCCATGGCGGCGGAGTCCGGCTTTGCGGAAGGCATCGTGCTCGGTGGCGGGCTCTACACCGGCTACTCGTATGTCGGCGGCGTGGCGGACTCCAAGATGACCACCATGGGCTTCGCCACCTTGGTCGATCCCGACCACACCGCCGACAGCCTGAACACGCGGCGCGGCGTCTTGTGGACGGACGTGCTGGATGAATTCCACACCCCCGATCCGCGCCGCTTTGAGTTCTTCCATGCCCGGAAGCGCGTGAAGTATCCGGATTTTCGGGACCACGCGGGGAACCTCGATGGCTTCCATCGCGCCTGGTCCGACGCCTCCGTGGAATGGGTGGACGGCCGGCGGATCGACCTCTCCGGCGCCTCCAGCCCAGACCTGCGGATCCGGCATCTGCTCGGCAACTACTACTACTGATCCATCCGACCTATCCATGAACCGACACGAAATCACCCGGCGCGACATGATCCGCGCCTTGGCATTGGCCTCGACCGCCGCCGTTGCGGCACCGCGCCAAGCTGCTGCTGCGGCGACGACCGCGCCGCCGAAGAGCGCCACCTCCTTGCACGTCCATCCGCAGCAGGAACTCCGCATGGGCAGCGAGAAGATCGCCATCCTCGTCTATCCGGAATTCACCGCCCTCGATGCGCTCGGGCCGCATTATGCGCTGGCCGGTATGATGGGCGCGTCCGTGCGCTTCGTGGCGAAGACGCTCGACCTCGTGCCTTGCGAGGGCGGGAGCAGGGGCGGTTTCTGCGTGAAGCCGCAGCTCTCCTTCGCGGACTGCCCGGACGACCTCGATCTCTTGCTGGTGCCCGGCGGTCTCACCGGCACGTTCGCCGCGATCGAGGACCCGGCCACGCTCAGGTTCCTCGCCGACCGCGGCGCGAAAGCGAAGCTGGTCGGCAGCGTCTGCACCGGCTCGCTCGTGCTCGGTGCGGCCGGATTGCTGAAGGGCCGCAAGGCCACGAGCCATTGGCAGATGCTCGAGGTGTTGAAGGATTGCGGTGCCACGCCGGTCGCCGAACGGATCGTCTTCGACGGCAAAGATCGTGTGACCGCAGCCGGCGTCAGCGCCGGGCTGGACCTAGGTCTCGAACTGGTGCGCCGCTATCGCGGCGACTTCTACGCCAAGGGTGTCCAGCTCCTCGGCGAGTATGATCCGCAACCGCCGTTCCCCGGCGGCGGCAACCCTCGCACGGCGGACAAGCTCACCGTGGACATGCTCAACGCCATGCACGAGCCGCTGGTCGGCAAGTTCCGGGAACTCATCGCCAAGGCGGGACCAAGATGAAGGACCATCGGCATCTCCACCCCTTTCCTGGCGGAGCAGAGCAACCGTGTTGCCCGGCGAAACCAATCCGCCAGGCCGTCCGAACAAACACCACCACCATGAAACACCACCTCAAGTTCACCCTCGCGGCCTGTGTCGCGGGACTCGTCGCCAGCAGCGCCGTCGTCGGGCACCTCAACGCCGCCGACGCCAAGGAAGACGCCATCAAGGAAGTGATGAAGACCCTCCACAAGGCGCCGAAAGGCACGGACCCGACCTGCAAGAAGGCGTCCGATGGCAACGCCAGCGCCGACGAGCTGACCAAACTCGTCGCGGGATACACGGTGCTGGCCGCGGCCAAGCCGCCCAAGGGCGATGAAGCCGGTTGGAAAGAGAAGACCAGCAAGCTGCTCGCCTCGGCCCGATCGCTCCAGAAGGGCGAAGCGGACGGCTTGGCTAGATACAAGGAAGCGGTGAACTGCAAAGCCTGCCATAGCGCCCACAAGCCGGACTGAGGCCACCATTTTCGGGAGCGTGGCGTGGCAGGGACCGGTCGCTGAGCATGGCGTCCCGGAAGGTTCAACCCCGCCCGACGCCGCGCTCCCGTTTCTTTCCTGCGGCGTTTTGCCGCACGGCGGTCCGGTCATCGGATGCTAGGCTGTATGCTCGGCGCTGGTCGTGCCGGAGCGAAGTCCGATGCGTCGTCGCGCCGGCCGGGACGATGGAGCGTGTAGTACCGACCAGATGATTTTGGCGGGGGTGCGGCCAAGGCTGCCGGATGCCGGATGGTGTCAGGGTGTTCAGTCTTGCCTGCGAAAACTTGCCGTGCCCCCGCTCTTGCCCCGCTGTTCCTGATCTCCACCATGAAAACGATCCTCCTGCTCGGAGTCTTGGCTCCGTTCGCCCTTCTGCACGGTGCGGAACCTTCCACCCGCCCCGTCTTCATCGCCAACGCGACGAACCGTTTCGCTGTCACCGGCATGCACTGCGGCGGCTGTGCCAGCGGCATCTGCTCCGATCTGAAGCGCACCCAGGGCGTGACCGCGGCGACGGTCAGCCTGACCAACCAGCTCGCGGTCGTGGCCTACGACAAGCACAAGGTGTCCGTGAAGAAGCTGGTGAAGGTCATCGAGGAGGCCGGCTATACCGCGAAGCCGCTGAAGGACTGAAGGTGTGATCGGGACGCCCTCCACGACGCAGAGCGATGCCCGGATGATCCGTGGCGACCCCGTGGCCGCGGCCGAGCCGGCATCGTCGGGATCCATCGGCACCGCGGCGCGGGTCGCTGTCAGCCTCCTCGGAGCCGTCCTCGTCGCGGGCGCGCTCGCGGCGGGCTATCT
>CAIWVP010000051.1 GCA_903916195.1 uncultured Verrucomicrobiota bacterium | reverse complement strand
CGGCGTATTACTGGCCTTCAAATAGGCCTGCTGGGCGATGGGGTCGATGGTGAGCGGGTAGCGCGCGCCGCGTTCGTCCACCCACAGGCGGACGGCGTGCTGCTCGCCCAAAGCGGTCGACGACGAAGCAGCCAGCTCGAAGTGTGAGGTGAGTACCTTACCATCTGCATCCCACACTTTCAGGCCGGCATAGTTGAGCACGGTGGCCCCGGTGGCATCGCGAAACTCGACCCCGAGCGCATCCGGTGTCACGTGCGGGCGCAACCCACCCCGCACCGCGAGGAGGAAACTGAGCGCAGGCGGCTGGGCGCCGGGTGCCGTCAGCGCGGTGGTGTCAGCGGCGGGGCGAATGCTCACGGTGAAGCCGTGCTCCAGACCGCGTTGATCGTTGACGAACCACTCCTGCACCGCGGCATCCCACTGGTAAGTGAGGCGCGAGCCTAAGGCCTGCACCGCGGGGATGCCTGCGATCGTCTGCTGTTGGTTCCCGAAGCCGTAGCCCTGCAACTCGAGGCCCCACGTCCAGCCACCGGCCTTGGGCGTGGCCACGAAACCGCGGCGGTCGAAGCTCGTCGTCCACTGCTGGCCGGGATTGCGCGCCTGCCATCCGGTGGGCGTGGGCTGAAAGGCGTGCCGCCCCGCCTCATACGCGGCGCGGATGCTCGACCAATCGGACTTGGCCAAACCCTCGGGCACCTGGTCCGGGCTGGTGAGCTGCTGGGCTTTGCCGGGCGGCGGCGTCGCGTGGAGCGGGCTGAGCAGGGCGGCGAGCCAAAGCAGGGTGGAAAAACGGAAGAGGTTCATCGTAGCATGGGGCCGGGGGGCAAAGGGACGGACACCGAGGTGAGGGACACGCTGGCCACTTGAGCGAGGCCGAGATATGGGAAGTCCATGATCGAAGGTTCCGCCAGCATCAGGCCCGAAAGCCACGCCTTGGCCGCTCGGGCCCGGCGTGTGCTCCGGCAGGGTTGTCCTCATCGGGCTGCCTGGGCGCGAGCCGGTTGGACCCATCGACCGGTATCCAGTCGCCCGTTCTCCGCTGAAGATTCCAAGGCCGTGATTGGGTCCAAAAGTTTTGTTGGTTGAACTAACTGTAATAATTACAGTTTTATTCTGACTGGTCGCCGGGATAGTTTTAGGTAGTTTTGGCTCTCGTTTTTGAAGAATTTGGAACGGGTGTGCGGTTCCGCACCTAAATCAGTGGTGACCGGGGGCGGTTGGCTTGGATCGGCTCCGACGGGTGAAGGAATTGCTGCGGGCCGGTGTCGCAACAGCCTGGCGACGCTGTCGGCCGGCGCGGCCGGTATCTCTCCATGGGTGGTACCTGGGGCGTCTTTGAGGGCAAGCACGTGGTCGTGCGTCGGCCTCGGTGGTCTTCCGGGAGGTCTCCTTCTGGCAGGGCAGGGCGTCGGCCGTGACGATGCCGCCGGCCAGCTCCAGTTGCCGTAGCCGCGTGGGCACGGGCGGCGGATCGCTTGGGAACCCGAAGTGACCGCACGGCGGCCGGTCGGTCCGCCGCGCCATCATTCGACCGGATCGGTCTCGGAAGCGGTCCTCAGCCCGAAGGTCTTAAACTTCTCGCGCATCGTGACGCGCGACACGTTCAGCCATCGGGCGGCCTTGGCTTGGTTGCCCTCCGCCAAGGCGGTGGAGCTGGAACCGGCCTTCGCCCAGGTTCTGTCGACACAGCTCGACCCGATGTTCGTGATGCGTGCGTCCGGCCAAGGCGGCGTGCTACGACAGGATCGCCTTCGTGCGCGGACTGAGGGCTGAGGTCCTTGGGAGGACCGCCGAGGCGACCGAGGGGCCCGGACCCGGGGATTCACTTCCTGAGCCGGAAGTACCGTGCGTCGACGTTCGCGGCAGCCGTGTACGGGCTGCTGACCACCGGTCCGGGCACATCAGTCCAGGGGCCCTGTGCCGCGGAGGCCTGTTGCAAGATGAATCCGCCGCGGGTCCAGCTCAGCGTGGTGGCGCCGTCCACGCCGCGGATGGCCAGGACGGCGGGGACCGCGAGGCGCTGCGCGTCGGTGACCGAGACGCCGAAGGTGATGTCCGCGCTGCGAAGGTTGTAGTTGTGGACCTCGACGGCGAGCACGTTGTCGCCGGCGACGAGAAGGTCGGCCAAAGCGCCGCCGATGGTGAACTCGTCGGGGCAGGTGGAATCGCCTTCGCACGGGAAGCCCGTGGCCAAAGTGCCGTTGCCGATGGCGGCCGGCGCGTCGTCCATCCGGAGGCGATAGATCTCGTGGCCGTTCAGATAGAAGACCGCTCCGTCGTCGATGAGCCCCGAGAACCGGAGCGAACTGCCGGCCGTCTTCTCCCGGACCTGGAAACGGGTCCGGAAGTAGTAGGTGGGATACGGGAACCCGGTCCGGGGATCCGACGGGATCTCCGCGCCGCGCGGCGTGATGTCGGGGTTCGGGCCGGTCGATCGCACGTCGGCCCAAAGCAGCCCCGCCCCCGGCCCGCTCCATCGGGAATCGTCGTAGCCCGGAGCGGTCCAGGCGACGCCGTCCAGGTCGGCGGCGGTGTACCGCCACATGCTGGTCAACGCGACGACCTCGTTGGTGGCGAGATAGCTCGCGGTCGTGAAGAGGAGGTTCGACGACGTGTGGATCGTCGCCCCCGCCGCGGACACGGCGCGGAAATAGTACGACGTGCCCGGCAGCAGCCCGGTGACCCATGCAGCATGCGTCGTGCTCACGGTGGTCTGGAGCGGGGTCGCGGACCCGAGATCCTCGGTGGGCCCGTACTCGACCTGCGTGGTCGCCGGTGCGGTGGTGGTCCAGGTGATGGTGGCCGCGTCGTCGTCCGCGAGCGCCACGATGTCGTTGATGAACCCGGGCAGCGGCTTCGCGAAGACGCCGAGGTGGCCGCCGACCGTGCGTTCCTTGCCGGAATCGGCGACCGCGCTGGGACGGTTCAGTCGTTTGACGGCCCCGGTGCTGTCCTCGGCGGACATCGTCGTGGATCCGCCGCCGTCCAGGTTGAAGCCGTCCTGCGCGCCGATCAGCAGCAGCCACGCGGCGGTCTCGTAATCATAGGCACCGTCGCTGTAACCGCCTTGGCGGCCGTCGATGGTCAGCAGGTAGAGGTAGCGGTGGTCGGCCGAGAGCCCGATGGCGGTGCGCGGGTTCGGCTGATGGACGAATCCACCGTTGCCGAGGTATTGCCGTCCGATGTTCACGCCGGCGACGAGGACCGGATAATCGCCGCTGATGGCGGTCCAGATGCCGGTGGTGTCGGTCGCCGGCCAGTTCGTGTGGACGATCCTGGCGTGGTTGGCGGCGTCGACCATGAGCGTCGCCGCGTTGGCGGGACCGTTCGCGGGCGAGACCACTTCGCCGCGGCTGATGGCCAGGCCGGACACGGCCATCGGCGTCCCCTCCGGCAGATAATAATCCTGCGGGTTGAAGAACCCGGCGTTGATCCCCACCTGCACGCGGTTGAGCTTCACGAAACGGCTCACCGTCACGCCGGCCGTCTCGCGGGAATTCGCCTGGTAGTCGGCGATGCGCGGTGAGCTGAGCAACTGGATGTCCGGGTCGGTGAGGTCGATCCGCAGCGCGTTCGCGACCATCAGGTTGGAGAAATCCCCGCCCCGCGCCGTGTTGGTGGCGATGACGTGGTCGATGCCCTTGAATTTCGGGACCCACGCGCCGAGCTCCGGAACGGCCGCCGCCGGGAGCAGGTCGATGAGGAAGAGGCAGCACGCGAGCGGCCTGAGGAAGGGCATCCAGAGAGGTTTCATGCGAAGGAGGAAGAAGGCGGTGCGGAGGCGGATCAGTTGCCGCTGTAGCGGTAGGCGTAGCCCGCGATCGGGTCGCGCATGTAGGCGGGGTTGTGGCCGTCGTGGTAGATCTTGATGAAGTCGACATGGCCGTCCACGAAGGCGACGACGCTCTCGGCGTCCCGGTAAAAGGGAGAGTTCTGGTCGCCGGTCCGGCTGCGATGCCACGAGAGCGGCCCATGGGCGGTCCACTCCATGGTCAGCAACGTGCGCTTGGGCTCGCGGATGGCGGACACCGCCCATCCGGCGATGTTCGGCGCTCCAGCGACGACGACGCCGTTGAAGTTGTAGCTGCCGTAGCTGAAGCGTTCGCCCTGGTGGAACGGTCGCGGGTCCGAATAACCCCGGTCGTCGGGGCAGGCGAAGACGTGGTCGTTGGTCGAGGAAGGTCCCTTGAGCCCGAGATAACCCTTCACCTGTTCCTTGTACGACCACTGGAGCTCGCCGGCTTGGTCCGGGACGATGCCGGGCAGGTTCTTCGAGTGGTCATCGCTGAACTGCAGCACGGCGCGATCGACCTGGCCGAGGTTCGAGATGCAGAGCGCCAGACGCGCCGCACGCCGGCTCTGGGTGACCGGGATGATCACCGCCGCGGCCAGCACGGACGCCGCCGCCAGAGCGGCCGCCAAATCGTGCGACGTGAAAGCGCACCGATGCCGGGCGGAAGCGGCCGCGACGTGAGGCTCGACGGAAGGGATGGCGTTTTGCGGATTCATCGCATCGTTCCGGGGATCGCGGGTCCACCGAGCGCGGCGGTGTCGAGACGCTCGTAGAGCGCGTCGAACGGCTCGCGTCCGGCATCGGTCGCGGAGGGCGTGCCGGCCTTGGCCGGCCGGCTCACGACGGCCGCATGGAGGAGCCCTTGTCCGCCCAATTCCTTGAGTTCTTGGATCCCGAAGATCCCGCCGGGGCAAAAGGCGACCACCTTGGGCTTCACCCCGCCGAGGCTCGCGCGTTGTTCGTCACTCAACAGCGGCGCTCCCATGAACGACACGACGACGTCGCCGACCGCGCCGCGCCGGAGCAGCTCGTGGAGGTCGCCCGCCGGGACCTGCAACGGTCGCAGCGGATCGATCTGGAGCCCTTGGACGAAGGGGGCCTTGCCTCCGTTCTTCTTCAGTTCGCGGGTGAAGCTGCCCAGCGCGATGTCGATGGCCGGTTGCTTGAACGTGCCCGTGTCCCGTGCCAGCACGGTGACGCGCCCGCCCGGTCCGAGCAGGCGGACCGCTTCTTGCGCCAGCGCGCGGCCGATCTCTTCGTGGATGCGGGGTCCGACACGGGGCGGAAGGCCGGAGGTCGCGGCCCAGATGGCCGTCCACGAGGCGACGACCACTGCGGCCGAAAGGACGGAGGTCGAGGTAAGGGTCCTCATCCGAGGGTGGGTGGGTTCATCGGTCGCGCGCTCGCCCGCTCAGAAGACCGCGCGCGGCTTCGAGAAGACGACATTGGTCAGGCCGCTCGCCAAGGCGGAGCTGATCTGCGCGCGCAGGGCAGGGGTCTTGGTGTTCTGCACGCTTCCGTCGGCCAGCGCGAGGTTGCCGTTCAGCATGTGCAGATCCTTGTCCCACGCGGCATCGATGGAGGTGCCGAGGAAGATGCTCCACTGGGGATCCACACCGCCGCCGCCGCCGGTGATGTTGCTGTCGCCGCCGACGAGGGTCTGGGGCTTGGTGTCGTCCGCCTTGGTGCCGACGAAGTAGCTCACGTTGGCGGCGCCATCGAGGTTCGCCCAATTGGTGCCGGGTCTGCGCGCCTTGTCCGTCGGGCACAGCAGGATCCGGGGAGACCCCAGTTCATTCGAGCAGAGCCGGAAGTGGTCGGTCCAGTCGGGTGAACCGAGGCTGCCTTCGTTGGTCGAGGCGAGTTGCCACGGATAACGGTCGCGGTGGTCGTTCGCCCAGACACGGAATCCGAGGCCCATCTGCCGGAGATCGTTGAGGCAGACGGTCTGCTTCGCCTTCGATCTGGCTTTCGCCAGCGACGGCAACAGCAGGCCGGCCAGGATCGCGATGATCGCGATCACGACCAACAGCTCGATCAGCGTGAATGCTTTGTGTTTTCCGGTCGGTGTCATCGTTCTTTTTCCTGTCCGCCGCGGTCGTCGCCGGCAGAGGCCCGGCCTCGTCCAAGGACCGGTCATCCGCGTGGCGGACCGTAGCAGAGGACTCCCGCGAAGTAAGCACGACTTGCGCCAGATGGAGGCGCAAGTCGTGCCGATAAGCGGGTCGCGGTCGATTTCGCGACGGGGGAGACCCCCTTCCGTCTCGCCGAACGGCCATCCGCAGGCGTGGATGGTGTCCCGCACCCGCGCTTCGGCGGGCGCCGCGGCCGAAAGCCTCGCTGGCGGAGTCGGACCGCTCCCGTCTACGCTGCGCGCGTGTCCGCTGGAATAGCCATCATCGTGCCGATGTTCAACGAGTCGGCCAACGTCACGCCGCTCGTCGACGAGATCGTGCGCCTGTTCGCCGCCGAACCGCGTCCTTGGGAGCTCGTGCTCGTCGACGACCACAGCGACGATGACACCTGGGCGCAGATCCTTGCCGCGCAATCCCGCGACCCGCGCGTCCGCGGCCTCCGCCACACCCAGAACCGCGGCCAGAGCGCGGCCGTCTGGACCGGCATCAGCGGATCGGACGCCCCTCTGCTCTGCACGCTCGACGGCGACCTGCAGAACGATCCGGCCGAACTGCCGAAGATGCTCTCGATGCTCGGCGAGGTGGACTTCGTGTGCGGTCATCGCGTGGCGCGGCAGGATTCCTTCATCCGCAAGGCCTCCTCGCGCGTCGCCCGCCTCGCGCGCAAAGCCGCGCTGCGCTTCGATTTCGCGGACACCGGTTGCGCGCTGCGCGCCTTCAAGCGGTCCTCGTTGGCAGGTGTGTTCCCGTTCAACGGACTCCACCGTTTCCTGCCGATCCTGGTCGCCGGGAACGGCAGCCGCTGCCGCGAGGTCCCGGTGAACCACCGGCCGCGCGTCGCCGGTGTGAGCAAGTACGGCGTCTGGAACCGCGCCTTCCGCGGCCTCCACGACCTCGTCGGCGTCGCGTGGTACCAACGCCGCCGGATCGATGCGGTGCCGGTCGATGATTCCCGCGCCGCGCGCTGAGCGATCCCGGGCGGGCGCCCTGGACCCGCGGCTTTTGCTTTGACAGGAATGGAAGAAATTTTGACGCGGCCCTTGCTGCTGCCCACATTGGGCGGGCTCGCGCCGGTCGGCATCCGCGGCGGGCACGACGCAAAGATATCCGACGATCCCGACGATCTATGAGCGAAGAGAACATGAACAACTTCACGCCCCGCGCGCAGCAGGTCCTCGCCCTGGCGCGCAAGGAGGCGGACCGGTTCAACCATAACTTCGTCGGCACGGAGCATCTGCTGCTCGGCCTGATCAAGCTCGGCCAAGGGGTCGCGGTGAACGTCCTCCAACGGATGGGCCTCGACCTCGACAACGTCCGGCAGGAGGTCGAGAAGGAGGTCCGCGGCGGCGGCGAAGGCAAGGTCAGCGGGAACATCCCGTACACGCCGCGCGTGAAGAAGGTCCTCTCCCTCGCCGCCAAAGAGGCGAAGGCCCTCAGCCACACCTACGTCGGCACCGAGCACATCCTGCTCGGCCTGCTCCGCGAAGGCGACGGCGTCGCCGCGAAGGTGCTCAAGAACCTCGATGTGGACATCGAGCTCTGCCGCCAAGAGATCCTCAAGGAGCTGGACCCCGGCTTCCAGCAGAACGAAGGCGAGGAAGGTGCCGGCGAGGAGAAGAGCGAGCCCGTGAAGGCCGGCGGCGCCAAGAGCGACGCGGGCAAGAAGGAGCTCAAGACGCCCGCGCTGAAAGCCTTCGGTCGCGACCTCACCGAGCACGCCAAGAAGGGCGAGATGGACCCGGTGATCGGACGCGCCAACGAGATCGAGCGGGTCATCCAGATCCTCTGCCGCCGCACCAAGAACAACCCGGTGCTGCTGGGCGAGGCCGGCGTGGGCAAGACGGCCATCGTCGAGGGACTCGCGCAGGAGATCGCCAAGGGCAACGTACCCGAACTGCTCGCGAACAAGCGCGTCGTCACCCTCGACCTCGCCCTCATGGTGGCCGGCACCAAATATCGCGGCCAGTTCGAGGAGCGCATCAAGGCCGTGATGGACGAGATCAAGAAAGCGAAGAACGTCATCCTCTTCATCGACGAGCTCCACACCATCGTCGGTGCCGGTTCGGCCGAGGGCACGATGGACGCCTCGAACATCTTCAAGCCCGCGCTGGGCCGCGGCGAGATACAGATCGTCGGCGCGACCACGCTCAACGAGTACCGCAAGTACATCGAGAAGGACTCCGCCTTGGAGCGCCGCTTCCAGACGGTGAAGGTCGAACCGCCGAGCGTCGATGACGCCATCACCATCCTCAACGGCCTCAAGCCGAAGTACGAGGAGCACCACAAGGCGGTGTTCTCCGCCGAGGCGATCAGCGCCTGCGTGCGGCTCAGCGACCGCTACATCACCGCGCGGTTCTTGCCCGACAAGGCGATCGACGTCATGGACGAGGCCGGTTCCAAGGCCCGCATCGGTGCCATGCAGCGCCCCCCCGACGTCAAGGACATCGAGGCCGAGGTCGAGGCGCTCAAGGCCAAGAAAGAGCAGGCGATCAAGGACCAGGACTTCGAGGGCGCCGCCCAGCTCCGCGACAAGGAGAAGGCCTCCAAGGAGTCGCTCGAGAAGATCCTCGCCGAATGGAAGACCGCCAAGGACGAGCGCCGCGTGCAGGTCACGGAGGACGACATCCTCCAGGTCGTCGCCAAATGGACCGGCATCCCGCTCCAGCGCATGGGCCAGACCGAGACGCAGAAGCTGCTCGTCGTCGAGCAGGAGCTCGCCAAGATCGTCATCGGCCAGAAGGACGCCGTGTTCGCGCTCGCGAAATCGCTCCGCCGGGCCCGGGCCGACCTCAAGGACCCGAAGCGCCCCATCGGCTGCTTCGCGCTGCTCGGGCCGACCGGCGTCGGCAAGACGCTCCTCGCACGCACGCTCGCCGAACAGATGTTCGGCTCCTCGCAGAACCTCATCCAGCTCGACATGAGCGAGTACATGGAGAAGTTCACCGTCAGCCGGCTCATCGGTTCGCCCCCGGGCTATGTCGGTTACGAGGAGGGCGGCCAACTCACGGAGAAGGTCCGCCGCCAGCCGTACTCCGTCGTGCTGTTCGACGAGATCGAGAAAGCGCACCCGGACGTGATGAACATGCTCCTCCAGATCCTGGAGGAAGGTAAGCTCACCGATTCACTCGGCCGCCAGATCGACTTCCGCAACACCATCATCCTGCTCACCTCGAATGTCGGTTCGGACGTCCTGCGGAAGAACCACGTGATGGGTTTCGCCAAGCAGAGCGACACGACCGACTACGAGACGATGCGCGGCAAGACGCTCGAAGAGGCCAAAAAGGCGTTCCGTCCCGAGTTCCTCAACCGTCTCGACGACATCATCGTCTTCCGTACGCTCGGCCGCCCCGAGCTCACCATCATCCTCGGGCTCGAGGTGAAGAAGGTCATGGAACGCATGGCCCGCAAGAGCGTGCAGCTCGTGCTCGATGAGAAGGCGAAGGACTTCCTCGTCGAGAAGGGCTTCGACCCGCAGTACGGCGCGCGTCCGATGCGCCGTTCGGTGGAGAAGTACCTCGAGGATCCGCTGGTCGAGGAGATCCTCCGCGGCTCGCTGGCCGACGGCGTCCCGGTCGATGTCAGTGCCGAAAAGGACAAGCTGACCTTCACCCAGAAGACCGCCCCGGTCATCGCCGAGACCACGCCGGCGGCCTGATGGTCCTGCCGCAAGCCACGGACGCCGCCCTCACCGGCGGCGTTTTTTTTGCCGCTGCGGATCACGCCTCGACCGGGGAGGTCGCGGGCGATGCTCCGCGCTGCCCAGGCAGCCCGTGGGTCCCGCGAGATCCTCAGATGTCGAACATCAGATGCTTGCCGGTGCCCGCATCGAGCAGTTGCTGGAAATTGATCGCCGCCGCCTCCGCATCCAGCACGTCGCGGAGCCGGCGCCAGCAATCCCGGAGTTCCGCAGGGCAGGTGTCGTCGGTGAAGGCGGGCGAATCGAAGAGCTGTCCATGCACGCACCGGAGAACGTCGCCAAAGGAGATCTGCGCCGGAGGACGCGCAAGGCGGTAGCCGCCTTCCTTGCCTCGTTGGCTCTTCACGATCTGGCCGGACTTCAGCTCGATCAAGATCTGGACCAGATAGTTCGGCGGGATGCCGTTCTCCGAGGCGACCTCTTCGACGCGGGTGGCGTGGTCCTGGCCATGGCGGCGCGCCAACGAAAGCACGGCGCGCGCGGCATAGTCGCTTTTGACGGACAGTTTCAAGGTCGCGCAGTGTGCCGGCGGACCGCTCAGGCCGACAAGGGATGAAGTGCGGCGGCCGGGGCCGCCGCGGGATGATCCGCGGGCAGGTAGGCCGTGTCGTCTCGGGAGCAGAAATGTCGCGGGGAAAGTTTTGACCTCGCCCGGTACGGCTGGGACCTTCCGTCCACAGATGACTCCGAACCGAATCCTTCCGGACCTTCAATGCTCACTGCTGTGCGATGACGTGCGGCAGGAGGCCAGCGGCAACCTCATCATCCTTGGCGTGATCAGCGTCATCCGCGTCCCCGGGGTGCCGGTCACCGCGCCCAAGCTGTGCATCATCAACCGGTGGACCGCCGGTGTGGGTCAGTTCAACGAGCTGGTCCGCCTGATCGGTCCGGACGGCACGACCGTCCTGCGCAAGAGCGCGGCCAAGCTGGTGCTTCCCGACCCGTCCCAGAACGTCACCAACGTCAGCGTGTTCGGGAACATCGAGTTCCCGGCCGGCGGCCTCTACTACGTCGAGGTCCTGGTCGACGACGTCATGAAGCTCCGCTACCCGGTGCCGGTGGTCGTGGTGCCGCAGCCCGGCCAGCCGGCCGCCGCTTGAACCGGACCGTTTTTCCTTCAACGTAGGCCAGCGGCAGGACCTAGGCTCCTGCGCTGGCCTTCTTGCTTGTGGCGTCGAACCCGACCGTGTCCGATCCGATCTCCATCGCGAAGCCGCCGGGTGCCGGGCATCTCGAGCGCCTGCGGACCGTCTTGGGCGCGTGGCAACCGTTCACCGGCGGCGGCATCGCGGCCTTCAGCCGCGCAAGCCTCACGCGCACGCTGACGTTCCAGGTCCTGTTCGCGCTCGGGTTGTCATGCGTCATCGTATGGAGCGTCCGGCTTGCCTGGTTCCCGCCGTTCGTCGCAGCGCTCGGCAACCTTCCCGGCTCCGACGCCGGGATCCGCCAGGGGCGGCTCGACTGGCCCGAGCCGACCGCCGTCACCCTCGCGGACAACCGTCAGATCGCGCTGATCATCGATCCCGCCGGCACCGGCGAACTCGGCCGGGCCGCCGACCTCCAGATCGAGCTGCGCAGGGACGGTCTCAGCCTGCACGGTCCCTTCGGTCACCAGACCTTCCCGTATCCACCGGACCTGGAGCTGCGGCTCGACCGGTTGGGCGGTACGGCGGCGTGGGGCGCCTGGAACTGGGTCGGCCTCGCGCTCATCGGCATCGCGACCTTCTCAAGTTCGATGGTGCTGTGGTGGATGATGGCCGTCGCGACGGCCCTGCCTTCGTGGCTTCTCGCGGTCGTCGTCCGGCGGGCCCTGACATTCGGCGGCGCCTGCCTGATGATGGCCGCCGCGTGGTTGCCGGCGTCGCTCGTGCTCGCTGGCGGGGCGGCCCTCTACGCGACCAGCTGGATCCGCTTGCCCGGCCTGATGTTGGCGGTGGTCGTGCATGCCGTGGTCGCCGTGCTCTGGCACGTCTGGGGATTCCTCAACCTGCCGGCACGCGGGGCGGCGAAGACGATGGACGATCCGTTCGGCTCGTCGGGCCCCGCGGAGGCCGCACCCGGTCGGCTGAAAAAGAAGAAGAACCCGTTCGGTTGATCCGCGGACCGGCAGGCCGCGCTCAGGGCCGGACGCGCCGGATGATGGAATCGCGCTGGGCCCACCCGGGATCGGGGCGCAGATGGTCGAGGTTGAAATGCAGGCCGCGGCTCTCCGGACGCTGGCGCGCGCAGGCGACGATCAGTTCGGCGACGGTCGCGAGGTTCCGGAGCTCCAAGAGATCCGCGGTGACGTTGAAGTCCCAGTAGAACTCGCGGATCTCCTCCTGCAGGTGGGCCAACCGTTTCTCGGCGCGGAGCAGGCGCTTGTCGGTGCGCACGATGCCGACGTAGTCCCACATCGTCCGGCGGATCTCGTCCCAGTTGTGCGAGACGACCACCAGTTCGTCCGGGTCGGTCGCGCCGCCGGTCTGCCAGGGCGGGATGGCGACCCCGACCGGATCCGGCCTCGCGGCGAGCACCTTGGCCGCGGCGCGATGGGCGCAGACCAGGGCCTCGAGGAGCGAGTTGCTCGCGAGGCGGTTCGCGCCGTGCAGCCCGGTGCAGGCCACCTCGCCGATGGCGTAGAGCCCGGGGATCCCGGTGTCGCCGTCCACGTCGGTCACCACGCCGCCGCACTGGTAGTGGGCCGCCGGGACGACCGGGATGGGCATGCGGGTCATGTCGATCCCGTGCCCGAGGCATTTGGCGTGGATGTTCGGAAAATGCTCGCGGACGAACTCCGCCGGCTGGTGCGAGATGTCGAGGAACACGCAGTCGGCACCGGTGCGCTTCATCTCGGAATCGATCGCCCGCGCCACGATATCGCGCGGTGCCAGCTCGGCACGGCGGTCGTAGCGGTCCATGAAGCGCTGGCCGTCCGCCCCGCGCAGCACCCCGCCTTCGCCGCGGACCGCCTCGGAGATCAGGTAGGTCTTCGCTTGCGGATGGAAGAGACAGGTCGGATGGAACTGGACGAACTCCATGTCCGCCACCGCCGCGCCGGCCCGGTAGGCCATCGCCACGCCATCGCCGGTCGCGATGTCGGGATTGGTCGTGTAGAGGTAGACCTTGCCGCTGCCGCCGGTGGCCAGCACGACGACAGGCGCGGCGAAGACCTCGACCTGGTTCGCGGGCTGGTCGAGCACGTAGACACCGGCGACGCGGTCGGGCCCGGCCAGGCCGAGCTTCGCGGTCGTGACCAGGTCGATCGCGTGGTGGTTCTCGAAGACGCTGATGGACGGCTGAGCGGCGATGGCCGCGAGCAGGGCGCGCTCGATCTCGGCGCCGGTGGCGTCCTTGGCGTGCAGGATGCGCCGCTTCGAATGGCCGCCTTCCTTGGTCAGGTCGAGCTCGTGCGCGCCGGGCTGCTCCGGGATCGGCCGCTCGGAGAACTGCGTGCCCAAGGCGATGAGTTCGGCGATCCGGGCCGGGCCTTCCTCGATGACCGTGCGGACGACGGCCTCTTTGCAGAGACCCGCGCCGGCATCGAGCGTGTCCCGGACGTGCAGCCCGACGGAGTCCTCCTTGCTGGTGACGCTGGCGATGCCGCCTTGCGCCCAGTTGGTGTTGGAATCCGCGCGGTTCTTCTTGGTGACGATGGCGACGCGGCCGTGCGGCGCGACCTTGAGCGCGAACGTCAGCCCGGCGATGCCGCTGCCGAGCACGAGGAAATCGAAGGCGCGTGTTCCCGGTGGCATGTCGAGGACGAGTTTGGCCCGGTGCATCGGCGACGTCGAGAGTTCACGCGGTCGTCTGCTTGCGGGCGGTCGAGGTCGAGCTGGCCCGCGGCCGGGAACCGCAGGACGGCCGCTCGAGCGCGCGGCAAGCCGCGGGCAAAAGGCAAAAGGCAAAAGGCAAAAGGCAAAAGGCAAAAGGCAAAGGGCAAAAGGCAAAAGGAAGAGAAGGCGACCCGCCTGAGCGCCCGGCAAGCCGTAGGCAAAAGGCAAAAGGCAAAAGGCAAACGGCAGAGAAGGCGACCCGCCTGAGCGCGGGGAGCCTAGCCTGGCCT
>CAIWVP010000050.1 GCA_903916195.1 uncultured Verrucomicrobiota bacterium | reverse complement strand
GGCGCGGACGCGGCGGCCTCAGCCGACCGGGCGGCGGTGTCGCGGAATTCGATGGTCTGGGTGGCCATGGGTGGGATCACTCCGGCGTCCGCGCGCGGGGCTCGCGCGCCATGCTGTCCTTGCCGCCCGCCACGGTGACGAACGGCCCGCCCTCGAGCGGCGCCGTCCGCGTGAACGCGGTGTCCGGCAGCTCCGTCGGCTTTCCGGCCAACGGAAAATCTTTGCGCAGCGGGAAGTACGGATAGCCCTCCCACATCAGGATCCGGCGCAGGTCGGGATGCCCGGCAAAACGGATCCCCATCATGTCGTACGCCTCGCGTTCGTGCCAATCGGCGGTGCGCCAGACGGTGCTCACGGTCGGGAGCTCGGATTTCTCCTCGCCCACGTCGGCCTTGAGCCGCAGATGCGCACCGTGACCGATCCCGTAGAGCTCGTAGACCACCGTCCAGCGCGGGTCCGCGCCGTAGTTGTCCACGCTGCTGAGGTCGAGAAGCATGTCGAACCCGAGCGCCTTCTTGGCGTGGGCGCAGACCTCGGCGATGCGGTCGGCATCGGCGACCTTGAGGGTCGCTTCGCCGCGGAACTCGGTCGGGGCGGAGACGAGTCCGGGGAACGCTTCCTGGAGGCGGACGGCCAGTTCGAGAGGGGTGGGCACGGGACCTAGGATCGGTTCAGGGGTGGACGACCTCGCCTTTTTCGCCCAGCTCGATGCCGAGGCTGCCGTACTTCGCCGGCGCGACGTCGCGTTTCTGGTTCCAGACGGTACGTTCCTTGGCCACGATGCCTTGGAGCTTGATCAGCGCGTCGAGCAACGCCTCCGGGCGCGGCGGGCAACCGGCGACATAGACGTCCACCGGCAGGATGTTGTCGACGCCCTGCAGCACGGCGTAGCTGCGGTACATGCCGCCGGTCGAGGCGCAGGCACCCATGGCGATGACCCACTTGGGCTCGGCCATCTGCTCGTAGATACGGCGGACGGCGAGGGCCATCTTGTAGGTGACCGTGCCGGCCACGATCATCACGTCGGATTGGCGGGGCGAGAAACGCATCACCTCGGAGCCGAAACGCGAGATGTCGAAACGGCTCGCACCGACGGCCATCAGCTCGATCCCGCAGCACGCCAGACCCATGGGCATGGGCCAGAGGGAGTTCTTGCGGAACCAGTTGAGCGCCGCGTCGACGGTGGTGTGGACGACCTCGCCCTCGACCTTCGAGTTGTAGCCCAACTCGGTGACGTTCGGCGCACTGGCATCGGCGTTCGCGCTCATAAAAACAGAAGAGCCGGCGGGAATTCCCGCCGGTGCGCGGAGATTGGGATCAGTGATTCCGGGCGGCAAGCCGGTTTAGTGATTTTTTTCACAATCTCGGACCGGCCGCCGAAAGCAGGGACCTAGGCAACCCCATGAAGCCCCGCCCTGACCTGATCATCGTCGACCCGCCCTCCTTCGCCCGCAACCGCACCTCGGTGCAGGAAGCCCTTCGCGACGACTGGGAGACCCATCTCCGCGCCGTCCCGGCCGAGATATCTTCGGGAGTGCGTCGGTCGCACCCGCGCCCTGATCTCTTCGCGAAGGACCCGTCCGGATGGACCCCTTGGCCGACCGTCGCCCCTCAAACGAACCGGCAAGGCAGCGCCACCGCATCGGCCAGCCGGCGGAGGTATTCCGCGCGCGGGATCTCGGTCGCGCCGAGCGACCGCGTCACGGGCGTGACCATCTGTGTGTCGAAGAGGGCGAAGCCGCGGCTCCGCAGGCGGTCCACGAGGTGGACGAGCGCGACCTTCGACGCTTCGGTCGCGCGATGGAACATGGATTCCCCGGCGAACAACCCGCCGACCGCCACGCCGTACACGCCGCCGACCAGCGTGTCGCCTTGGCGGACCTCGACGCTGTGGGCATGCCCGGCGCGATGCAGCGCGGTGTAGGCGGCGATGAATCCCGGCGTGATCCAGGTGGCATCGTCGTCCCGGGGCGCTTCGGCGCACGCGCGGATCACCGCCGCGAAATCCTGGTCGAAGGTGACGTCGAAAGCGCCCTTCCGCAGCGTGCGGGAAAGGCTGCGCGGGATGTGGAAGCCGCCCTCGCCCGGTCCGAGCCCGAAGACGGCTCGCGGATCCGGCGACCACCACGTCACCGGGTCCTCGGTCCACGGGAACACGCCGGTCCGGTAACCGAGCACGAGCCGGTCCACCGACAGATCACCACCGACCGCAACCAACCCGTCGCGGCGGGCCTTCGCGGGATCCGGGAACCCGAGCCGGTGGTCGAGCTGATGGATCATCCGTCCTCGCCGACGAGTGCGTCGAGCAGCACGCCTTGGAAGACTTCGCTCAACTGGAAGGCCCAGAGCCCGAGAAGATTCTCCTCGTCGATCTTGGGCCGTTCGTTCGCACCGAAATCCGGGGCCCCGAGCTTTTCCCACGCGCCGACGCGGATCTCGTTGAGCAGCTGGAGAAGCGCCTCCGATCCGGCCGTCGAGAGCGTCAGCTTCCAACCGGACGGCTTGAGCGGCGCGCACCGCGCGGGATCGGCGATCAGGGCCTCGACCTCGGCGACCCGGGATCGGCGGTGCTCCGCCAAGGCCGCATCGAGGTCCTCTTGGGCGGCGCGGAGCTTCTCGAGGCCGGCCGCATCGCGGCTGATCGGCTTGCCCTGGCGGGGGAAGAGCGGGCCGAGGCGCAGGACGGTGAGGAGCGCCTCGTGGTCGCGCTTGGTGAGGCGGAACACGAGTCGGTCGGGATCGCGGGAGAGCAGCTTCATGCTTCCGGCTCCATGGTGGCCTGGAGAGAATACTTCTGGAGTTCGTGGACGTAGAACTCCGCCTTCTCGAAGCCTTCCTTGGCCAGCACGCTCTTGCCGTTCTCGTGGACCTCTTTCATGTGCTTCTCGGCCCGCGGTCGGTCCCAGCCAAAGACGGCCTGGAAGACATGGGTGACGTAGGGCATGAGGTTCACCGGATCATTCCAGCAGATGACGAGGTAACCCGGCTCGCGGGTCCGCTTCGGCTGGTCCTCCAGGATCGGGACGACGCCAGGACGGACGGGGGGTTCCAGTATCTCCGGCACCCGCCGACGTTAGCAGCCGGTCGGGAGGGCCTCAAGGTGCGGGATCCGGCATTCTTTCGGACGGACCGGGGCGCGGGATTTTTCCCGCCTTGCACCGACTTCGCGGCCCCTTAACCTAGCGGAGTCTTTTTGTCCGCTTTGGTTTCCCGACGTCTATGAGCCAGCCCGCCCCGAAAAAGGTCTATTACTTCGACAACAACGCCACAACCCGCGTCGCACCGGAGGTGGTGGACACGATGGTCCCGTTCCTCCGCGAGATGTGGGGCAACCCTTCGAGCGCCTACGCCTTCGGCGCTCAGGTCCACGGCCATGTCGAGAACGCCCGTGCCCAGGTGGCGGCGCTCATCAACGCCGACCCGAAGGAGGTCATCTTCACCAGTTGCGGCACGGAGTCGAACAACAGCGCCATCAGCAGCGCGCTGTTCATGAACCCGGGCAAGAAGCACGTCATCACCACCGCGGTCGAGCACTCGGCGAACATCAACTTCGGCGAGTTCCTCCAACGCAAGGGCCACGACGTCACCTATCTGCCGGTCGAGAGCGACGGTTCGCTCGATGTCCACCGGCTCGAGAAGGCGATCCGGCCCGATACCGCCATCGTGTCGGTGATGATGGCCAACAACGAGACCGGCGTGCTCTTCCCCGTCGCCGAGGTCGCCGCCATCTGCCGCAGCAAAGGCGTGCTCTGCCACACCGATGCCGTGCAGGTCCCCGGCAAGCTGAAGCTCGACGTGAAGGAGCTCGGCGTGGATTTCCTCTCCCTCTCCGCGCACAAGCTCCATGCCCCGAAGGGCGTGGGCATGCTCTACGTGAAGCGCCGGACCAAGTACCAACCCTACGTCATCGGCGGGCACCAGGAGCGCGGCCGCCGCGGCGGCACCGAGAGCGTGGCCAACATCGTCGCCTTCGGCCGGGCGGCGGACCTGGCCACCGCGTCGCTCCATGACGAGAACACCCGCGTCCGCGCGCTGCGCGACCGCTTGGAGAACTTCATCCTCACGAACATCCCGAACACGGTCCGCAACGGGAACAAAGAGCATCGCCTGCCCAACACGGCCAACATCGCGTTCGATTTCGTCGAGGCCGAGGCCATCCTGCTCCTGCTCGACGGTCTGGGCATCTGCGCCAGCAGCGGCTCGGCCTGCACCACCGGCTCGCTCGATCCTTCGCACGTCCTGATGGCCATGGGCCTGCCGCCGATGCGGGCGCGCGGCTCGGTGCGCTTCAGCCTCGGCATCTACAACACCGACGAGGACGTGGACTATCTGATCAAGCACCTGCCCGGCCTGATCCAGAAGCTCCGCGATATCTCGCCGTTGAACCCGGAGCATCCGGACAACGACGCCTACGACATCGACGCCGCGAGAGTGAAGCACGAATCCGACCTCGCCGAGGCGCGCCAGAAGGAAGAGGTCGTCACGGCTTGACCCAAGGGAACTGTATCACGGGCCGGCCTCGCGAGGGGCCGGCCCGTTGTCGTTCCCGCGCTCACTTCCCCGGCCGTTGCGAGAGCAGGTAAGCGAGCAGTTGGCTGAACTGCGCCGCAGGGAGGGTCTCGCCGAGGTTCTCGGGCATCAGCGACAGGTCGCTCTCCTTCCGCTCGGCCACGTCGGCCTTCTTCAGCGAGAACTCCTTGCCCGTGCCGTCGGCGAAGACCAGCAGGTCGCCTTCCTCGCGGCGGAACAACCCGCTCTGCACATCGCCGTCCTTGAGCACGATGACGGTCTGCCGGAAGGCGCGGTCCACGTTGAGGTTCGGGTCGAGCACGTCCTCGCACAACCGTTCGACGCCGCGCACGCCGATGCCGGTGAGCTGCGGCCCGACGAGCCCGCCCTTGCCTTCGATCTGGTGGCAGGCGGCGCAGTTCGCATCGAAGACGCGACGGCCCTCGGCTGGATCGGCGGCGGATGCCGCGCGGAAGGCATCCATGCGGGCGGCGATCAGCTTCCCGCGCGCCTCGTCCATCGGCTGGAGATCCTGGGTCAGCTTCTCGAAACGGGCCTGCCATCCGGGCGGATCCGCGCGCTGGAGCCGTCCTCGCGCGCTCGCCATCTGCAGGATCCGCGGCGAGGCGTCGCCTTGCTCGATGGCCTTGAGGAAGGCGTCCGCCCCGTCGCGCGTCGCGCACAGCGGGACCGCCCAGCGCTGCTGGATGCGGAACGGCAGGCTCTTGATCGAGGCGAGCAACGGCGCGCGGCCGGCGACGGAGTTGAGCTCGGCCAAAGTGACGCCGAACTGCTCGCGCACGACCAACGGCTGGTCGCCGTCCGCGAGCAGAGGCCCGAGCGCGGCGATGGCCGCGGCGGGGTCCAACGCGGCGAGCCCCTTGCCGGCGGCGGCGCGCGCGTCGGGATCGCCCGGACGCAAAGCGAGCTCCTTCAGTTGAGGAGCGATGTCGTGGAGCCCGAGCTTGGCGGCCAGATCGGCGGCGCCGGCGGTGCGCTCGGCCGAGGCGCGCGGCGACGACGCCGGCATGGCGGGACCGCCCTCGATGTCGCCGAAGGCGATCCAAGCGTAGGCGTCGCCGGTGTCGGTGTCGGTGAACTCGAGATAGACCTGCCGGCCTTGGATCGCCCCGGTGTCCCAGGAGATCCGCTGGGCGACGTCGTTCCTCGGCGGCGCGGCCTCGCGCAACACGGTGCCGTCCTTCGCATCGCGGAGGCGGGCGACGTTGAGCTTCTGCGACGGCTTGCCGGGGAACCCGTCGTGCCCGCAGAACCAGAAACCGAGGGACGGGCCGGCTGCGAAGGCCGGGGACCGCAGCGTGCCGGTCAGGCCTTCACCGCGCGGGATGCTCGACAGGGCGCGCATCGTCTTCCCGTCGGAACGTTTCCGGTCCAGGAAATCCCACGGGTTCTCGGTCGGCGCGGCGTCGACCAGGGTGTTTGACCACGACGACGCGGTGTCGGCGGCGAGCAGCTTGCCGACCAGCTCGGCGCCCCAGGCGCGGACGGACGCCGGAACGACGGCACCGCGTTGGCGCAGGCCTTGGTCGACCGCCTGGAAGAGCGCGAGCTGCGGTTCCGTCCGCCCGGCGAAACGCGTGCGCATGAAGCCGACGAGTCCCGACAGCTCGGCCTCCGGTGCGAAGCGGGCGGCGTGCTTGAGCACATCGCCCACCGACGGTGAACCGGTCTCGGGCAGCGAGGACAACTGGCGGATGAGGAAGCTCGCGGCCTGGGGCGTCTGCACCGCGACGGCCACGTCGGTCAATGCGCGCACGTCCGACGCCGACCAATCGGTCCTGGCGAGCACCTGCTCGAAGATGGCCGGTGCCTCCAGTTGGTCGCGGATGGCTTTGCGGACGACGTAGAGCAGGTGGGTGTCCTCGGCGGGAACTTTTTCCCGCAGATCAAGCAGCGGGCGGAGATGGCCGAAGGCGGGCCAGTTCCCGAGCGCTTCGGCGGCGCAACGTCGGACCAGCGCGTCGGGGTCCTGCAAGGCAGGAACGGACAACTGAGCGAGCTTCGTGCCCAGATCGCCAACCGAGCCGGATCCGGACGCGCCGGCCTTGTGGCCGCGTTCGGCCAGCACCCGCTGCGCATGGATGCGCAGAAGCGGATCCGCGGCGAGGGCCGCCTGATCCAGCCAACTCCCCGCCGAACCAAGACGCTCCAGCATCCAAAGCAGATGCACATGCTGGAACGCGGCACTGGATCCGACTCCGGCCGGGGCGACACCGCGAAGCCGCTCCATGGCTTTGCCGAGCTCACCGACGGCAGATCCACCGAACCGGTCCTGGATCTCGCCCATCGCCAGCAGCCGCCGCGTGAGGTTCGGCGAGCCGAGTTCGCCGATCAGCCCGTCGAGGTCCTGGGGAAGCGCCGCCGGACGGAGGTAGGAAGCCGCCGAGGTGACGAGGCGGAGGTCCGAAGGCTTGTTGCCATCCGTCCGCCTCCTTACGTCGGCGGCTACGGTGTTGGTGTACACCACGCGCCAGATGCGGCCGCGCTCGCGGTCGCGGCCCGGATGCACCAGCGGCACCTCGTAGTGGCCGATGATGCGGTTGTAGAAATCCGCGATGTAGAGAGCGCCGTCCGGCCCCAGGAGGTTGTCGACCGGACGGAACCACGGATCGGTCGTGGTCAGGAAATCGGGTTGCTCGGTGGCCTTCGGTGTCGAGCCGGTGAAGGTGATCTTGTCACGGTTCAACCGGCTGGTCATCACGTTGCCGATGAAGAAGGTGTCCTGGTACTCGGCCGGCCACAGGTCGTCGTTGTAATAGAAGGCGCCGTCGATGGCGGTGCTGCCGTGGGCGTGCTCCAGCATGACCGGCGCGTAGCCGAGGCCGTCGTGCGGCTTGCCGAAGCTCGGATACCAGCCGCCGTCGAGCAGTTGGTAGATGGGCGCGCTGTGGCAGTCGCTGGAGTAGAGGTTGCCGCGGGCGTCCCACGCGAGGCCGAAGGGGTTCACCTGCCCGTGGGTGTGCTGCTCGATGCGCGAGCCGTCGAGGCGGATGCGGTAGGTGTTGCCGGAGTTGAGGTCCACGTGGCTGCCGTCGCGCGCGGTGACATGGGAATCGTTGTTGTAGCCGTGCGTGGCGTAGAGCCATCCGTCGAAGCCGCGCCGGAACGAGGCCTGGTTGCCGTGCGTGTCGCGCGTGTGGTCGAACGGCCCGTAAAGGACGGTGCGCTTGTCCGCCTTGCCGTCGCCGTCGGTGTCCTCCAGCAGCCAGATGTCGGGGATGCTCCAGACGACGGCCTTCCAGTGCTGGTCGTCGGTGCGGAAGGGGTAGACGCCGATGGGGATGTTCAGGCCGTCGGCGAACTGGGTGACTTTCCGCGCGCGTCCGTCGGGGCCGAAATCCTCGAAGATCATCAACCGGTCGCGCCCGACGCGGTGGGTCGGCGCGGCCCACGGATACTCGATGCTGGTCGTCGTCCAAAGCCGTCCCGTGGCGTCGAAGGCCAGGTTGAAGGGTTTGTTGATGTCCGGCTCCGCGGCCACGAGCTGGATCTCGAACCCGGGCGGCAGCTTGAACTTCGCGCGCTGGTCGGCCGGCGGCAGCGGCGCGGTGGTCCGCACCCCCAAGCTCAGCTCATCCTCGGCCCGCGCGGCGGGATCCATGGCGAAGGCGGAAGCGGCAAGGGCGAAGGCGATGACGAGGTGCGAAGGATGGGAGGTCACGGATCGGTTCTCGTCGTGATCCCGGGGATCGGATGGCCCGCCCCCCAGCGCTCCACCCAAAAGGTTCGGCTCCAAGCTGGGTGGGCGCTTTCCGGGATGTTTTCGGACCGGAGACTGCCGGGGCAAAAGTCATCCTGTAAACCGGTTTCAGGCCCCGTGTCGGCGCTCCAGGACGACGTCTCCGGGGCGACCCGGAAAGCAGGCCCCCTTGGCGCCGGGTTGCCATCGGCCCCGGGTCGACGCAGGCTGCGGGCATGCACTTGCGGTGGACCATCCGGTTCGGGTTCGCGCTCTGGGTGTCGTGGCTTGCCGGGTGTTCCCGGGAACCTTCGCCGGGCGCCGCCGCGCCGCCGGTCCCCGCGACCGCGGCACCCGTTCCAACTTCCATCGCCGTGGCGGAGACGGATGGTTTCGAGGAGGTGCTTCCCCGGGTCGGCAAGGTGCCGGGATACATCGGGTCCGAGGCGTGCCGCGAGTGCCACGCGGACCAGCATGCCAGCTGGCACCGCAGCTATCACCGCACCATGACGCAGCTGGCGGCGCCCGGGGCGGTGCAGGCGAAGTTCGATGGGGTCGTGCTCACCAACGACAACACCCGTTTCACCCTGGGCCAGAGGAGCAACGAGTTCTGGGTGCGGATGGAGAAGGTCGTCGTCCCCGGCCCCGAATCCGCGGCTCCGGAAGCGGTCGAGGCCCGGCTCGGTCTGGTGACCGGCTCGCACCACATGCAGGTCTTTTGGGTACCGAACGGCGCGGGCAACACCCAGGTCGGGTTCCCGTTCACCTGGCTGATCCCCGAGCAACGTTGGGTCCCGCGCAATTCCACCTTCATCCGCCCGCCCGACATGGTCCACCGGTCGGAGGTCTGGAACATCGTCTGCAACCGTTGCCACACGACCGGACCGGAGCCGCACATGGACCGTGCGAACCGGTCCTTCGACACCCGCGTGGCCGAGTTCGGCATCTCGTGCGAGGCATGCCACGGACCGGCGGACCGGCACACCGCGATCGAGCAGGCCGCGAAGAAGGCCGGCAAGGACACCAAGGTCCCCGGCTTCGACCACGGGATCATCCAGCCCGAGAAACTCGACCCGAAGCGCTCCGCCCAGGTGTGCGCCTTCTGCCACTCGATGAAGTGGTACGACGGCAACGAAGGCTGGTCGCAGAACGGCTTCCGATACCGGCCGGGCGACGACCTGGAAGCCACCACGCCGATCATCCGACCGCGCCGGATCGACCGGCAGCCATGGCTCCAGAAGGTGCTCGCGGGCAACCCCGACCTGATGCGCGATTTCTTCTGGCCGGACGGCATGATCCGCGTGAGCGGGCGCGAGCACAACGGGCTCATCGAGTCGCCCTGCTACGCCGGCGGCAAGTTCACGTGCATCTCCTGCCATTCGCTCCATTCCGGCGAACCCGACGACCAGTTGGCGAAGAACCGGAGCGGCAACCGTTCCTGCACCCAGTGCCACGAACCGCTCCGTGACCCGGCGAAGCTGACGGCCCACACGCACCACGCCGACGGTTCCAGCGGCAGCGATTGCCAGAATTGCCACATGCCGCACACCACCTACGGCGTGCTCAAGGCCATCCGCAGCCACGAGATCAGCAGCCCGCGGGTGGCGGTGGAGCTGGCCACCGGACGGCCCAATGCGTGCAACCTTTGCCATCTCGACCGGACGCTCGGATGGACCGCCGGACATCTCGAGAAGTGGTATCGGCAGCCGGCGCCGAAGCTCACGGAGGAACAGGCGCAGGTCGCCGATTCGGTGCGGCTCGCCCTGTCGGGCGACGCGGGCCAACGCGCGCTGATCGCCTGGCATCTGGGTTGGGAACCGGGGCTGGCCGCGTCGGGCAAGGCTTGGGTCGCACCGGTCCTCGCGCAGCTCATGGAAGACCCGTACGCGGCCGTGCGCTGCGTCGCCGAGCGCTCGCTCAAGCAATCCGGGGACACTCCGCCACCGGGCTACGACCACACCGTCGCGCCGACCTCGGCGCTCGGAGCGCGGGACACGATCTGGGGGACCTGGCGTGGACGCCTCGATGCGAAGACCCGTGGCGCGCTACCGAGCGCGACCTTGGTCGGAGGCGACGGAGCCCCGGAGATGGAGCGGCGGTTCAGCCGGCTCCTGGAGAACCGCGACACCCAGCCGATCCGTTTGCGGGAATGAGCCGCGGCGCAGATGCGCGGACCGGCGAGGTCCGCCCACAGCACTCGTGAGGCCGCCCTTCGCGCGGACGGGACCGTCCGCGCTCCGTGCCGTCTCAGCCGACGAACCGGCGGCCGACGATGATGGCGTTGTGGCCGCCGAACCCGAACGAGTTGTTGGCGAAGACGTCGATCTTGCGCTCCTGCGGCGTGTGGGCCACGAGATCGAGGTCGGCCTCGGGGTCCGGGTCGTCGAGGTTGATGGTCGGCGGCGCGACCTGTGCCTCGACCGCCTTGCAGCAGATGGCCATCTCGATCGCGCCTGCCGCGCCGAGCATGTGTCCGGTGGCGCCCTTGGTGCCGCTCGCGGCGAGCTTGTAGGCATGGTCGCCGAAGACGCGCTTGATCATCTTCACCTCGCAGAGGTCGCCGACCGGCGTGCTCGTCGCGTGGCAGTTGATGTAGTCCACCTGGTCGGGACGCAGGCCCGCGTGGCGCAAAGCCATCTTCATCGCCCGTCCGGCACCTTCACCCTCGGGATCGGGCGCGGTCATGTGGTTCGCATCGGCGGTGTTGCCGTAGCCCATGACCTCGCAATAGATGCGGGCGCCGCGCTTCTTGGCGTGCTCGAGCTCCTCGAGGACCAGCACGGCGGCGCCTTCGCCCATCACGAAGCCGTCACGATCACGGTCGAACGGACGCGAGGCACGCTTCGGCTCGGCGTTGCGCGTGCTCATGGCCTTCATCGCCGCGAATCCGCTCATGCCGAGCGGGACGACCGTGGCCTCGGTGCCGCCGGCGAACATCACGCTCGCGTCGCCGCGCTTGATCGTGGCCCATGCCTCGCCCAGGGCGTGCGTGGCGGTCGCGCAGGCGGAGCAGGTGGCGAAGTTCGGGCCGCGCAGCCTGTGGTAGAGCGAAAAGAGCCCCGACGCCATGTTCAGGATGAGCATCGGGATCATGAAGGGCGACACGCGGCCGGGCCCCTTCGCGAGCAGGATCTTGTGCTGCTCCTCCGTCGTGTGCAGGCCGCCGATACCGGAGCCGAGGAAGACGCCGACCTCGTCGCGGTCGACCTTCTCGAGGTCGAGCCCGGAATCCTTGAGCGCTCCCCAGCCGGCATAGACGCCGAAATGCGTGAACCGATCGGTCCGGCGGACCTCCTTCGGGCCGGGAAACGCCGGCGTCGGGTCGAAGCCCCGCACCTCGGCCGCGATCTGGCAATCGTAGGCGCTGATGTCGAAGGCGGCCACGCGGTCGATCCCGCACTGGCCGGCAAGGATGTTCTTCCAGAGCGTGTCCGGGTCGGACCCGAGGCTGGAGACGCAGCCGATGCCGGTGACGACGACGCGACGATCAGACCATGAGCTCATACGTTTAGGCGTGGATTAGCCGAGAAAAGGGCTCCCCGGGGCAAAGGAAAAAAAGGCGGGCCGGGCACCTTCCCGCGGGAAAACAAAAGGCAGCCGGTTCTTGCCGGCTGCCTTCGCGGGAACGGCTGGGACGGGTTACTTCTGGATCTCCTCGATGTACTTGATGACATCGCCGACGCTCTGGAGCTTCTCAGCTTCCTCGTCCGCGATCTCGATCGAGAACTCTTCCTCCAAGGCCATGACCAACTCGACGGTGTCGAGAGAATCCGCGCCCAAGTCCTCGATGAACTTGGCCTCGGGCGTCACCTGGTCGGCGTTGACGCCGAGCTGTTCGACGATGATGTCCTTGATGCGTTGGTCGATCGATTTTTCAGCAGCCATATTTCCGTGTTTGTTTTGCGGCGCCTGTCTAGGGGTGTGGGAACGAGGCGTCAAGCCTCGTTCCTTCAAAAAATCCCGTCACATCACCATCCCGCCGTCGACGGTGAGCACTTGCCCGGTCACGTAACGACCGCCCGGTCCGGCGAGATAGAGCGCCGCTTCGGCGATGTCGTCCGGCTCGCCGAGCGCCCCGAGCGGGATCTGCTTCAGGAGCGCCTCCTTGAGCTTGTCGTCCAGCGCGGCGGTCATGTCCGTCGCGATGAATCCCGGCGCGATGGCGTTGCAGGTGACACCCCGGGACCCGAACTCCTTGGCGACCGATTTGGTGAACCCGATCAGGCCCGCCTTGCTCGCCGCGTAGTTGCACTGGCCGGCGTTGCCGACGAGGCCGATGACGGACGCGAGGTTGATGATGCGTCCGCTGCGCTGCTTGAGGAACGTCCGGGTGAACGCCTTGGTGAACAAGAACGCGCCGCGGAGATTCGTGTCGAGCACGGTGTCCCAGTCGGCCTCGCTCATGCGCATCAGGAGGCCGTCCTTGGTGACGCCGGCGTTGTTCACCAGCACGTCCACCCGTCCGGTCCCGGCGAGGATCTTCTCCGCCGCGGCGGCGATCGCCGCAGGGTCGCTGACGTCCACCGCGAAGGCCCAGGCCCGGCGGCCGAGCGCGAGGACCTCGGCGGCGGTCTTCTCCGAGTTCTCCGCGGTGCGGGAGACGCAGACGACATCCGCTCCGGCAGCGGCGAACTTGAGGGCGATGACGCGGCCGATGCCGCGGCCGGCACCGGTGACGACGGCGATCTGGTTGGCGAGAGTGCTCATGGACGGGCCGAACTTCCGAAGGAAGCCGACCTCCCGTCAACGCTGGAACCACGCGTTCCCCGCGGTCGGCTTCTCCAGGTGGCGGACCGGAGGCTCACGATCCAGAGGTCAGGATCCTCACCGTCGCTTCCAAGCTCGCCACGTCGGCGACGTTCAGCACCGGGACAGACTTGTCGATGCGCTTGAGGAAACCGGTGAGCGCGGTGCCCGGCCCCAGCTCGATGAAGCGCGTGAAGCCCTGCGCCAAAAGATGCCGGACCGAGTCTTCCCATCGGACGGACGACGTCACCTGGTCCACGAGCAGCGACGCGATCTCGCCAGGGCCGCCGTGAGGCAGGGCGGTGACGTTGGCGATGACCGGGATCTCCGGGGTCTTGAGTGCGACATCGGCAAGGGCGGCCGCGAGCTTGGGCTGGGCGCCCGCCATGAGCGGGGAGTGATAGGCGCCGGCGACCGCCAGAGGGATCGCGCGTTTGGCTCCCTTCGCCTTCGCGGCCTCGACGGCGGCCGGGATCTTGTCGGCCGCGCCGGAGACCACGATCTGGCCGGGGCAGTTCAGGTTCGCAAGCGTCACGCCGGTCGCCTCGCACACCTCGCGGGTCGGACCTTCCTCGAGACCGATGATGGCCGCCATGCCGCCCTGCGTGGCCTCGCATGCCTCCTGCATGAAACGCCCGCGCAACCGCACGACCTTGAGGCCGTCCTCGAAGCTCATCGCCCCGGCGGCGGCGAGCGCGGTGAACTCGCCGAGCGACAGGCCGGCTGTGGCCTGGAACTCCAGGCCCGGCACCCGCTCCTTGAGCAGCGCGAGCGCGACCCAGCTCACCAGGTAGATCCCGGGCTGCGCGTTCTCGGTCTTGGTCAGCTCGGCCTCGGGGCCGTCGAAACAGATGCCGGCGAGGTCGTAGCCGAGGACGGCGTCGGCGCGGTCGAACAGCGCCCGGGCGGACGGGTACGCGGCGGCGAGGTCCTTGCCCATACCCACGGCCTGTGCACCTTGGCCGGCGAAGAGAAGTGCGGTTTTTTCCATGCGGGGACCGACCCTAGGCGAGGGGCCGAGGCGGATGAAGAAGGAATTCCTGGCCGGCAGGACGAGGGCGGGCGACCAGGCCTCCCGATGCCGGCCAAATCCCGGCTACTGCTTCGGAACGGTCCGGTCCGGTCGGGGGCAGCGCCAGAGGGTCGGACGGCGGTCGGCAGCGTCGGCGACGCGCGGGAAACCGTTGTTGTCGACCACGAGCCAGATGTTCTCGGGATCCACGGCCAAGCCTTCCACGAACCCGTAGGGATACGGATGCGCATAGGCGTTTTGTCGCGAGGTCTCCAGCTCCAGATAGTCGAACTGCGCGAGGACGCGCCGGGTCCGCGGATCCACGCGGAGCACGCAACGACTCTCGCGGCAGAGCACCCACAACTCGCCATCGACCCAACAGAGGTCGGAGTAGTGGACATCACGGGCGGGATTGCCGATGGGTGTGACTTGGAAGCTGTCCACGACCTTCATCGTGGCGAGCTCGATGGTGATGATGCGGCCCACCTCCCGCTCGTTCGCGACGTAGAGGACGCCCCCGCCGACCGCGATGCCTTCGAAGCTCGCGTTCCGGTCGCTGCCGAACCATCGCTTCACCGGGCTCCAATCGATGGGCAGGCGTTCGACCGAGCCCGCCTTCGGGTCGAACCGGAGGATCCATCGGTCGCCTTCCTCACAGATGTAGATACGGCCGTCGTCGTCGCGCGCAAGGCCCTCGCAGTCGTACGGGCCGTGCTTCGCGGAAGCGAAGGGAGCCAGTTGCGCCGGCGTCAACGCACCGGGCATCGCCGAGAGCCGGGCGGTCCCGTCCTTGCCCAAGCCGATGCGGTAGAGCCCGGGCACCTTGTCGTTCACGGTGAGCAACGAGCCGTCGGGTTGGATCAGCAGCGCCGAGGCGTCGAACCGCGCGCCATCCGGCGGGTCGAGATGCCAGGTCTGGGCGGCGCGCAGGACGTGGCGGGACGTCGGTTTGCGCAGGTCGGCCGCGAGCGGTCCCGCGCCGGAGGAGGCGACGATGCAAAGCAGGAGGAGACCGCGCAGCGACGAGGCGAGCACGGACGTTTATCCCGCGCCCGTGCCGATGCGACAAGCCAGACGTCGGCCCTGCCCGATGGGGTCCCAAAAATGGCGTTTACTCCCTCGGCTTCCCCGTTACCGTCACGTCACGCAGACCTGTCGTTTGTCCTATGGGCACTGAATCTGATCCGAAGCGCGAAGCGCGGGCGCTTCTGCTGAACACGACCCTTTACCGGGAGTTTCAAGCGGAGAAGGACGAGATCCTCAAGCACAAATGGATCGAGTCCGAGAAAGTCGGCCACGACATCGGTTTCGAGAGAGCGCTCGTGGACTGGATCTCCCATCATCGCGCCGATTGGCGGCGGGCACGGCAGCAACCGGCGGCCCTGACTTGAACGCCGCCGCGAGGCGGCGCCTTTGACATCGGACCGAGAGCCGGTGAAGACGCGATGAACCGACCCGACACAATCTTCGACAGGCCGCCCGCTCGCGCCCGCGTGCCGGCCCTTGTCCCTCCCCTTTGAGCTCCGTCATCCTCGACGCAGCGACGCTCGGCCGCACGTTCACCCGCATCGCGCACGAGATCGCCGAACGGAACGTCTCGGGCACCGATGTGGTGCTCATCGGCATCCAACGCGGCGGTGTCGCCGTGGCCCGCCGCCTCGGACCACTGGTCGGACGCATCGTCGGGCATGATGTCCCGGTCGGGATCCTCGACGTGACCATGCACCGCGACGACCTGGATTGGCACCAGTTGCCGGAGGTGCGCCCGACAGAGATCCCTGGCGACCTCACCGGCAAGACGGCCGTGCTCGTCGACGACGTGCTCTTCCACGGACGAACCATCCGGGCCGCGCTCGACGCGCTCCACGACCTCGGACGTCCGCGGCGCGTCCAGCTCGCCGTGCTCGTCGACCGGGGACACCGCGAATTCCCCATCCACGCCGATTTCGTGGGAAAGAACGTCCCCACCTTGTCGACCCAACGCGTCAAGGTCCGGCTGGCCGAGACCGGCGGCGACGACACCGTCGTCATCGAGGACGCCCGATGATGTCCGCGCCGATCCCGATGCGCGCCGCGGATGAGGTCGTGCCGTGTTTTCGGTCGACCCCGGACCTTCGACACTGGAACTTCGGACCGCTGAGATGACCTGGACCCGCCGACATCTGCTCGACCTGCAATCGCTGACCGCCGAGGAGCTCACCGTCATCCTCGACACGGCGCGATCGTTCAAGGCCATCAACGGACGCTCCATCAAGCGGGTGCCTCCTCTCCGTGGCAAGACGGTCGTGAATCTCTTCGTCGAGCCGAGCACCCGCACGCGCATCAGCTTCGAGCTCGCGGCGGTCCGGCTCAGCGCGGATGTCGTCAACTTCTCGGCCGAGGCCAGCTCCCTCAAGAAGGGCGAGACCCTGCGCGACACCATCCGCAACCTCGAGGCGCTCAACGCGGACATCATCATCCTCCGCCACAGCGCCAGCGGCGCGCCCCACTACCTCGCCCGCTTCGCCAGCGCCCACATCATCAACGCCGGCGACGGTGCCCACGAGCATCCGACCCAAGGTCTGCTCGACACCTTCACCATCCGCGAGCGCAAGGGCCGCGTCGCCGGACTGAACGTCACCATCCTCGGGGACATCCTCTACAGCCGCGTGGCCCGGTCCAACATCTGGGCGCTGCTCAAGCTCGGCGCGAAGGTCACGCTCTGCGGCCCGCCGACGCTCGTGCCCAAGGTCTTCGAGCAGTTCGGCTGCCGGGTGACCTGGAACCTCGAAGAAGCCCTGCGCGACGCCGATGTGGTCAACCTCCTCCGCATCCAGCACGAGCGCCAGCGGGTGACGATGTTCCCGAGCCTGGGCGAATACACCGCGCTCTTCGGGCTGAACCAGGCACGGATGAAGTGGGTCAAGCCCGACGCGCTCATCATGCATCCCGGCCCGATCAACCGTGGCGTCGAGATCGAGGGTGAGATCGCCGACGGACCCCAATCGGTCATCCTCGAACAGGTCACCAACGGCCTCGCGGTCCGCATGGCCGTCCTCTTCCTCGTCAACGGCGGCAAGGCCACGGAGACGGAGTGACCCGGATACAAGAACGCCCGCGACATGCGTCGCGGGCGTTCTCGGGGGAGGCAGGAAAAGCCCCGCTCGTGGGTGCCTGGATCAACCGGCGATCGCGGAATCGATCGCGGCCTTGAGATCCTTCTTCGAGCGCATCCCCACCATCTGGGCGACGACCTCGCCGTCCTTGAAGATCAGGAGCGCCGGGATCCCGGAGATACCGAACTTGACCGAGAGGTCCTGTTCGTTGTCCACGTTCACCTTGCCGATGGACGCCTTGCCGTCGTACTCGCCGGCGAGCTCATCGAGCAAGGGGGCGAGCATGCGGCAGGGACCGCACCATTCCGCCCAAAAATCGACAAGCACAGGCACCTTCGACTGGAGGACCGAGGCTTCGAAATTGGCCCCGGTGACCGTCAGTATGTTCGCAGCAGCCATGGTCAGGATCCTTTCGGGGCTTCGATGAAGATCATCACGGCGATGGCGATGCCGACGAGGACCGTCGCGAACGCGAGGCCGACGTCGAGCATGCTCACGGCGGCGGGACGCGCGGCCGGGGGAGCCGTCGGACGGCTCGGAGCGGGAGCGGCGGCGGGAGCCGGAGCCGACTTCGCGGCGGGAGCCGCAGCGGCAGAAGGAGCGGCCGCGACCGGTGCAGCGACCGACATCGCGGTCTGAGCGGAAGCGGTGGGAGCAGCGACCGGCGCAGGGATCTTGATCGACGGGCCGCCCGCGGGCTTCGGCGGCAGGCTGATGCGCACCGTCTGCTTCTTTTGGGCGGAATCCGCGGGCTTCGGTGCCTCAGCGGCCGTCTCGGGCGACGGAGGGGTCGGGGAAGTGGGCTCTGACATAGGAGTTATTTTTTTGGACGCTAAAGACGGCACCGAGGCGAGTCAAACGGTTTACGGGTGAGAACGTCGGGCGGCCGGCCGGCCCCACGTGATAGAATCGGCGGTTGAACCGATGCGGGGTCGCCCCCACCCTCGGACCACCACATCCTCGAAACGAAACCCCAACCGAACGCGCCATGGCCGATCTCCTGTCCCAGCTCAAGCAATCCAGCATCGTCGTCGCCGACACCGGTGATTTCGCCTCCATCCGGAAGTACCAACCGCGCGACGCCACCACCAATCCCAGCCTCCTGCTCAAGGCCGGGACCATGCCGGAGTATGCCTCGGTCGTGGACAAGGCCGTCGCCGACGCCAAAGCCGAGGCGCCGGATGCATCGGCCGCGCTGGGCCTCGCGATGGACAAGCTCGCCGTCGCGTTCGGCCTCGAGATCCTCAAGATCGTGCCGAACCGCGTCTCGACCGAGGTCGACGCCCGCCTGTCGTTCGACACCGCTGCCAGTCTGGCCAAGGCGCGGCAACTGATCGCCATGTACGCCGCCGCCGGCATCCCCAAAGAGCGCGTGCTCATCAAGCTCGCCTCGACCTGGGAAGGCATCCAGACCGCCGCCGAGCTGAAGAAGGAAGGCATCCGTTGCAATCTCACGCTTCTGTTCTCGTTCGCCCAGGCCGTGGCCTGCGCCGAGGCCGGCGTGCAGCTGATCTCCCCGTTTGTCGGACGCATCCTCGACTGGCACAAGAAGTCCACCGGAAAGGCCTCGTACCTTCCGGCCGAGGATCCCGGGGTGGTCTCGGTCGCCAAGATCTACAGCTACTACAAGAAGTTCGGCCACGCGACCGAGGTCATGGGCGCCAGCTTCCGCAACAAAGAGGAGATCCTCGAGCTCGCCGGCTGCGACCTGTTGACCATCGCGCCGGCGCTCTTGGAGGAGCTCCAGTCCACCGAAGGGACCGTCACGCCGAAGTTGACCCCGGCGCTGGCAGCGGCGTCCTCGCTGGAACAGGTGTCGCTCGACGAGCGGTCCTTCCGCTGGCTGCACAACGAGGACCAGATGGCCACCGAGAAACTCAGCGAGGGCATCCGCCTCTTCGCCGCCGATTCGGTGAAGCTGGAGAAGTTCCTCGCCGAGAAGCTGACGAAGTGAGCCCCCGGCGAGGACGTGCCGGGTCCCATGCAGACGACCCTCACCGACGGCTGGATAACCCTCCGGCCGTTCTCGTCGTCCGACGTCCCGGTGTTGCTCGAGGTCGCACGCGGATCGTCCGAAAAGATCGGGCGGTGGATGCCGTGGTCGGATATGATCATCGACCTCGACGACGCGCAGCGGTTCATCCAGGAACGCCGGGATGAACGGTCCAAAGGCGGGGCCCACATGTTCGCGATGGTCGACGAAGCCACCGGCCGGATGCTCGGCGGCGGCGGATCGAGCCGGACCAAACGCAGGCACGACATCGCCGACATCGCCTACTGGGTGCGTTCGAGCGAACGCGCCCGAGGAATCGCCGTGGCCGTGGCCGTGGTACGGTTGCTGGCGCTCTTCAGGTTCGGAGCGTCGGGTCTCCAGCGATCGCAGAGCGTCGTCGAACCCGCCAACGGATCGAGCAGCCGGGTCGCGGAGAAGACCCGCGCCGTCCGGGTAGAGCTGCTGCGCGCCCGCGGTGGACCGCGCGATGCCGACACGGGGTCGCTGTTGCCGGCCGACCTCTGGACGTCATCACCTCGGACGGACGGAGCGGACCCGATGGTTCTCGCTGTCGCCGATGAAGAGCGTGCCGTCCTTGTCGACGAAGACGCCGTGCGGCCGGGCGAGCCGGCAACCGAGCGGGTCGCCATCCGGGCCGTCGCCCTTCGTGCCGGCGCCGACGACGAGCTCGACCGTTCCTCGGGCGACGTCGATCTTCCGGATGGCGTGGTTCTCGGTGTCCGCCAGATAGACGTCACCGCCCAGGCCGACGCTGATCCCTTTCGGTCCGGCGAAAGTGGCGTCCTTGGCCGGACCGCCGTTCCCCGCGAAACCCTTGGCCCCGGTCCCGGCGACATGCCGGACGAGGCCCTTCACCCTATCGAACCGGAACACCTGGTTCCCCTCGCGCGTGGCAAGCCAGAGATCTCCAGCGACGTCGAAATCGATCGACCGAGGGCCGTTCAACGGAGTGCCCGCGATCGCTGCCCCGTCGGGTGTCGGTCCGGGTTTGCCGGTGCCGGCAAATGTCGAGATGCGTCCGGTCCGGCGGTCGACGCGACGGACCGCGTGGTTGCCGATATCGGCGATGAACAGGTCGCCGTCCGGGCTGAACTGGATGCTGTGAGGCTGTCGCAGCGCGGCGTCGGCCGCCGGCCCCCCGTCCCCGGAATAGCCCGGCTTCCCGGTGCCGGCGAACGTGGTGATGACCTGCGTCTTGGCATCCACGCGCCTGACGGCGTGGTTCTTCATGTCCGCGACGAAAAGGTTCCCCTCGCGATCAAAGCGGACCTCGTGAGGTTGGTCGAACATCGCTTCCTTGGCAGGCCCGCCATCACCGGCATAGCCCGCCCGGCCCGTGCCCGCGACCGTCGAGAGCGTGCCGTCCGCTGCGATACGCCGGACAACTTGCCCATCGTACTCGCAGAACCAGATCGCCCCGTCCGGACCGCGGACCACGCCGAACGGGTTGTCCAGCTTCGCCAAGGTGGCAGATCCGCCGTCGCCCCCGGATCCGCGTCCGCCCGAGCCGGCGATGGTGGAGGTCGCCACGGGTCCACCGACCGCCGGCACCACCAGCGGGACAAAAACCAAGGCGACCAGCGCCAGCGGAAGCAGAACAAGAGCGCGGACGGCCCGGCCGCCCGGACGGGTCACGGAACTGGAACATGCGGACGAGCCCCCCGGGCTCCCGCCGGGTTTAGGGCCGGACGAAACGACGTGCATCGGGGGGTGGAAACCGGCTTCGGCCAGAACAGTCATCAAAACACCCGTGCCCAAAGCACCTTGAGATAGCGGCTCTCCGGGCAGTTCGACATCACCGGGTGGTCCTCGCCCGCGCCGGTGCGGTCGAGGAACTGCAGCTTGCGCCCGACACGGTGCGCCGACCGGATCGCCATCCGCTCGAAATCCTCGGCGCTCAGCTGCCCGGAACATGAACAGGTCACCAAGAGCCCGCCCGGTTCGGTGATGACGATGCCGAGACTGTTGAGGTCCTCGTATTTCTCCATGCCTTCCTGCTGCTCCAGCTCGTCGCGGCCCATGATGAGCTTGGGCGGATCGAGGACGACCACATCGAACTTCTTCCCGTCCTTCCGCATCTGGCGGGCGTAGGGATACGCATCGCAGTGGACCCATTCCACACGCGCCTGGTTCAGGTTCGCGTTGCGCTTCGCGGAAGCGATCGCCTTCTCGTCGAGGTCCACGGCGGTCACCTCGGCCGCGCCGCCGAGCACCTTGGCCGCGAGCGCGAACCCGCCGGTGTAGCAGCACAGGTCGAGCACTCGCTTGTCCTTGGTCCATTTGGCCAGACGCCGGCGGTTCTCCCGCTGGTCGCAGAAGAACCCGGTCTTGTGGCCGGCCTCGAAATCGACCTCGTACCGGATGCCGTGCTCGCGGATCTTGACCGACCGCACCGGATCCGACCGGTGTTCCTGGACGTGGATGCGCTCGTTTCCGGCCACGCCCGGGTCCACCTCGATCACCGTGCGCACCGTGCCCAAGCGCGCGTGGAGCGGTGCCAGAAGCTCCGGCAGACGACGCCACATGCCGAGACAATGCACCTGCACGCTCAGGACGTCCCCGAACCGGTCCACGATGAGGCCGCTCAAGCCGTCGGCGTCCGAGTTGATGACCCGGAAAGCATCGGTCTTGGACGGGAGGTCGAGGGCCCCGAGCCGCAGGTCGATCGCGCGGTGGAGCAGCACGGTGAAGATGGATTCATCCACCGGTTGGTCGCCGTGGTGGATGACCCTCAGAGGGACCCGGGCGCCGATGTTGATGAGGCCCGCGCCGAACGGTCGGCCGTTCTTGTCGAACACGTGGACGAGATCGCCCGGTCGTGCGCCCGCCGAGACATCCCCCAGCATCGCCGGGTAGACCGAAGGTTGATAGCTGAAGGTCCGCATCTGGGCCCAGGGCTTGGGCCAGTTCTCGCTTCCCTCGGGCGGGAGCTTGGGGGGCGTGGGCGGACGCAAGGGCTGCGCATGATGGCGCATCGGACGGTCCGTCCTGGAGGGACGTGCGGACCATGAGGACGGGCGGACAGGATCGTTCACGCCCTTTGCGTAAGGGCCTCGGCGAAGGGGCGCAACGCGTTTCGCGACCCAGCAGAGCCCTCCGCGAAAAAACTTTGTCCCGCTTTGAACAACCTCCCTGGATCGGCGTCGTAGCTGCTGTACAGAGTTGGTTCTTTGCAGCGACGATAGCGAAAATTAGTTGGTGGCAGGTGTTGACAGCTGAGCCGGCCACGCTATTTTTCGCCCGCTTCGGAAACGAAGGGACCCAAGTTTTCGGGCAGACGTTTGTTTTGTTCTTTCTCTGCCCAACCAGTTTCGTGCTCGGCGTTGTTCATCGTGCACGGATATCCCACTAAGTCCTACAGAACTGATTCTGAATATTCCCCCGGGCGGACGGTCATCCTCTGACTGCCGCCCGGGTTTTTGTATCCCGCGACCGAGGTCTTCACCGACCGAGGTCGCGGGTTTTTTTTGGGGCTGGCGCCGGACCCGCTGCCATTTCGCGGACGTCACGTGTTCAAGCTGGTTCCGACGTCCGGTCCGTGGTCGACTGCTTTCTCTATGAGCGACCGCTTGGACACCCACCAAAAGGCCCTTCAGATCAACCTCGACCCGGGGAAATATGGCGTCTTCGCCGAGATCGGCGCCGGGCAAGAGGTCGCCCGGTGGTTCTTCCGGGTCGGCGGCGCGAGCGGGACGATCGCCAAGAGCATCTCCGCCTACGACATGGTCGTGAGCGACGCGATCTACGGCCACAACGAACGGTACGTGAGCAAGGCCCGCCTGCTCGCGATGCTGGAGCGGGAGTACATGCTGATCGTTGAACGGTTGGCCGGCCAACGCGGGGCGACCACCAAGTTCTTCGTCTTCGCGGACACGGTCACGGCCAAGAGCTACAGCCGTCGCGAGGAGACGCACGGCTGGATGGGCATCCGCTTCCAGACCGAACCTGGCGGCCCATCGAACGACATCCTCATGCACGTCCGCATGTGGGACCGGGAGAACCTCCAGCAGCAGGAGGCGATCGGCATCCTCGGGGTCAACCTCGTGCACGCCGCGCTCTACACGGGCAGCGACACCCAGGAAGTGCTGCTGGGGCTCATCGACAACCTCTCCATCGCCCGCATCGAGGTCGATGTGATCCAGTTCGAGGGACCGGCGTTCGAGAAGGTCGACAACCGCCTCATCAGCCTGCAGCTCGTCGAGCGCGGCCTGACGAACGCCGCGATGTTCACGCCGGACGGCGAGATCGTCCAACCCGCCGAGCAGCTCTACAAACGGCCGGTCCTCATCGAACGCGGAAGCTTCCGGCCCCCGACCAAGGTCACCTTGGACATGTTGCGCTACGCCCGCGCGCAGTTCGTCCAAGAACCCGATGTCGCGGGCCAGGACGTGCTGGTCGTGATGGAGATGACCCTCAAGAACCTGAACGTCGAGGGCAAGATCAACCATCGCGACTTCCTCGACCGCGCCGACCTGCTCGGCACGCTGGGCCATCCGGTGCTGATCACCAACTACGGCGAGTTCTTCCGGCTCGCCGGATACATGGCCCGCTACACCAAGCTCCCGGTCGGCGTGGTGATGGGCGTGCCCACGCTCAAAGAACTCTTCGACGAAAAATACTACGCGGAACTCGACGGCGGGATCCTCGAGTCGTTCGGACGTCTCTTCCGCAATTCACTCAAGCTCTACACCTACCCCTACAAGGACCCCACGTCGGGCGCGATCATCACCGCCGGGAACCTCCGGGTGGCGCCGCATCTGCAGCATCTCTACAGCTACCTTTCCCAGAACCTCTACATCCAGGGGATGCGCGACATCAACGAGGCCAACCTGGACATCCTCAGCCGCGACGTGCTCTGGAAGATCCAGACCGGCCTGCCGGGCTGGGAAGATTCCGTCCCGTCCCAGGTCGCCGAGATGATCAAGCAACGCCAGCTCCTCGGTTACAAACAACCGTGACGCAGGCCGACCTCCGCGAGGTCGACGCACGGCAGCTTCTCGGTGTGGACGAGCACCACGGCCGAAGACACGGGCCGGACCGCCTTGGCGTCGGCTTCGACCGCGAAGCCGGAAGTGATCCTGAGCCGATTCTCCGTCCAGTAGCCATCCCTTCGCCGGTCCCGATGCCGCCGTACCCGGCAGCGACGAAGAGGGCCATGGATCGAACCTGCGGGACACGGGGTTGATCCTCTGCGACAGCGGAGACCCCACCCCGGACATCCCCCATCGCGCGTGGGTCAGTTCCGTCCGGCATCCCGGTCATCGTCATCGCCCGTCATCGCGGCCGCTGATCCGGGGCTTCCGGATCGCCCCCGGGGAAGATCCCCGGCGGAGGGAGGGCGCTCCTGTCCACGGAGGTCACCCGATCGCCGCGGCCTTGCGGTCTTTGCGCTCCCACCACCAGGCGATGAGCACGCTGATCTCGTAGAGCAGGTGAAGCGGCAGGAACATCAGCACCATCGTGAACGGGTTGCCGTCCGGGGTGATGAAACCAGCGATGGCCAGACCGGCGACGACCCAGTACATGCGGAACTTGGAGAGCTTCGCCGCGTCGAGCAGGCCGATCTTCACCAAGGTGAGCAACACCAACGGCAGCTCGAAGCTGATGCCCATGCCGAGCAGGAACCAGCACATGAAACTGATGTACTCCGACGCCCGCCAGGTGTCGGAACGAAAGCCGAGCCAATTCGCGAACAGGACGGTCGTGCTGAGCGTGATGATCATCATCACGAAGTAACAAAAAGCCACGCCGGCCAAGAACAGGAACGAGGCGAACCCGGAGACCTGGTAGAGGAACCGCTTCTCGTGGACGTGCAGTGCCGGAAGGATGAACTGACCGAGGAAGAAGATGAAGAACGGCGCGCTGACCGTGAGCCCGCCGTAGATGGCGACCTGCACCGCGACGGTGAACGCCTCACCCGGCCCGAGGATCGCGATCTCCATCTGCATCGCGTAGGTCGCCGAAAGAGGCGGCGTCGGGTCGGGGACGATCGCCAAGAACGTGTTGGTGCCGACCGTGACCGGCGCGACGCGGTAGAACGTGTCCTTGTTGGTCGCGATGCCTTCGACCGGGAACTCTTTCGCGGCGAACTTCGCCAAAAGATTGGTACCCAAGGTCAAGGCCACCTGCGGCTCGGCCGAGGTGCGCATCTGCTGCGCCTTCTTCAACGGCCAGAGCAGGACATGCGTGATCCGGTCGCACGCGCTCAAGCAGACGATCACGCCGATGAGGATCGCCGCGGCGCACTTGATGAACGTCCAGCGGAGGTCCTCGAGATGATCGAGGAAGCTCTTGACCGGTCCCCCGCCTTCTTCCGTGTCGGCGGAATCAGGCGGCATCACCTCCAACTCGTCAGCCATGCCAGTAGATCCGACCGGTCAGACGTGGGAATCGCCCGACTGCGAGACGGTCTCGGTCGGTTTCTTCGGCGTGGGGAGCGGAGCGGGCGCAGGCGGCTCGTCCACGGCGCGCTGCAACTCGTCTTGCACGTCGCGGGAGGCTTTCTTGAACTCCTTGATGCCGGTGCCGACACCCTTCATCAGTTCAGGGACCTTCTTGGCACCGAACAGGATCAGGACCACGACCGAGATGACGAGGATCTCGGTCGGTCCGAGAAAGGCGAGAAGAGGGGTTTGCATGGCGGGTATGGATGCGATAGCAGTCACTCGTGGTCGTCTTTGGACGCCTTCTTGAACTCCTTGATGCCGGTGCCGACACCCTTCATGAGCTCGGGGATCTTGCGCGCCCCGAACAGGACAACCACGACGACGGCGATGATCAGGATCTCGGTCGGACCGAGCATGGCGAGCAACGGGAGATTCATGGCAGATTCAGCGGACGGGCCAACTTAGGGCGAGGGGTCCGACCGGTAAAGCGGCAAAACATTCAGCCCGATCCTCGGCGCGCCGGTCCCGGGGACGAAAAAGCCCCGCCGACCCGGCGGGGCTCCGAAAATCGTGCACCCGGGCCTACTTGAGGCTGGGCGGGACCAAGAGGATGAACTCACCACGGCGGTTCTTGGACCAAGCAGACTCGTCGTGGCCGAGATCGGCCGGCTTGTCCTCGCCGAAAGCCTCGGTGGTGACCCGGTTGGCGGACACACCCAAGTTCACCAAGCGCTCGCGGATGGAGAGAGCGCGGCGCTCGCTGAGCGACCGGTTGTACTCCTCGGTGCCGCGCTCATCGCAATGGCCTTCGACGGCCAACGAAGCTTCGGCATGGGATTTGAGATGCTCGGCGACCGCGGCGATCTTGGCGAGCTCGGAGCTCTTGATGGCCGATTTGTCGTACTCGAAATAGACCGTGTTGGCCTTGAAGGTCTCGCGGTCCTCGATCTTGCCGTCGCGCAAGTTGCCGCTGGGCAGTTCGTTGGAGCCGCCCGCTTTGCTCGGGTCGATGCCCAGTTCGCGAGGAGCGGTATCGGTGGGCTGGGTGAACCGACCGCTATTGCCGGGTCCGCCACGGAGCGCACCACCTTGGGAAAGGTCGCTGCCGGGCGCGGCGGAACCGTTGTAGCCGTTGGGGATCGGCGTGATGTTCTTGGGCTTCTTGGAGCAACCCGAACCGATCGCCACGACGGCGAGCAGCGCGATGAGACCGAGCTTGGTCAGACAATTCATAGGGATTCCTGCGGTCGGGGGCGGTTATCTGGCCCAACTGGGCTGGGAGCAACTTCCCGAAATTCGGTTGACATCTTTGACTCGGCGCGTGGGCACGTCAAGCAGCGACAGCCGACGAGCGCGGTCGCGACCACGGGTGAACACGATCGTGCGCGAATTCCGGGCCCAGGACGGGTCCTCGCCCGCGGTGATCGCGGTCGCATCGCCGCCACCCGCGGGCACGACGTACAAGGTGAACTCCCCCGCCGCCCGCGTGAACGCGATCCATTTCCCGTCGGGCGACCAGTCGGGCTCGGTGCAGTTCAGGATGCCTCCGGTAGACAGCTTGCGCATCTCACCACCGCCGGCGGAGATGGTGTAGAGCGCCGCCTTGCCGTCGCGGTTCGACACGAAGCAGATCGTCTTGGAATCCGGCGACCAGCAGGGCGAGGATTCCGATTCCTTGGTCGTGGTCAGTTGGCGGGGGTTGGTCCCGTCGATATTGGACACCCAGAGGTCCGGGCTACCGGCTTTGCTGAGGATCACCGCGATCCGCGTGCCGTCCGGCGAGACGGTCGCGCTGGTGTTGAGTCCGTTGAACCCGAAGACGCGGGAGCGCGCGCCGGTGGCGAGGTCGTGGGAATAGACGTCCGGTTTGCCGCCTTTGTAGCTCGTATAGAGGAGCGCCAAGCGTCCGGGCACCCAGGCGGGGGAGGCGGTGATCGAGCGGTCCTCTGTGGCGCGGAAGGCGTTCGCACCGTCGTAGTCGCTCACGTAGACCTCCTTCGCGCCGCCGAGATCGGCCTTGTAGGCGATCTTGGTCCGCGCGATGCCGGCGTTGCCCGTGACCGCTTTGACCACATCGTCCGACAGCGTGTGCGCCTGCGAGCGGACGCTGCCGCCGGGATAGGACCTGGCGAAGAGCGGGTGCTGGTTGCCGGTGTCGATCAACGTGCCTTGGACCTCGGAGCCGGCACCGGCCTTGAGTTCGAACTGGGCCTTTGCGGCCGGCACGACATCGAATCCGAGGACCTCGAGGTCGAACTTCAAGACCTGCGCTGCTTCCCCGGTGTAGCCGGTGACCGCGATGGGGATGGACTTTACGGCCTGGCCACTGATCTCAGCGTCGAATCCCGCAGCGAGCGCGGGCAGGACGGCGGCGCCGATCGCCATCGCCTGGAGGAGGGAAGGTAGCTTCATGTGTTGGAATCGGCTTCGAGAGTGAATTTGATGCGGAAAGTGCGTTTGGCGTCCGTGGTGCCGTCGGGCAGCGGCCGCAGCTGCTTGTAGCGTTGGATCACGTCGCGTACCGAATCGTCGAGCGCGCGGTGGCCCGATTTCTCCTCTATCCGCATGTCGACAACCCGGCCGTCGCGCGCGACGTCGATCTCCACGCCCACGTAGGCCGAGCGCGCCGAGATCGAGGACGGCTTGCGCCAGCGCTCCTTGTAGAAGGTGCCGAGGTACGAGCCGTAGGGCGCATAGGCTTGTCCGCCCGGGCCGGGCATCTCGACCTTGGCGCTGCCGGCAAGGTTCTTGCCCACCGTCGCGGCCGCGCCGCTGATGGAATCCGCCATACGTTGGCGGTCGGCGTTGAGCGCGGCGACCTGCGCGGCGCGGACACGGCGGCGTTCCGTCGCAGCCTCGCGTTCCGCCGTCTCGGCCGCCTCCGCGGCGGCGGAGGCCTTCGCGGCTTTGCGCTCGGCTTCCAGCTCCTCCTTCTCGCGCTTGTCACGCTTCTTGGAGGTGTCCGCAAGTTTGATGTCGCTGGCCAATTTGAGCGGCTTCTTGGGCAGCTTGGTCCGGAGGGCCGGATCGGTGTCCTGGGAGTCCGCCGGCGGCTTCGGGTGGACCGGTTCTTCGGCGACTTGGACCGGTTTCCGGGTCTTCGGCTCGGCTTTCGGCTCAGCCTTGGGTTCGGCTTTCGGTTCGGGCGGTTTCGGTTCGGCCTTCGGCAAAGGTTTGGCCGACTCCGGTTTGGGTTCCGGCTTGGGCTCAGGAAGGCTCGGCGGCTCGGCTTGGGCGGAGGCCTTCGGACCTGCGGAGGGCGGGCGGGCGTCCGGGTTCCCGCCACCGATCTTGTCGCCGTCGGTGAGCTTCAGGTCGGTGGGGATGAGCGTGAGGACGGGCAACGCCGGGCTCTCGGGCGTGAACGCCGGGGCGAACACGAGCAACGCCAGAAGCGCGGCGTGGAAGGCCACGGAGGCGAGCAGACAGCGTTGTTGTACCCGGCCCATGGCGGATCAGCGGCGGTTCGCCGGCTCGGTGGCGAAATCAAAGCGCGTGATCCCGTTCCGTCGGCAGATATCGAGGATGGTCACGAACGCCTGGGCCGGGCCGGCGCGGTCGACCCGGATGCGGACGACGAGCTTCGGGTTGGCGCGGTAGGCGGCGACGAGCAGCGGCTCCAGATCACGTTCGCTCGGGACGCGACGGCCCTTGAACCGGAACTCGCCGGTCCCCGTGGACTCGACGGTCACGACGTCGCCGGGGTTGGCGGTCTGTTTGGCCTCGCCGCCGTTGGGCAGCTTGAGGCTGAGGCTCTGCTCGAGGAGGGGCGTGGTGATGATGAAGATGATCAGCAGCACGAACGCCAGGTCGAGCAGCGGCGTGACGTTGATCTCGCTCAACGTCACCAGCTGGTTGCGGGAAGAGAAACGGCGCATGGCGTGGGCAGGTCACCAAAGACGCGGCAGCCGGATATCGGCGAGCCACAGGAAGAAAGCCGCCATGAGGGCGATGCCGATGATGCCGAGGCCGAAGTAGAGCAGGTTCACCGGCTGGACCTCCGAACCGCCCTTCCACCGCTCGCGGATAGAACGGTGCAGCTTGCCCCGGCAACCTGCGCAACGGGAGAGAACCCGGCTGTTACGGTGGCCGCAACGAGAGCAGACGACGAACAGGTGGGCATCGCACGTCTCGCACTTGTCCAGGCTCACCGGATTGAGATGCTCGCACTTGACGCAGAGCACGCCCTTGCTGTGCCCTGGGATGCCGGCGTGCGGGGGCGATGCTGGAACGGGGTCAGGCATGCGATCACTCCTCATCTTTGAGGAACTCGGTCTCCATGCGGGAGGCGAGGCTCTGCGCGAAGTTGTCGAGCTCGACGGTGAGCACGCGGAGATTGTGGACCATCCAGTTGTATCCGAACATCGACGGGATGGCCACGAGCAGGCCGGCGACCGTGGTGATGAGCGCCGCGGCCACGCCGGGCGCCATCGCCCCGAGGTCGGCGCGGTTCCCCGCCTGGGCGGCCATCGCCACGCCACCGAAGGCGTCCATCACGCCCCACACCGTGCCCAAGAGACCAAGGAACGGCGCGCCGCTGACCGCGGCGGCGAGCAGCACGAGGCCCGACTCCAGCTTCAGGGCCTCGCGAGAAACGGCGCCCTCCAGCGAGCGCTTCACATGCTCCATGGTCTTGACGGATGCGTTGGCCTTGCGGGCTCCGTCCGGTTGACGCAGCCGGGCGTCCAGGACGGTGCAGCCGTCCTGGTACACCGCGAAGAGAGGGCATCCGTCGACGGGCAGGCGGCGGTCGAAGATCCCGAAGACCGTGGCCTGGCCGCGGAACTCGGAATCGAAGTAGTGGTTCAGCCGCTTCGCCCGGCGCATCTGCACGGCTTTGGAGGCCATCACCGACCAAGCGAAGATGGAGAAGACCGCGAGGACAAAGATGATGGCTTTGGCCTCGGGAGTGGCTTTCTCCCAGACATAGGTGAGCTTCATGCCGCCTTCGGCGGCGAAAAGAAGCCCGATGGGCAGATTCATTTGTGATCGGTCATCAGGAGAACTCCAACGCGCGCGCCCTGTTTATGGCCCTCTCTCCGGGCGGTCAAAACCTTTTGGGCGCTCCTTGGAACAGGATGCCGACGGCTCCAGCTCCGCCGCTGTTCAACGGCGTTGCGTCCGCCGGTGGAACTTGAGGAACTCGCGCAACTGTTCCGGCCGCGCGCGCCAGAAATCCACGAGCGAGGCGAAGGCAGCCAAGGTCGCCGGGTTCAGGTGGTGCTCGATGTCCTCGACCTCGGCCGCGATGGTGTCGGCCTCCAATCCCAGCTGCCCGAGCAGGTCCGTCAGCGTGTGGTGCCGCTCCTTGATGTGCCGGGCGACCGCGCGCCCCTCCGCCGTGAGCGTGAAGCCCCGGTAGCGCTCGTAGTTCACGAACCCCCGCGCCGCGAGCCGGCGGACCATGTTCGACACGGTCGACCGCGTCAGTCCCAGCGCCTCCGCGATATCCGTCACGCGGGCGTAGCCCTTCGCCTCCACCAGGTCGTGGATGCGCTCCAGATGGTCCTCGGTGGACTCGGAGCGGCGCGCGGCGGCGCGGGCGCGCAGCTTGGCGACGGTCGGCACGCGCCTTTCGTACCAGCCGTGCCGACGGCCGCCAAGCGAAGGTTGTGGTCCCACGTTTTGTTTTAGGGCACAAACATTTTCTTTGACGAGATACTTCGGGCCCGACAGCATCCCCTTCGATGGGCCCGACCCGAGTCACCGCCGCAGGGAAGACCATGGCACGACGACGCAGACGCTCCGTCGCCGCGCTGGCGGTCGCGGCGACCTCGGCCACGACGACCCTGGCTTCCGGGCCGTCGGTCGAGATCGACCCGGGATCATCCCGCGACCCGCTCGTCGAGACCGGACGCGAGCGCGACCATCTGACCGGCGACTGGGGCGGCACGCGCTCGCGGCTCGTCGGCCGGGGCGTCCACATCAGCGCCGGCCACATCGGCGAGACGCTCTCGGTGGTCCGGGGCGGACGCCACGGCGGGACGACCTACCGGGGCCTGCTCGACACCGGGATCGACCTCGACCTCGGACCGCTCACCGGCGGCATCTGGCCCGGCGCGATGTTCCGCGCGAGTTCGCTGTGGGTGCACGGCGACAGCCTTAGAGCGAGGGTGGGCGACGACCTCGGTCTCTCGAACATCGAGGGCCATGGGACGGTCCGGCTCTACGACCTCTGGATCGAGCAACATGCTTTCGCGGACCGTGCGGCGCTCCGGGTCGGGCAGCAGGTGGTGGACGGCGAGATCGCGACCAGCACCTACTCGACGTTGTTCATCCACGGCGATTTCGGGTGGCCGGCATTCATCGGCGCCTCCGTGCGCAACAACGGCCCGGCCTACCCCGTCGGCGTCCTCGGTGCCCGGCTCAAGGTCGACCTGTCTCCGGCCTTCACCCTGCGGACGGCGGTTTTCGACGGCGACAGCCACGACGATCCGACCGGCGACCCGTCGGTGAACCAGCACGGCACGCACTTCCGGCTGACCGGCGCCCAGGGGCTCTTGGCGTTCGGGGAACTCGACTGGCACTGGCAGCGCAAGGCGGCGCCGGAGGCACATCCGGGATCGTTGAAGGCCGGCATCTGGTGGCATACCGGCGAGTTCGCCGATCATCGGACGCTCGCGCCGCACAGCGGGAACCACGGCGTCCACCTCGTCGGCGAACAGCTCGTCTGGAGAGAGAGCGGCGCTCTGGAGAGCAGTCCGCAAGGGTTGGGCGTCTTCGCGAGGGCCGGGACCTCGCCGGGCGACCGCAGCCGCTACGATGTCGTGGTCGACGGCGGACTGAACTACCACGGGTTGCTCCCGGGCCGGGACGACGACACGTTCGGTATCGGGTTCGTGCATGCCCAGGCGAGCGGCGGGCTCCGTCGCGCGCAGGTCCTCGCGGGGACCGCCGTGCTGTCGGACCACGAGACGGTCGTCGAGATCGCCTACCGCGCCCAGCTCCGCCCTTGGTGGTCCCTCCAGCCCGGCGTGTTGATCGTGCTGCATCCTGGATCCTCCGCCGCGACGCCGGACGCCGTCGTCCTCGGCTTGCGCTCCAGCCTCACCTTTTGATGAACGACCTCACGACCGCAGGCATGCCGGGCGACGACTCCTACCACCGATGAAGCCAGCATCAGAAATCGTGCCGCGGAGGGACGCGGGTGGACGTGGATGGATGGACCCTCGGGAGGGGATCCGCCCACAGCGTGCCGACAGGTCGGCCACCGGCAGAAGTCTTGGCGCCCTCCCGGGGAACCTTTCCAGGATCCATCCACGCCCGTCCACGGTCTCATGGTGGCAGCGGATCACCCTCGCCGCGCTGCTGATCGCGTTGCCCGCCTGTCGCCCGCCTGCCAACACCTCCAAGACCAAGCGCATCCTCACCACGTTCACCGTCCTCCAGGACATGGCCCAGAACGTCGCCGGCACCAACGCCGTCGTGGAGTCCATCACCAAGCCCGGCGCGGAGATCCATGAATACGAGCCGACGCCGCTCGACATCGTGAAGGCGCAGTCCGCCGACCTCGTGCTCTGGAACGGACTCGGGCTGGAGCGGTGGTTCGAGAAGTTCTTCGGCAACGTGAAGGCCGTGCCGGGCGCGGTGCTGACCGAGGGCATCGCACCGCTGGGCATCTCCGAAGGCCCCTACAACGGGAAACCGAACCCGCACAGCTGGATGTCGCCGGCCAACGCCGTCATCTACGTCGAGAACATCCGCCGGGCGCTGGTGAAGCTCGACCCGGTCAACGCCGCCGCCTACGACGCGAACGCCGCCGCCTACACCACGAAGCTCAAGGCGATCGACGGGCCCATCCGGCAGAAGCTCGCGGAGATCCCTGCCGGACGTCGTTGGCTCGTGAGCAGCGAGGGCGCGTTCTCCTACCTCGTCCGCGACTACGGGCTGAAAGAGCTCTATCTCTGGCCGGTGAACGCCGACGAGGAAGGCACCCCTCAACAGGTCCGCAAGGTCGTGGACACCGTCCGGGCCCGGCAGATCCCGGTGGTGTTCAGCGAGAGCACCATCAGCGACAAAGCCATGCGGCAGGTGGCGAAGGAGACCGGCGCGCGCTACGGCGGCGTGCTCCACGTGGATTCGTTGACGGCGGAGGGCGGACCCGCTCCGACCTACCTGAAACTTTTGGAACACAACGCCGCCGCCATCGTGCAGGGCTTCTTCCCGAGATGAACGGCCCCGCTTCAGGACCCGGCGGCGCGGTGCGCGCCGACAGCATCCGCGTGCAGGCCAGGCTGCCTGCGCCCTCGGCAGCGTGCTGCCAGCATCCTGCTGGCAGAAGCCACCCGCCCTCCACACGCTCGGGGATCCCACACGACAGGCGTCCGCACCCCCTGCCGGCAAGATGCCGGCAGCACGTTGGCCAACATCGGCACCAGCATGCCGGGACCATGGCCGAAGGAACGACTTCATGACCGCAGCACCTACCGCCTCGCGCGCTCTCGATGTCACGGTCGCCGACGTGACCGTGACCTACAACAACGGCACCGTGGCCGTCCATGACGCGAGCTTCCGCCTGCACGCGGGCACCATCTGCGCGTTGGTGGGCGTCAACGGCAGCGGCAAGTCCACGCTCTTCAAGGCCATCATGGGTTTCCTCAGACCCGACAAAGGCAGCGTCACCATCGGCGGCGAGACCATCGCGGTCGCCCAACGGCGGAACTGGGTCGCCTACGTGCCGCAGTCCGAGGATGTGGACTGGTCGTTCCCCGTGAGCGTGCGGGACGTCGTGCTCATGGGCCGTTACGGCTGCATGAACTTCCTCCGCATCCCCCGTGCCGAGGACAAGCGCCTCGCGGAGGAGAGCCTGCGCCGCGTGCAGATGTGGGACTTCCGCGACCGGCAGATCGGCGAGCTCTCGGGCGGCCAGAAGAAGCGCGTGTTCCTCGCCCGCGCGCTCGCCCAGCAGGGCCGCGTCATCCTGCTCGACGAGCCGTTCACAGGGGTCGACGTGAAGACCGAGGGAGCCATCATCGACCTGTTGCGCGAACTCCGCGCCGCAGGCCACATCATGCTCGTCTCGACGCACAACCTGGGCTCGGTGCCGGAGTTCTGCGACCACACGGTCATCATCAACCGCACCGTGCTCGCCGCTGGTCCGACGTCCGAGGTGTTCACCGAGCAGAACCTCTCGGAGGCCTTCGGCGGCGTGCTGCGGCATTTCCGCTTCGACGAATCCACCATCCAGAAGCACGACGGCCGCGCCGTGACCGTGCTCACCGACGACGAGCGCCCGCTGGTCTTCGGCAAGGACGGCCATGTGGAACACAGCCAGCGCACGGGCCGGGAGGACGTGGTGAAGCAACGCGCCGAGAAGGAGGACGACGTGTGATGGAGCACCTCGCCATCCCGTTCCATTACGACTACATGCTGAAGGCCATGTGGGTCAGCGCGCTCATCGGCGGCGTGTGCGGCTTCCTATCGTGCTTCGTCACGCTCAAGGGCTGGTCGCTCATGGGCGACGCGCTCTCGCACGCGGTCGTGCCCGGCGTGGCGCTGGCCTATCTCGCGGGCGCGCCGTTCGCGCTGGGCGCGTTCTTCGCGGGCCTGCTCGCGGCGCTCGGCATGGCCTTCGTGAAGACCAAGACCCGCCTGCGCGAGGACGCCGTCATCGGCATCGTGTTCACCACGTTCTTCGCCGCCGGGCTGCTGCTCATCTCGCTCTTCCCGAGCACGGTCAGCCTCAAGACCATCATCTTCGGCAACATCCTCGGCATCGCCGGTCCCGACGTGCTCCAGGTCGTCCTCATCTCGGCCGTCACGCTCGCGGTGCTCGGGCTGAAGTGGAAGGACCTCGTCCTCTTCTGCTTCGACCCCGACCAGGCCCGCGCCATCGGGCTCAATGTGGGGCTCCTGCATCTCACGCTGCTCACGCTGCTCGCCGCGACGGCGGTCGCCGCGCTGCAGACCGTCGGCGCGTGTCTCGTGGTGGCCATGCTGGTGACACCCGGCGCGACGGCCCACCTGCTCACCGACCGCTTCGCCCGGATGCTCTGGCTCGCGGCGGGCATGGGTGTCGTCACGTCGTTCACCGGAGCCTATGCCAGCTACTTCCTCGATGGCTCGACCGGCGGTTGCATCGTCCTGTTGCAGACGCTGCTGTTCCTCGCCGCGCTCGTCTTCGGACCCAGACACGGGATGCTCGCCAACCGCGCCAAACGCCGGCTCGCGCTGGGCACCGCCCTCGGGAGGCCGGCATGAGCTGGCTCGCCCCGTTCCAATACGACTTCATGCTCGTCGCGCTCGCGGTGGGCGTGCTCGTCGGGACCGTCTGCGCGGTGCTGTCGTGTTTCCTCGTGCTCAAGGGCTGGTCGCTCATGGGCGACGCCATCTCGCATGCCGTCCTGCCGGGCATCGTGCTCGCCTACCTCATCGGCGTGCCGCTGGCCGTGGGCGCCTTCTGCTCCGGCCTCTTCTGCGCCGTGGGCACCGGCTTCATCAAGAGCCACAGCCGCGTGAAGGAGGACACGGTGATGGGCGTGGTCTTCACCGGGATGTTCGCGCTAGGGTTGGTGTTGTTCACCAAGGTCGAGACCGACCAGCATCTGAACCACATCCTTTTCGGCAGCCTCCTCGGCATCCCGCGCGCGCAGCTCATCCAGACCGTGGTCATCGGCGGGGTGACGTTGGCGGTGACGCTGGTGAAGAGGAAGGACCTGCTCCTGTTCTGCTTCGACCCCGCCCACGCCCGCAGCATCGGACTGGACACCACCGTGCTCAACTACCTGCTGCTCTCGCTCGTGGCGCTCACCATCGTCGCGGCGCTCCAAGCGGTGGGCATCCTCCTCGTCGTGGCGATGTTGGTGACGCCCGGCTGCTTCGGCTACCTGCTCACCGACCGTTTCTCCCGGATGATGCTCCTCGCCGTCGGGTCGGCGATCTTGTCGAGCCTCGGCGGCGTCTACGTGAGCTTCTTCATCAACGGCTCGACCGGTGCGTGCATCGTGCTGTTCCAGTCCGCGTTCTTCCTCGCCGCGCTCGTCTTCGCCCCGAAGCGCGGGTTGCTGGCGGACCGGTTCCGCAAGAAAGGACGCCTGTCGACCGACCCGGCCGACAGGTGAAGACCCCTGCCCGGGATCAACGCGCCAGCGGCTTCGGCTGAGCGGCTTCCCACTCGGCCTTGGTCACGGTCTTCGCGTGATGGGTGAAGACATAGACGCCGTGCTTGTTGCCCACCAGGACGTCGGGCAACCCGTCGCCGTTGTGGTCGCGCGCCATGACCTGGGTCCCGGTGCCGCTCAGGTCGTCGATGAGATGAGGCACCCAATCCACCGTCTTGTCGGCGTTGCGGTGGAGCCCGAACCAGTAGAGCACCGGCGACGCGTTGGGCTCCGGATCCCCGGCCGGGCCGTGGGCCCAGAAGCGCTTGCCGGTGACGATGTCCTTGAGGCCGTCGCCGTCCATGTCCACGAGGTCGATCGCGTGCAGTTGGCTGAAGTGGACGCCGTAGCGGTTCTCGCCCTGCTCCTTGTTCATGAAGGTGTGCTCCTTGAACGTGATCTCGCCGCCGGCGCGCTGCTGCTGGAACCACGACAGGCCGTAGCCGTGGGCGGACAGGCTGGTGATCACGTCGTTGAGCCCGTCGCCGTCCACGTCGTAGGCGAACATCTGTGCGCCGCCGGTGCCGAACGACCACTTGTGCAGCTGCCACACCGGATCACCCGCGAGCGACTTCGGCTGCTCCCACCAGCCGTCCTTCTCGAGGAGGTCCATCCGGCCGTCGCCGTTGACGTCGCCCACGCCCAAACCGTGGGTGAACTTGTGATATTTGTTGTTTGGCGAGATCGGATGCCAGCGGAACGGTGCCGACGGGTTCGCCGGATCGGGCGAGGCGTAGCCGTAGGAACCGTTGGACGAGCCGACGATCTCCGGCTTCCCGTCGCCGGTGAGGTCGGTGAAGGTCGGTGATTCGTTGTCGGTCACCGCCAGCGCCACGTGCTGTTTCCAGCGGGTCACGCCGGCGACACCTTTGCCCGGGTTCTCGAACCACCAGGAGTTCTCGCCCGGGAAGCCGAGGACCAAGATGTCCGCCCAGCCGTCGCCGTTGAAGTCGTGGGAGAAGGCGAGGAAGTTGGCCGAGTATTCGTTCTCGTTGCCGAGCGCGCCCTTGAAGCCGGGGAAGGTGACGTCCTGCCCGTTCTTCTTGCTCTTGGACACCTTGTCCGCGGCCATGAACTCGTGGCGCACGGTGAACGCCGGCCCCTCGTACCAGAACGGTCCGGCGGCGACGTCCTGCTTGCCGTCGTGGTTGAAGTCGCCGAAGGCCGCCCCCTCGCTCCAGAACTGGTCGGTGAGCTGCTGCTTGCTGAACGTGTGCAGCTTGGGCTTGGGCGCCGCGAAGGCGATCGAGCCCAAGGCAAGGCCGGCGACAGCGGCCGACGCGAGACGGGACGTGAGGGGATGCATGGAGGGAGTGTTCGTTGCGCTCCGTCCGACGGGTCAAGCGGCGATTCCCTTCAAGGTGCGGGCGGGGCAAGGACCGGTTTCTTGGACGACGTTGTGCAGGCTCAGCCAGCACCGGGCTGTAGCCCGGTGCTCATCGCCCGATCGAAGACCCTCAAGATGCTCATCGGTGCCCGGTCATCCGGGCGGCGGGCGCCGCAGCGATGGGGCACCCAATGGAAAGGGCGGAGCTTTCGCTCCGCCCAACCGTTCCGCTGAGGTCCAAAGGGCCATGCTGTCCGCCGCTCAAGGCAGCGGCTTCCAGGCGGCATGTTGGAACCGGTCCCAGATCCAGCGGAAATCCGGGTTCTTCCCGGTGCCTCCCGCCCAGAAGAAGCTCTGGATGCCCTTGGCGGAATCCTTGGCCGCCTGGATCGTCTTCGCGTCGACCCATTTGTGGCCCTCCGCATGGCCGTCGATGAAGGAGAAGTCGCTCACGTTGCCGTGGAAGATGGCGAATGGATCGACCCAGCCCGGCGGCTGCACATCGATCACCCACGTCCCGAGGTTATAGTTCCGGGGATCGGTCTCCTCGATGAACATCATGCTGTCCGACGGCGCTGTCACCTGCCCGGTCTTGGTGAACGCCTTGATGCCGGTCCACCCGCCGGTGCCCATGCCGTCCGCCTTGGAATAGCTGTCGAAGGCCCAGCCTTTGCCGGTCTTGAGCTTGGAGCGCAGGTCACCGGGACAATGGTAGGAACCATAGGCCGTCACGTAGCGCCACATCGGCCCTTGGGCGAGCGCCGCCTGCACGACCTCGGTCGCCTTCTGGATCGACATGCTGGCGTTGGGCTCCGGCTTCGGCGCGGGCCAGTAGCCGCCCCCGTCGAGGCCGACCACCTGGTTGTTGGTCAAGCGCCACGTCGGCGGCAGGAGCCCGTCGTTGTTGTCCTGCGCGTAGAGCACGGTGCCGAGCGAGAGCTGCTTCTGGTTCGCCAAGCAGACCGCCAAGGTGGCCTTGAGCTTCGCCTTGGACAGCGCCGGCAACAGCATCCCCGCCAGGATCGCGATGATCGCGATGACGACGAGCAGCTCGATGAGGGTGAACGCGCGCCGGCGGTCCGTGGTCACGGCGACATCGAAGGGGTCAGGTCGGGACAGGTTCATGATGGATGGGGGATGTGCGGGCTTGTCGGGCTGTTATCCCCGCGGTGCTCCGGGATGTGAAGGCCGAATTTCGGGACGTCGCGCGGTTGCCCGGCGGTCCGAAGTCGCCTATCCCATCCGCCATGGAACCCCGCGAAGCCTACGTCGCCCTGAACATGGTCGAGCACGTCGGCCCGGTGCGCCTCCGGCAGATGCTCGCCCATTTCGGCGGCGATCCGACCGCCATCCTGCGAGCCACCCGGTCGCAGCTCATGGCCGTCCACGGCATCGGCGAGGACACCGCCGCCTCGATCACCGGATGGGAGCGCAACGTGGACCTCGCCGGTGAGCTGAAGCGCGTCGAGGAGTTCGGCTGCCATGTCGTCTCCCAGGACGACGATTCCTATCCCGCGTCGCTGCGCGAGATCTACGATCCGCCGAGCGTGCTCTACGTGAAAGGCACGCTGAAGCCGGCCGACAAGAACTCCGTCGCGCTCGTCGGATCGCGGCAGACCACGACCTACGGCCTCGAGGTCGCGCGCAAGCTCGGTTATCAGCTCGCCTACACCGGCGTCACGGTCGTCAGCGGAGGCGCCCGCGGCATCGACACCGCCGCCCATCAGGGCGCGCTGACCGCCAAGGGCCGCACCATCGCGGTCCTCGGCACCGGGATCAACCTGGTCTTCCCGCCGGAGAACGCCGAGTTGTTCGAGCGCATCGCCGCCGGCGGGGCGATCGTGTCGCAGTTCCCCTTCAACCGGCCCGCCGACAAGCAGTCCTTCCCCATCCGCAACCGCATCGTCGCCGGCATGACGCTCGGCACGGTCGTCGTCGAGGCGAACCTCAGCAGCGGCGCGCTCATCACGGCGAACTTCGCCACCGAGTACGGGCGCCAGGTCTTCGCCGTTCCCGGACGCATCGATTCCCCGCGCAGCAAGGGCTGCCACGACCTCATCAAGCAGGGCGCCAAGCTCTGCGAAGGCGTCGAGGACATCCTGAGCGAGTTCGAGTACCTCTTCCCGCCGAGCAACCGGCCGGCCTCGCCCGCCGAGACCGGCACGCTGCCCGGACTCGCGTTGTCGGACAACGAGGCCAAGGCCTTCGCCGTCCTCAGCACCGGCGACGAACGCGCCATCGACGACGTGATCCGCGCGACCGGCCTGCCGGCGAGCGCGGTCTCGGTCGCCCTCTTCAGCCTGGAGATGAAGAAACTCGTGCGACAACTGCCCGGGAAGATGTTCCTCCGCAGCGGCGGCCGCGAGTGAGCCCCCTCCCGGCCGGCCGCTGCCCGGCGCGTCATCCGCGTCCCCGTCCGCCACTTCGGACCGCACCTTGATCGGACGGGGTGCGATCGGGGCCGTCGTTCTCCGAGCTTGGGGCTTTCTTCATCCGACGGGTTCCTCCATCCTACGACCTCTCATGGGCGCACAATGGAAGCAGAAGGGCCGCGAACTCGAGGCCCACAAGAAGGGCCAGGTCCACGGCAAACTCGTCCGCGAACTCATCGTCGCAGCGAAGCTCGGCGGTGCCGATCCCGACCTCAACGCCCGCCTCTCCGCGGCCGTCGAGAAGGCCAAGAAGTCCTCGGTCACCCGCGACACGATCGACCGCGCCATCAAGAAGGGCAGCGGCCAGACGGAAGAGGTGGTCGTGTTCGAGCTCGTGACCTACGAAGGGTTCGGCCCGCACAAGGTGCCCGTCATCGTCGAGTGCCTCACCGACAACCGGAACCGCACCGCCCCGGAGATCCGCCGCCTCTTCAAGGCCGGCGCCCTCGGCCAGCCGGGCAGCATGCACTTCTTCTTCGAGCACCGGGGCGTGGTCGAGGCCACGCACACCGACAAGTCCCGCGACCCGGAGAGCGATGCCATCGAGGCGGGCGCCCAGGACGTCGAGGCGCTCGAAGCGGATGAAGTCCCGGAAGGTGCCCTTGGTTCGCGGTTCCTCACCGACCTGAAGGACCTCGCGGCCGTCAGCTCTTGGATCACCAAGGCCGGCTGGAAGATCAGCGCGTCCGAGATGCGCTACATCGGCAAGACGCCGGTGAAGCTCGACGAGGCGGCCCACAAGGAGGTCGCCGCGTTCCTCAACGAGATCGACGACCATGACGACGTCCACCACGTCTACGCGGCGATGGCCTGACCCGCGGCGCGATCAGACGCCGAACAGCTCCGTGAAGTTCCGGCGGACGCGGGCGGCCAACCGTTCCACCGGCTCGCCCGTGAAGTCGGCATAGCCGCGGTACACGGCGGCCAGGTTCGCCGGATGGTTCAGGGCTTTGCCGTCCGCCGGGTCGCTCAGCGGATGCGTCGTCAACGCGGAGGGCAACGATTGGTCCGGGGCGTCGGTCTCGATCAGCAGGCGATCCGGCGGCACCTCGCGGAAGACCTCGCGTTGCCGCGCCTTCCGTTCGTGCAGGAAGTAGCCGGGGAATCCGAAGCGGGCGCCCAACTCCGCCAACGGCGCGACCATCTCGGCCGGTCCGCCGTAACTGTGCAGAAGGAAGCCGCGCGCCGGGCGGGGATGGTCCCGGAGCAGATCGATCATCCTCCCCCACGCGTCCAGGCAATGGAGGCTCGCCGGGATATCGCGCGCGGCAGCAAGGCGGAGCTGCCAGACGAAGGCCTCCTCTTGATCGATCATCGACGGAGGGACCTCCGTCACCACGGTCGGGAGAGCGATGTCGGCCGAGGAATGCGCCGCATCCTCGATGAGCATGGTCCTTGCGGTCGGGAGGCCCGCGGTCCGCGCCATCCTCGCCCGCCATCGGTCCGGATTCTCGAGCATCCAGCGGTCGAGCCCGATCTCACCGACGGCGGAGCCCGGCGTGGTGTCGATGAAGCGCTCCAGACTTCGGCACCAATCCGGCGTGCGTCGGCCGAGATACCACGGATGACCACCGAAGCTCGGGACCACCTGCGGATGCCGGCGCGCGAGGTCCGCGACCTCCGGCCAATCAGCTTCGCCGGTGCCGTTCACCACGAGGCGCACCACCCCCGTGCGCACGGCGGCGGCGACCAGATCGTCCTGCATCCCGGCGAAGCGTCCGTCCTGGAGATGGTCGTGGGCGTCGACGAGTTCCATGGCCGGCTAGCGTCCGACGTGGCCGGCGGCGAACTCCCGGATCCGTCCGGCGACCCGCAGCACCGTGGCTCGGCGGCTCTCCGCGAGCTGGCGCAAGAGCCCGAGCGGGTCGAGCGGATCCGGTCCGCGCGCGACGATCTCGGCGGGCGTGGCGCCGTCGTGGAGCTCGCAGACGAGCCCGGTCATCGCCTTGAGCGTGAGCGCATCGGAATCGGTGCGGAACCAGCAGCGTCCGTCGGTGAACTCCGGCACGAACCAGAGACGCACCAGGCAGCCTTCCACGCGGTTCGCATCGGTGCGCAACGCCTCCGGCAAGAGCGGACGGTGCCGCGCGCGCTCGACCGCCCACGCGAAACGCGCCTGCGGATCGCGCAATCCAGCGAGGGTCTGGAGCAGTTCGGCGGAAGTCGGTCGATCCATGCGGCGGTGCGACGCTAACGGATGCGAGGTGCGGCGACCAGCCGGCGCAACCCTGGCAAGTCCGGGCTTCCCTGAGGACGGCTCTTCGCCATGGTTCTGCGACCTCGGATGGAAACCTGCGTGCAGCTCCAGCGGATCGTGATGCCTTGCCGCGCCCTTGCCGCCTTCGTCGGCTTCTTTGCTGTCGCCATCGGGTGGGTCAGCGGGGCTGCTACGGGACCACGGCCGGTCACCTTCACCCGCGATGTCGCGCCGTTGTTGTACCGGCACTGCGCACCGTGCCACCGGCCCGGGGAGTCGGCACCGTTCGCCTTGCTCACCTACGCCGACGCGCGGAAGCGGGCCGAGACGATCATCGATGTCACGGCGCGCCGCCACATGCCGCCGTGGTTGCCCGGACCCGGACAGCACGGATTCGTGGGCGACCGGAGGTTGGGCGAAGCGGAGATCGCGATGTTCCGGCGCTGGTCGGAGGACGGCCTGCGCGAAGGCGATGCGAAAGACCTGCCGGAGATGCCGCAGTGGAACGGCGGATGGGAACTGGGCGAACCGGATCTCGTGCTCCAATTGCCGGTTCCCTTCACGCTGCCGGCGGACGGTCGCGATATCTACCGGAACCTCGTCCTGCCCGTGCCGGGCGGCAGCAACCGCTACGTCCGCGCGATGCAGTTCCGCCCCGGCAGCCGCGCGGTGCACCATGCGTTCCTGTTGGTGGACAAGTCCGGCAACAGCCATGCGAAGGACGCGAAGGACCCTGAACCGGGGTTCCCGGGCTTGGACCTGCCGGAAGGCACCGAATCACCGGGCGGCCATTTCCTGAGCTGGCAACCGGGCCGCGGTTCCTACCGCTCACCGCTCGGCTTGGCGTGGACGTTGCCGGCCGGCGCGGACGTGGTGGTGCAGCTCCATCTGCAACCGATCGGCCGGCCGGAGCGGGTCGCGCCCTTGATCGGTCTCTACTTCACGGACCGGCCGCCGGAGCGCGAGTTCTTCAAGCTCGGCCTGACCTCGCTCGCCATCGACATCCCACCGGGCGCGGCCGACCACGTCGTGGAGGATTCCTTCACCTTGCCCGTCGGCGCGAGCGTGCTCGGGATCAACCCGCATTGCCATTATCTCGGGAAGGACCTCCGCGGATTCGCCGTGCTGCCGGACGGCACCACGAACCATCTGCTCCACATCCCGCGCTGGGATTTCAACTGGCAGGGCGACTACCGCT
>CAIWVP010000049.1 GCA_903916195.1 uncultured Verrucomicrobiota bacterium | reverse complement strand
TGAAGATCCTCAAGCCCGGCGGCCGCGCCGGACTCGTGCTGCCCGACGGCACCCTCTTCGGCGAAGGCGTCAAGACCCGCATCAAGGAAGCCCTCCTCACCGAGTGCAACCTCCACACCATCGTCCGCCTGCCCAACGGCGTCTTCAATCCCTACACCGGCATCCGCACCAACCTCCTCTTCTTCACCAAAGGCGCGCCTACCACCCACGTCTGGTATTACGAGCACCCGTATCCTCCCGGCGCCAAGAGCTACAACAAAGGCAAACCCATCCGTATCGAGGAGTTCGAGGCCGAGCGCGCCTGGTGGGGCGACGAAAAAGACTGCTTCAAATCCCGCGTGGAAAACCAGCAAGCCTGGCGCGTCTCGATCGACACCATCAAGGCCGGCAACTTCAACCTCGACCTCAAGAACCCGCACAATCCTGACACCGGCCCCGGCGATGTGGACCACCTCCTGCCCGAATACGAAAAGCTCCTCGCCCAGATCGCCGAGACACGCGGCCAGTTGAAAGCGCAACTCATGGCGGCCCTGTCGCGATGAAGCAAATGGAGGAGATTTGCCTTAACTCCGACAGCCATAAACGGCGTTGTTTTAAACAAAACGAATTTAACTTAAAACAAGCCCTGTTTCAGGAACCCAGTTTAAGACAACCGCACCGCCATGAACCCAATTGATCCAGAACAGCTTCCGCCGAAAGACCTCGACTTGCTTGCGCTCATGCCGCTCGTTGGGAAGGCCAATCGCGCCATTGCCACACTGGAGGGTCTGTTTTACGGCATCCCGAATCCCAATGTGCTGCTTTCCCCAATCACGACCCAGGAAGCCGTCCTCTCCTCTAAAATTGAGGGCACTCAGGCCGACTTTGAAGACGTTCTGAAGTTTGAAGCCGGCGAAAGCCCTGCTGAGCCTTCCCGGCGTGAGGACATCCATGAAATCATGAACTACCGGAAGGCGCTTCGCCTGTCGGAAAAGCTCCTCGATGATCGGCCTTTCTGCCTGAACACCCTCCTGAAACTCCACGAGGTGCTCATGGACAGCGTTCGCGGCCACAACAAGGGCCGGGGACGATTCCGCACCATCCAGAACTGGATTGGAAAACCTGGCAGCCCCATTGAGGAAGCTGCCTTCGTCCCTCCGTCCCCGCTCCTCTTGCAGGACCATCTGAACCGCTGGGAGGCCTACTGGCATTCCGAAGCGCCAGACGCTCTCGTCCAGCTCGCCATCATCCACGCCCAATTCGAGATTCTCCATCCGTTCATTGACGGAAATGGTCGCATCGGGCGCATGGTCATTCCCCTGTTCCTCTACGAGAAAAAGATCCTGAGCCGCCCCTGTTTCTACCTCTCTGCGTTCTTCGAGGCCAGGCGCGACGACTACATCGTCCGCCTGCGTGACCTCGGCCAGCCTAGCAGTTGGACACGCTGGTGCGCCTTCTTCCTCGAAGGCGTCGCTGCACAGTCCGAGGCCAACACCACCAAGGCCCGCGCCATCCAGGACCTCTACGAACGCCTCAAGAAACAGGTGCTTGACCTCACGCATTCCCAATTTGCCGTGCCCTTGCTCGACTACATGTTCGAGCGTCCTATTTTCCGCGGTAGCGACGTCACCAAGCTGGAGCACATGCCTAGCGCCCCGATGGTCGCCAATCTGCTCGGCAACCTCCGCCGTAACGGCATCTTGCACACCGTCCGTGAAGGTGCCGGTCGCCGGCCTCACGTCCTCGCCTTGGCCGAGCTCATCAATCTCTGCGAGGGTCGGAAAGTGTTGTGAGCCACCACCGCAGGGACTGCAGAATGAATATAGCGCCGTTGTTCAAAAATTTTGATGAACTGGCAGACGCGCCAGAACGCATTCCTGCGCTTCGTAAGGTCATCCTCGCCTACCTACTGCATTCAGCCGTGAACTCGCCTGATGCGGCTTCACGCGCAGCGACGTTGCGCACGGCGCACGAAACTCGGCGAGGTGAACTCATCAGACGCGCCGCCCGGAAGGAGGTCCCGACCGTTCCAGAAGTTGCGGATGATGACCTACCGCCGAGCCTGTCCGACATCCCGACGGTCCTTTTCGACCGACTAGGCAACATCGCGTCGATTGAGAAAGGGCTTTCGCAGATCCAGAGCACAACACCCGGCAAATACCCCCTCGTAGTCACCGCCGAGACGCGCAGTTCAAGCGAGTCATTCGACTTTGAGGGCGCGGCGGCAATCATTCCGTTGGTGTCATCCACCGGCCACGGTGACGCCAGTCTCAAACGTCTCCACTACCAAGAGGGACGCTACGCCGTTGGAAACATTCTCGCGGTGGTGAAGCCGATCTGCCCAGATCTGCTCCGCGCTCGTTTCATCTACGAATATCTGTCTGCGTTCAAAGAGGAGCTTCTTGTTTCCAGGATGGTCGGAACGGCCAACGTCAGCCTGACAGTGAACAAGCTGAAGGAAGTTCCGGTGCCATTGGTGTCCGGGCCGGTATTGTGCCGGATTGATGAGTTGATGGCGTTGTGTGATCGGCTGGAGGCGCAGCAGCAGGAACGGGAGACGCGGCACGCCGCGCTCGCCCGCGCGTCGCTGGCCCGCTTTGCCGACGCGCCCACCCCGGCCAACCTCCCGTTCCTCTTCCACCCGTCCTACGCCATCCCCCCCGCCGACCTCCGCAAATCCATCCTCACCCTCGCCGTCCAAGGCAAACTCGTCCCCCAAGATCCCAACGACGAACCGGCAGGGGAATTGCTCGAAAAGGTGCGCAAGGCGCGTCGAACGTTGGCGGAAAGCGGAGACGTGAAAACCAAGGTGCAGCTCGCTCCCATCGGGCCGGACCAAGAACCCTATTCAATTCCAGATACTTGGCTTTGGGTGCCGTTGAATGAGGTGACTGAACTCGTCTATGGAAAGCTTTTGCCCACGACGGAATTACTGCCCGAAGGTTTCCAAGTGTTCGGAGCAAACGGGATCATCGGGCGGTTCTCGAAGTATCTCTACGAAGATGAAATGCTCCTAATCTCCTGCCGAGGTGCATACAGCGGGACACCGAACATTTCGCCGCCGAAGTGCTACGTGACGAACAACTCGATTGTGTGTGAGTTCTTCGACTCCAAGGCGTGCGATATTCGATTCTTCCACGCGGTCATCTCGATTTCGCCGCGTGAGAAGATTGTGACCGGAAGCGCACAGCCACAGGTGACGGTAGCGAACGCCATCAAACTTCCCGTCCCGCTCCCACCCCTCGCCGAACAACGCCGGATCGTGGCCAAAGTGGAGCAACTGATGGCCTTGGTGGACGCGTTGGAAACGCAGCTCGCCGCCTCCCGCGCCACCGCAGCGAACCTCCTCTCCGCCGTCGTCGCCGAACTCACCGCTTGTCGCCATGCTGGCGCATCGACCCCATCCTGATAGAACTTGGACCCATGGACGCCACCGCATCGACAAACCCTTCGCCCCGGCTGCTCTCCCCCTTTGACCTGCGAGGTCTCCCGCTGCGCAACCGCGTGGTGATGGCCCCGCTGACCCGCGGCCGCGCCGGCCGTGAACGGGTGCCGAACGAACTGATGGTGGAATATTACACGCAGCGCGCTTCGGCGGGGCTCATCATCGCGGAGGCGACCACCATCTCCGAACAGGGCTTCGGTTGGGTGGATTCGCCGGGCATCTACAACGACGCGCAGGTGGCGGGCTGGAAGAAGATCACGACAGCGCTGCGTGCCCGCGGCACGCCTCTCTTCCTCCAGCTCTGGCACTGCGGACGCGCGTCGCACAGCAGCTTTCACGGGGGCCAGCCGGCGGTGTCGGCCTCGGCCATCAAGATCAATGGCGACACCATCCACACACCCGTCGGCAAGCAACCCTACGAGACGCCGCGCGCCCTGGAGACGGCGGAAGTTTCGGCGGTGGTTCAGGATTATCGGCGGGCCGCGGAGCGGGCCAAGGCCGCCGGATTCGATGGCGTGGAGATCCACGCGGCCAACGGCTACCTGATCAACCAGTTCCTCGACTCCAAGACGAATCACCGGACGGATCGTTACGGCGGAAGCCTGGAGAACCGCTATCGCTTCCTGAGGGAGATCGTGGAGGCAGTCATCACCGTCTGGCCTGCGGATCGTGTGGCGGTGCGCCTGTCGCCCAACGGAATTTTCAACGACATGGGTGCGCCCGATTTCCGTGAGACGTCCACGTATGTCGCCGCGCAGTTGGACGCCTACGGACTGGCCTTCCTCCATGTGATGGACGGGTTGGCCTTCGGCTTCCACCAGCAGGGTGCGCCGATGACGCTCCCGGAATTCCGCGCGGTGTTCTCGGGCCCGCTGATGGGCAATTGCGGCTACACGCAGGAAACGGCGGAGGCGGCGATCGCCTCCGGTCAAGCGGACCTGATCGCATTCGGGCGGCCTTACCTGAGCAATCCCGATCTCGTGGAACGTCTCTCGCATGGCTGGGAGTTGAATCCGCCGGCCGACGTGAAGGTGTGGTCGGCGCCGACGGCCGAGGGTTACACCGACTTCCCGTTCCATCGGTCGAACTGAACCACCAGGTGCCCGCAAGGTGGACTTCACCGGACAACGCCCGATCGTGGTCGAAACGGAGCCGATGATGGCCTGGGTGGACCGGTTGGAAACGCAGCTCGCCACCCGCGTCGCCGAACTTCTCGCCTCCGACTGTGTGTTCAAAAAATCCCTGACATGACCGAACCTGCCTCCCATCCCCGCGATCCGTTGCACGGCGTCACCTTGGAGCAGATCCTCAATCGGATGGTCCAACGGTATGGCTGGAACGAGATGGCTGATCGGATCCCGATCCGCTGTTTCCAGTTTGAGCCGTCGGTGAAATCCAGCCTCACCTTCCTGCGCAAGACCCCTTGGGCACGCCAGAAGATCGAAGAATGGTTCATCGCCCAGGTCTGGGAACCCGCCCCGGTCCAAGCGCCGCCATCGCCGCCGATGCAGACCATTGCCTGAGCCGGTGCCATGCGCACCGACGTGCCCGGGAGGCTGCTGGCCATCGTCGAGGAGATCGACGCCCAAGGCTCCGCCATCCCCCGACGCCCATCCCCGTGCCCCACTGTGCCTACCGGCGCGAGGCGTGACGCGGATGAGACGCCGGAAGTGCTGGCACGGGTGCGGACGCAGTTGCGCGATCCGCACCGCGTTGAAGGCGATGGGAGGCCTGCGTGATCGGACGCGGGAGCACCGCTCCGGACCGCCGCGGTTGACCTGCCCGCCCGACAAGCCGCTCAATCGCCGCGGTGACACCCGCCGAGAAGACCCTTCGCAGCTACGACCGGCTCCCGTACCCTGGGATCGAGCCCACCCTCGCCGAGGGCAAGGGCGGATCGCTGCCGTCGCAGCGATGGATCCAGGCGGTCGGCCTTCCCGGACAGGGCAAGCCCGCGCGCGTGCTCGTCGCCGGCTGCGGCACCGGCGCGGAGGCGTTCGTGCTGCGGCGCCGGTTGCCCAAGGCGGAGATCGTCGCGGTCGATTTCAGCCCGCGATCGATCGAGGTCGCGCGGCGCATCCAGCGCGGGGCGAAGATCGCCAGGCCGGTCGTCTTCGATGTGGCGGACCTCACCGATCCGGATCTCGCGGCGAAGGTCGGCAAGGACTTCGACCTCGTCACCTGCCACGGCGTGCTCAGCTACATACCGGATCCCGGGCAGGCGTTGAAGAGCCTCGCTCCGTGCCTCCGGCCGCAGGGCGCGCTGTATCTCGGCGTGAACGGCGGGTCGCATCCCGCCACGCGGTTGCGGCCGTGGCTGGACACGCTCGGGCTCGACGTGGACGCGATGCAGGACGAACGACGCCTTCGCGAGCTGCTCGGCGTGTGGGACGCGCTGTACGACGACGACCTGCGCGGGCTTTCGTCCATGTCGCCGAGCTATCTCGCGAGCGACGTGTGCGGGCCGCACTTCAACAACTGGGAGCTCGCCCGCTGGCGTTCCGAGGCGGCCCGGAGCGGATGGGAGATCGCCGGCACCTGGCTGCTGCCGTTGGCCATCCGGCTGACGATGGACGGCGCGCGGCATCGTCCGCTCTTCCCGCGCGGCATCGGCGAGCTCGCGTCCGTCCTGGACCAGGCGCGGCCGGCGGGATTCCACCGGATCCTGCTGCGCAAGGCGTCGGCGATCGGCGACGGGATCCGCTGGACGGGTCTGTACACGCCGCGTTTCCGCGAGGCCGCCGGGACGGCGTCGGTCCCGGTCGTGCTCGATTCCGCCGTCTTCAACCTCGGCCAGGACTGGATGCTCACGCGCCGCCAAGCCAACGCTTTGCGCGAACTGGTCGCCGCGGGCGCCGCTCCCAAGGGCTGGGCCGGCCGCTGGGGCACGGGCGAGGCCGCACGGCGGATCCTGTGGCAGTGGGAGGCCTTCGGCGCGGTGACCCGCGATGGACGGGACGGCGCAGCGAAGTGAACCGGTGGCCGCGTCGCCGCGGTGTCACGCGTAGCGGTCCGGATCCAAGAGCGACAGATCGATCGAAGGCCGCTCGCCGGAAAGCACCTCCGCCACGAGCTTGCCGGTGATCGGGCCCAGGCTCAGGCCCATCATCGCGTGACCGGTGGCGATGGTGAGGTTGTCGTGGCCCGCGGTGCGGCCGATGTAGGGGAGGCCGTCCGGCGAGCACGGCCGCAGCCCGTGCCAAGGCCGGATGCCTGTGAAGTCATCGGCCGCGAACTTCGGATAATATCTCGGCACGGCATCGATGATGCCCCGCACGCGGACCGGATTGATGGTCTCGTCCAGGCCGGCGATCTCCATCGTGCCGCCGAAGCGCAACGTCCGGCCCATCGGCGTCACCGCGACGCGGGCCTCGGTGAAGATCGAGCACACCTGGGGCAGCTCGCGCGGCTCCGGCAGCGTGAGGCTGTAGCCTTTGCCCGCTTGCATCGGGATCCTCAGGCCCAGCCCGCTTCCGAGGACCGGCGACCAGGATCCGCCGCAGAGCACGAACTCGTCGGCCGCGAGGGTTTCCGTAGCGGTCGTCACCCCGACGATCCGTCGTCCTTCGCGCACGAAGCCGGTGACCTCCGTGCTCCACGCGGACCGCACGCCGAGCGCCTCGCACCGGCGTTGGAGGGCGGCCATGAAACGTCCGGGCGAGAGATGGCAATCCTTCGGGAAGAACACGCCGCCCGCGACGTCCATGGTCACGTCCGGATCCAGCGCGGCGAGCCCCTTGGCGTCGAGCACCCGGGCCGGGACGCCGAGGGCGTTCGCCTGCGCGGCATACCTGGCCTCGTCGTCGAGGGCGTGCTGCGTCTTGCAGAGCATCACGAGGCCCTTCTGGACGAGGCCGAACCCTTCGCCGGGAAGCGCGGACAACTCCTCGAAACAGGCGCGGCTCGCGAAGCTCAGGTCGCGGATCAAAGGCGCGGCGCGTCCGACGTGCGCGGCGGTCGACGCGGCCCAGAACTTCAGCGCCCACTTCAGCAGCTCCAGGTCGAGGCGCGGCTTGATGTAGAACGGCGATGCCGGGTCCCACATCCACTTGAGGCCGAGCGCCACCATGCCGGGCGCGGCCAACGGCACGAAGTGGCTCGGCACGACCATGCCGGCGTTGCCGAAGGAACAGCCGTCGCGCTGTACCGGGTTCCGGTCGACGACGGTGACGCGGTGGCCGCGCAGCGCCGTGTAGTAGGCGATGCTGAGGCCGATGATGCCGCCGCCGATGACGACGACGTCCTTGGGTTCTGACCGGGGCTCCATGTTCGTATGGCGAAGATGGAGCCGCGCCGGGCGCCGGTCTTGTCCCCGATGCATCCGGCTGCCGGCAAAGGCGGCACATCGCGCCGCCGGGACGGTCAAGGCGCCACGAACGGCTTCGGCTGGGCTTTGTCCCACTCGGCCTGCGTCACGGTCTTCTTCTCGTGGAGATGGACGAAGGTGCCCTTCTTGTTGCCGACGACGAGGTCGGGCAGGCCGTCCTTGTCGATGTCCCCGACGACGAGCTGGGTGCCCACGCCGGAGTTGTCGTCGATCAGGTGCGGCACGAAATCGACCGACTTGTCCGCGCCGCGCACGGTGCGGAACCAGTAGGCCACGGCGGCCTGGTTGCGGTCGGGATCGCCGGTACGGCCGTGCGACCAGAAGCGCTTGCCGGTCACGATGTCCTTCACGCCGTCGCCGTCCATGTCCACCAGTTCCAGCGCGTGCAACTCGGTGAACTTCACTCCGTAGCGGTTCTCGCGCGGCTCCTTGTTCATGATCACGTGCTCGCGGAACGAGATCTCCCCGCCGGTCCGGACCTGTTGGAACCACGCGAGGCCGAACGCATGCGCCGTCAGCGCGCTCACCACATCGGGCAGCCCGTCGCCGTCGAAGTCGTACACATGCATCTGCGAACCACCGAGACCGAAGGGGCCCGGATGGAACTTCCACACCGGATCGCCCGCGAGGGAAGCGGGCTGTTCCCACCAGCCGTCCTTCTCGATCAGGTCGGCACGGCCGTCGCCGTTGATGTCCCCGATGCCCATGCCGTGGGTGAAGTTGCCGTAGCCCTTGTCCGGCGAGATGCGGTGCCAGATCCACGGTTTTGCCGGGTCCGATGTGTCGGGCGACGCGTAGCCGTAGGCGCCCTTGGTGATGCAGACGAGCTGGGGTCTCCCGTCGCCGGTGATGTCGGCGAAGGTCGGCGATTCGTTGTCGGTCTGCGTGAAGACGACGTGGCGCGTCCAGTGTTTGTCGGGCGTCCTCGGGTTCTCGAACCAGACCGTCTCCTGGCCGGGGAATCCGATGACGAGCACGTCCATCCAGCCGTCGTCGTTGAAGTCGCGCGGGAAGGCGAAGAAGTTGTCCGAGTAGGTGTTCTTGCTGCCGAGCGCGCCGTCGTAGCCGGGCACGGCCACGGAAGTCATCGGCCCGAGCTGGAGCTGGAAGGTCGCCTTCGGCGCGTAGATCTCGTGGCGTTTGGTGAAGCCGGGTCCCTCGTACCACCATGGGCCGGAGACGATGTCGTTCACGCCGTCGCGGTTGAAGTCGGCGAAGCTCGCGCCCTCGCACCAGAACTGGTCGCTCAACTGGATGCGCTTGAAGGTGTGCAGCACCGGGTCGGCGGCCTGGATCGCGAACGCGGCGCAACCGGCGGCCAAGGCCGGCGACAAGGAGGCGATGGAAGTTCTCATGGTGGGGGGAAAGGGGCCCCTATCGCCGTGGAGATTCAAGCGCGGAGAAGCCACGGCGCGCGTGAGACCTTCGACCCGAGACCCAAGACCCGAGACCCAAGACCCAAGACCCAAGACCCGACCCGCCGCTCACCGCTCCGGGTCCGAGGCCGGCGCCACCCGGAGCCGCGCTATCTCGCGCAGCAGCACCTCTAGCCCGCGGTAATATTCATCGTCGGACATCGTCGGACGGGCCTCGCGATGCTTCTCGATGGCCCGCTCCAGCTCGTCGCACCGGGAGCGGACGGCGGGGTCCATCGATCGTTCGTCGGGACTCCGGACGAGATGCAGTTGACGCGCCCGGAGGCCGTCGAGCGCTTGGCCGTCCTTGGCTTTTTTCGTGGCGCGCGTGCCGCGGAACCAATCGGCCGGCGTGCCCAAGCCGTCGCCGTTGTCGTCGATGAGCGCGTGCTCCGTCGCGAGGCGGTCGGCGGTCTTGTAGAACTCCGCGACCTTCGCCGACGCGCTCAGGAACGCTTCGAGCAGCGACGTCTGTCCGTCCTGGTCCAGGTCCGAGGCCGGATCGGCGATGGCGTCGGCCAAGGATCCGCCGAACCGCGCGAAGCTCTGCTCGTTGCCGCTCCGCGTCGCCGTCACGACCACGCGGCCCGGGGCCGACAACGGCTTTAGGAAGGGCCCGCTCGCGGACGACGTGTCGATCACCGCGACGGGGCGGTGGACCGGCTTCAACCAGAGCGCGAGGTCGGTCGCCGCGAGGTCCGGGCCGCGCAGATTGAACTTCGCATCGCGGCCGTCGTAGGTGCCGTGCCCGATCAGCACGATCCAGAGCGCCGACGTGCCTTCCGTCGGCTCGGCCGCGATCGCGGAGCGGAGCAGCGCGATGTCGTTGGTCGTCCCGGCATCGCCGATGCCGAAGGTCGTGCGCTTCGCGCCGGCCTGCTCGCCGACCTTCTCCCATCGGGCGGCCTGCCGGACGAAGTTCGTCGCGTAATCGGCCTCGCCCGGCGCGCCGACGACGATGAGGAGCGTCGGCGTGTCGTCGGTGGAGGTCGTGGCCGAGCGCGCGGGCAGGGACGCGGCGAGCGCAGCGAGCACGCCGAGCAGCCCGATC
>CAIWVP010000048.1 GCA_903916195.1 uncultured Verrucomicrobiota bacterium | reverse complement strand
TGGCGTCGATCGACGTCAGCGAGCCCGCCTTCGCCGGTGGCTTTGACCGCGCCAACCTCGCGGTCGACGCGCTCGATCGCGTCACTGCGTCCTGGGTCTCCAGACCCGATGGCTACGAGCAACAGCAAGTGGCGGCCCGGGTGCTGGCGCTCAATGGCGAGACCATGGCGTTCTCGGCGCTGACGCCGAGCTTCCTGGCCTTCGTGAACCAAGCCAAGACGGGCGATATCCGCTCGGTCGGTATGACGGTGGCCATGACCACCCAGCAGATCTGCATCGCGGCCAAGGGGGAGATCAACCTACAGAACAAGCCGGCCAACGGCGCCACGGTCAACCTCAACACGGGTGCCCCGTTGAAGGAGGTCAACTTCTACACGGTGTTCTCGCATCCCGCCCCCTTGGATGACCCGACCCCCTCCGCAACGGCGACGGGCCCTTCGCTCGCCGTCAAGCGCAACGCCGACGGCAGCCTCACCTTGACCTGGACGGGCAGCCTCCAGTCGGCGGACACGGTCAACGGCACGTATCAAGCCCAGTCGGGCAGCAGCCCGTTGGCGGTGCAACCCTCCGCGACGGCCAAGTTCTACCGCGCCCGTTAGGCCGGGACGTGCACCCGGAAATCACCAGGGGGCCGGGCTCAGCGCCCGGCCCCCTTTTCTTGTGCGGGTCTCAGTGGATCTGCCACCACCGAGACATCCCCCTATCTTGCGCTGGGGATCACAGGAGCTGCTCTGCACGAAGAGGGTGTGAGGTGATCGTGCGACGGACGACACCGGACATCGCCCGGGACATCGCCCGGAAGCGGCCTCTTCCATGCCTCCGGCGTCGACCGTCTCCGCGATGGATCGAGCGCGGTCCCGTCAGGCCTAGACCGCCGTCTTCATCTCGGTGATCTGTTTGTTGGCGATGCCGATCGGGCGGTCCAGCGGGATGCCGGCGCAACCGAGCAGCGTGGTGAGCAGGTCGCCTTGGTTGCCCTTGGTATCCGCCAAGAACCGGCCGGTCTTCAGCGATCCTCCGCCCTTCCCGGCCAGGATGAACGGCAGGTTCTCCCGCGCGTGCTTGTTGCCGTCCTCCAGGCCCGAGCCCCACATCATGATGCAGTTGTCGAGCAAGGTGCCCTCCCCTTCCCGCAAGCTGTGCATCTTCTTCACCATGTGGGCGAACTGGGCGATGTTGAAGGCGGTGATGGCCGCGACTTTGCCGAGCTTGTCGGCCTCGTTGTTGTGGTGCGTCTGCGAGTGGTGCTCGTCGTCGAACCCCAGCTCCGGATAGGAGACGCCGTTCGGCGTGGAGCCGATGTAGGTGCTGACCCGGGTGGTATCGGTCTGGAACGCCAGCACGTTGAGGTCGCACATCACCTGCATGTAATCGCTGCGCTTCTCACCCTCGGGGATCTTGATGGCGATGGGCGGGGAATCCGAGGCGTCGCGCTTGCTCACGCTGACCCCGGCCGCTTCCATGGCCGCCTCTTTCTGGCGGTATTCGATGGCGGCGATGCGGCGTTCCACGCTGCGCACGCTGTCCAGGTATTCGTCGAGCTTGTGCTGGTCGTCCCGGGGCAACCTCCGGCGGAGATCCCGGGCCCCGCCGAGGACCAGGTCCAACATCTGCCGATCCAAGGGATCCACCTTGGCGGTCTTGCCCGATTGTTCGGACTTCCCGAAGAGCCGGTTGAGCACGTTGCGCGGGTTGACCTCGGCGGGCACGGCTTGGCTGGCCGAGCGGAAGCTGCAATGGGAGTAGTATCCCTCGTTCAGCCCCTCCTGGTTCTCCTTGTGCGTCTGCGGCATGGTGGCCAGTTCCAAGGACGGCAAGGAAGTGAGGTGGCCGATGTAGTTGGCGGCGAGCTGGTCGGCGGAGATGGCGATATGGATCTCGTTGCGCCGGTCCGCATCGGGCAGCACCGCGGTGAGCCAGGTCGACAACTCGAGGGCATGCGGCGCGCCGTTGAAGGGAGCGATGGGCACGCCGGAGATCCCCTTCATCAACAAGCACTGGTCCAGCACCGGGCGCAGCGATTCCAAGGCCGGCGGCGGCGAGGTCAGGAAGCTCCGGGGATCCTTGGGCCAGAACTGCTCCATGATGACGCCGTGGGGCATGTACATGAACCCGAGGCGGACCGGCGGTCGGACGGCCTTGGCCTTGACGGGATCGGCCCAGCCCATGGTGTCCAAGAGCGGGAGAGCCAGCGCGGCACCGATCCCTTTCAGGCAGGTGCGACGATCGATCAGCGTGCTATTTCTCATGGGATGTGGACGGGGCGGTTTCTTGGATCCGACGATGGGTGAACGGATAGCTGGTGGCGATCTCGGTGATGAGCGTCTGCATCCGATAGCCGTCCTGGGCGATGGTCTCCATCAGGCGGTCCACCACGACCTCGTCGTAGCCCTCCAACTGACGGCAGAGGGCGTAGGCCAGCAACTTCTCGGTCAGGTTGCGCGCCAGATCCCCTTGCCGCGAGGCGATGATGGCTTTCAGTTCTCTGGGCGTGGTGAAGTGTTTTCCTCCCGGTAGTTCGCCAGCAGCGTCGATGGAACCGCCGGTGTCGTCCTGGGCACGCCAGCGTCCGATGGCATCGAAGTTCTCCAGGCCGAATCCGATCGGGTCGAGCAGCTTGTGGCAATTGGCGCAGACGGCGTCGGTGCGGTGGAGCTCGGTGCGCTGGCGCAGGGTCAGGTCGGCGACCTTTTTCTGGTCCTGCTTCTCCAGGGTCGGGACGTTCGGCGGGGGTGGCGGCACCTCTTCGCCCAGCACTTGTTCGAGCACCCACACGCCGCGTTTGACCGGGCTGGTGCGATTGGGGAAAGAGGTCGTGGCGAGGACCCCGGGCATCGCCAGGATCCCGCCGCGGTTGGCATCCGCGAGCTTCACCCGGCGCATCTTGGGTCCGGTGACGGTCTTCTCCAGTCCGTAGATGGGGGCGAGGGTCCCGTTGAGGAAGGTGTACCGCGCATCCACGAAGCCGACGACGCTCCGGTTCTCTTCCAAGATGCTGCCGAAGAACAGGCGGGCCTCGTCATACATCGCCGAGCGCATCGCGCGGGTCATCTGGGGGAACCGGACGGGATCGAACGTCTTGCTCTCCAAGCTCGCCAAGCCCAGCCAATGCGCGCCGAAGCCATCGAACAGGGCCCGGGAACGGCTGTCCTTCAGCAACCTTGCGACCTGCGCCTTGAGGACGATCGGCTCGTGGAGCCGGCCGCGATCGGCGAGATCGGACAAGTGGGTGTCGGGCATGGTGGCCCACAGCAGATACGACAACCGGGACGCGAGCTGATGGTCGTCCAACGGGACGACATCGCGGCCGGTAACAGCCTCGGCCGAAGGCGTGATGAACAGGAACTGGGGGGAGACCAGGACCGCTTTGACCATCAGGCGCAGGGCGTCCGTGTAGGAAAGCCGGTTCTCCATCGCCAGTTCGAAGACCTTCGACAAGACATCCAACTCCGCCTCGGTGGGAGGCCGACGATACGCCTTCCGGGCCAACGAGCGGGCCACGTCCCTCGCAGCCGCCCGCGGATCGGTCCCTGCGCCGGGCGGTCGGCCGAGCAGGCGCCGTTGCACCGGGTGCGGCGGTGCTCCTTGGGGGGCGAAGACCTGGTCCAGCACCTCGTTGGCGATGCTGAGATACTGCTCCGATTGGAGGGGAGACAACGTGTTCAGGTATCCTTCGCCGGATACTTCATCCGGCAACTCTTGGGCGATCGCCGGAGACACCCCGAAGAGATCGTGCAGGGTGTTGCCGTACTCCGCCTTGGTCAGACGACGGATCACGAACAGACCGGGATCCTTTGGGCTGAGATACTTGATCTTGGCGATCCCGCTGATGAACTGCTGGCGCTCCTCATCCGTCGGCTGCTGTTTGGCATCCGTCGGCGGCATATCGTGGGCCTTCACGTTGGCGACCGCCTGCTTCCATCGTTTGGCGGACTCGGCTGTGCCCGGGTTGTTGAGCGCTGGGTAGAAATTGATGCCGCCCTTCTGTCGGTCCTGCCCGTGACACCGCGAGCAGTAGCTCTTCATGAACGGGGCGACCTGCTCTTGGAACGTCTTCTTGGCGGCGGCGTGGAGCGCGGCGGGAGCACCGGCATCCACGGGCTCCGCCGGACACGGCGAGGTCAGCGACAAGGCCGAGCCCAGAAGGGTCAAGGCCATCACGCCGCTACGGGAAGTTCCTCGGATTGTCATGCTGGAGGCGATGACGATGCGCGAGGCGGGGGGACAACTCAACCCCATCGCTCCGGTCGGTGCGATCCGAAGTGGCGGACGAGGCAGCCAGGTCAGAGTCACGCTTGCTCTGATGAAAACACGGGCCGGAGAGAGAGAATCTGGAAAGAAGGAAAGCAGGAACGGAGCCGGCCAAGCTGACGGCTTCCTGCTTTCCAAATCCATCTGTTCCTCTGTGCAGATGCGCCTTTGCTGCATCACGGAATTCGGATCCGCGGGCGCTGCGGCAGTTGAGCGGGCGGGCCTTGCCGACAGGGGCCAAGAGGCCGCCGCGCGCCGTCCAAGGCGCGCGGCAGGCCAAGCCGATCAACCGATCAACGCGAGCGCGGCTTCGGCCATCTTCGGGCCGGTGAGGCCGTACTTCACGTAGAGCTCCTCCGCGAGATAGGCGCTCTGGCCGAACTCACCGGGGATGCCCAGCGACTTCACCCGGTGGGCGATGCCGGCGTTGCTCAACGCGTGCGAGACCTGGGCACCCATGCCGCCGATGAATTGATGGTCCTCGATCGTCACCAACCGGCCGCCGCACTTCGCGACCGCCGCGCCGATGGTCGCCACGTCCACGCGGTTGATGAACGGGTTGTTGATCACCGTGGCCGACTTGCCCTGGGCGGCGAGGATCTTCGCCGCTTCGAGCGCCTTGTTGAAGAGCACGCCGGAGCCGACCAGCACCACATCGGTGCCTTCTTGGATGACCTGCGCCTTGCCCCAAGCATAATCGGATCCTTCGACCCACTTCACCGGATACGTCTCGCGACCGACGAAGAAGATGACCGATTCACCGTGGTGGCCGGCCGCGCGCTCGTCGCCGATGTGGCGGATCGCCTGGTACATGAACGCCTCCGCCTCGTCGGCGCAGCTCGGGGCGATGACGACCGTGTGCGGGATCGAGCTCACCGCGGAGAAGTACGTCGTCGCCTCGTGGCTCGCGCCGTCCGCCGCGTCCTGGAAGCCGACGTGCGAGAACATCGCGATCACCGGCGCCTGCGAGAGCGCCGCCATCGTGAGCGGAAGGTTGCCCTTGGTCACACCGAACTGGCCGAAGGTGTCCACGATGGGGATGAAGCCGACCTTGGAGAGGCCCGCCGCGGTCGAGACCATGTTCGATTCCGCGATGCCGACCTCGATGAAGTTGCCGGTCGCCTTCTGGAAGGTGCTGATACCGGTCGAGCCCTGCACGTCGCACGACACGGAATACACGGGATAGCCCTCCATCGCGGCCTTGATCGCACCGGCCGCGAGACCGGCCTGGACCTTGTCCTTCTTCACCGCGGGGGCCGCGGGGACCGGGTTCGCAGCGGCGGCAGCGGCCTTGGCCTTCTTGACCTCCTCCTTCTGCTCCCAATCCTTGCGCAGCGCGAGCGCCCATTGCTTGAGCTCTTCGGGCGTTTGGCCGGAGCAGATCTCGTCGACGAACTCGACGATCTTCTCGCCGTTGGCGAGCGGGAATCCGTGGCCGCCCGCCGCGTTCTCCATCGTGCTCTTGACGCCGTAGCCCTTGATGGTCTTGAGCCAGATCGCGACTGGTTTCGCCGGGGCGGCTTTCGCATCGGCGACGGCCTTCTCCACTGCGAGGTAGACGGCCTGGAGATCGTGGCCGTGCTCGACCTTGCGGACATCCCATCCGAGCACGCTCAGCGCCTCCAAGCTCGGCTGCATCGAGAACGAATCCTTGGAGATGCGGCCGGAGAGCTTGGTGTCGTTGTCGGAGACGATCATCACGAACGGGTTCACCCGGCCCTTGGCGGCGAGACCGGGGATGGCGGCGAAAGCTTCCTTGGCCTCGCCCTCCATCGACGCGCCGTCGGAGACGGTGACGATGGTGACCCGGTCGTTGGCCGCCAGCTTGTCGCCGATCGCCAGGCCCTGGGCCTGCGGGAGCGCGGAGCCGAGCGGGCCGTTGGACAGGAGCACGCCCTCGGGGTTGAGGTGCGATTCGCCGTGGCCGGTGAGCTTGGACTGGATCGAGCGGAAGCCTTTGAGGTCCTCGAAGGTCATGCCGTCGAAGCCGTGGTTCGCCCGGAGCGCGTAGATGCCGTTCTCGGCGTGGCCGGCGTCGTTGACGAAATTGTAGGCCTCATGCCACGGGCGGCCGGTCGTGGCGAACATCACGCCGTGGATGGCCGCGTTCACCTCCGCGAAGGCCGCGGGGCCGCCCCAGTGGCAGGCCGCGCCGCCGTTGACGGCGTGGACATCCATGAGCGCCACGAGAGCGCGGGTCGCGACCGGCGAGCCCAAGGTCACATCGGCTCCCGCGGCGTTCTTGACGACGACGGGATACCTGGGGGCACCGGTCGGGGTGCCCGCGAGCTTTGACTTCAGATTCTGGGGCTTGAGGGGCGGAAGTTCGACCTTCGCGACGATGGTATTGTCAGCAGCCATGAGATGTTCGGTTCAAGTTCTCGGAAAACTAGTTTTTGACGCTAGGGGCCGTCCCTTGAAATGGAAGCCGGTTTTTTCCCCGGCGAAGGGGCCCGGTGCGTCACTCCGCCCGACCGACGAGCTGGGGGCGCCGGGTCGAGCCGAAGCCGACGTTGGTCTCCTGGTCGACCTCCACGGCATCCCCGTTGAAGCGCATCGTGAGCGTCATCACGAAAGGGGTCTCATTGAAGCAGAACTTCGCCGTGAACACGTCTTCGGCCGGCCACGCGCCGCTCACTGCGACGGATCCGGCCGGGATCGTGCCGAACGCGGCGCGGCCCTTGGTCCAGCCGCCGTGGCTGAAGGCCAGGCGCTGGTCCGCTCCATCGAAGCGCATCACCAGCGCGCCGGCAGCGTCGAACATCAGCGAATGAAGTTTCTGGTCGTTCGCCGGGAAGACGAACCGTTTGCCGGCGACCTTCGCGGCGATCGGCGAGGTCGCCGCGCCTTTCGCGGTCGGCAGCACGAGATGGCCGAGGGCCGATACGAGCTTTTGCTGGGCTGCGCGGTCGGCAGGAAGCTTCCTGGCCTGCATCGCGGGGAGCAGCTTGTCCCAGACGAGATCGAGCACGGCTTGCATGTCCTTGACGCCGCTGGTGATGGCGACCACGGCGTCCTGCGCCGGCAGGACGATGCAGTACTGCCCGAACGCGCCGTCGCCCCGGTAGGCGCCGTTGCGCGAGCGCCAGAACTGGTAGCCATAGCCCTGGTCCCAATCGCTCCGCGGGTTGCTGCCGTTCGCTACCTGCAACGCCGTGGCCTGCTCGACCCACGCGGCGGGCACCAGTTGGCGGCCTTCCCATCTGCCTTTCTGGAGATACAGCTGGCCGAAGCGCGCGATGTCCTCGGTGCGCACGTTGAGGCCGTAGCCGCCGAGCGAGATGCCCTGGAAGCTCGGGTTCCAGACCGGGTCCTCGATGCCGAGCGGCGCGAAGAGCCGGGGCTGGAGATAGTCCCGGACGGTCTGCCCGGTGACCTTCTGGACGATGGCCGACTGCATGAAGGTCGCCGCGGTGTTGTACTTGAAGTGCGAGCCGGGTTTGTGCGGGACCGGCTGCGCGAGGAAGGATCGGGCGGAGATCTTGTCGACGGCCGTCGGCGGCTCGTCCTGGTGGCCCGTCGCCATGCGGAGCAGGTCGCGGACGCGCATGGACCTGAGGTTGGCGCTCGGCGATCCCGGCGCGTCCTCCGGGAAGAACTTCAGCACCGGATCATCGATGCCCAGCCGGCCTTCGGCCACGGCCAATCCGACGGCGGTCGAGGTGAAGCTCTTGCTCAACGAGTACAACTCATGCCGCGTCGCCGCATCGTAGGGCGTCCACCAGCCTTCGGCGACGACCTGGCCGTGGCGCAGGACCATGACGCTGTGCAGCGAATCGATGGTGCGGTCCGCCGCCTCGACGAACGCGAGGACCCCTGCGGACGAGACGCCCTGCGCCTCAGGCGTGCTGCGTGGAAGCGCATGGGCGGCGGCGGCGGCGGAGACGGCCAACCGCAGCGAGAGGAGGGCCAGCGACAACAGGCGGAGCGTGGGACGGGATCTCATGACGGGATGAGGAATGGGTGCCCGAAAGTCGCGGCTTTGTCGCGGACCATCTTGTCACGGCCGGACCGGCGGCGCGGTGGGCCGGCGGGGCCGGGCGCAATTCCCTCTCGTCATCGGCGCGGCCGGGCCGGCAGATTCGGGCGCCGTGAAGAACATCGTGTACTTCGACCTCGAGACCCAGAAGTCGGCCGAAGAGGTCGGCGGATGGGACAAGATCCGTGACATGCGGATGAGCCTCGGCGTGACCTATTCGACGGCGCGCGGCACCTACAAGGTCTACGGCGAGCCGCAGGTCGACGCCCTGCTCAAGGAACTCCAGCGCGCGGACCTCGTGGTCGGCTTCAACCATCTGCGTTTCGACTATGAAGTGCTGCACCGCTACACGGTGATGGACCTGTCGCAGCTCCCGACCTTGGACATGCTCGTGGTGCTCAAGGAGAAGCTGGGCCACCGGCTCGGGCTCGACTCCATCGCGGAGGCGACCTTCGGGCTGAACAAGACGAGCGAAGGTCTCCAAGCACTGGAGTGGTTCAAGGAGGGCAAGATGGCGGAGATCGCCGAGTATTGCTGCTTCGACGTGAAGATCACCAAGCTCGTCCACGAGTTCGGCGCGAAGAACCGGCAGCTCTTCTACAAGAACCGCTTCGGCGCGACCTTGAGCGTCGCGGTGGATTGGTGACCCGATGTCGCGCGGTGCCGTGCGGTCCGTCCGCGACAGATCCGTCCGCGACGCTTGCGTTCTACAAGTCCTCGGTGGAAGTTTGTGAACGCACCAACACCCCCCTAGTTCTATGAACTTCCCGTCCCTCATGGAGAAAACACGTCGCCGGTCGGCTCGGTCTTCTGGATTCACCTTGATCGAGCTGCTGGTGGTCATCGCCATCATCGCGATCCTCGCAGGCATGCTCCTTCCGGCGCTCAGCAAGGCGAAGAGCAAGGCCCAAGGCATCCAGTGCCTGAACAACACCAAGCAGCTCACCTTGGGGTGGCATCTCTACTCCGGTGATTTCCAGGACCGCGTCGCGAACAATTTCGGCGTCTCCGAGACGGTGAAGACGATCGCCAACGGCAAGTTCGACAACTGGGTCAACAACGTCATGACCTGGGGCGCCGGCGGCGGAAAAACCGCCGAGGCCAGCGTCACCAACAAGGATTGGGTGGTGAACGGCGTGCTCGGCAAATATACCGGCGGCGGCGTGGGCGTGTACAAATGCCCGGCCGACAACTATCTCAGCCAGCAGCAACGCAAGGCCGGCTACCCGCAGCGCAACCGCAGCCTGTCGATGAACGCCTTCTTCGGGCGCTTCGACACCTCCGACCCGAGCGATCCGACCGCCCGCGGCGTCAACTGGGGCTTCCAAGACAAGCTCCAGTTCCTCAAGCAAGCCAGCGTGCCCAGCCCCTCCAAGACCTGGCTCTTCGTCGATGAGCATCCCGATTCCATCAACGACGGCTTCTTCATCAACAGCGGTACTGCCGGCAGTTGGCAGGACATCGTCGCCTCCTACCACAACGGCGCGTGCGGCTTCTCCTTCGCCGACGGTCATTCCGAGATCAAGCGCTGGCTCAGCCGCGCCTCGAAGTACGGCGTGAAATACCAGTACCCGACCACCGTGAGCTTCGACGGACAGGGCAAGCTGGATTTCGCGTGGTATCTCGAGCGGACCGGCTACGTGGACGCCAAGACCGGCCGAGGCCAGTACGGCTATTGATCCCGCCTCGGATCCCAGCGATAGAGCCGCCGGACCTCCGGCGGCTTTCTCGTGCCTGCAGGGATCGGTCGCCACACGGGTCAAGGAAGCGGTGGAAGCGGCTTCGCTCGATCCTTCGCGACGGATGAGGCCCGCCAGGATCGCGGCCGGCCGGCGCTGAAGATCCGGCAAGGCCTCTGGCCACCACGGCGCCGTCGGTGACCCGGACGGTCCTGGGACGGCCTCATCGCGGACCTTGGCAGATCAGGAGACCGGTCGCGGACGGAGGGCCTGCATTCAGACCGGCGCTTGGCCGACGGCGATGGTGCCGTCGCGGCAACCGATGGCGACGCGCTTGCCGTCCGGCGACCACCGGACCTCGGTGACCGAGTCGCCGGCTTGGAACCGGCGCAGGGCGGTGCTCGACTTCCCGGCGTTCCAGAGCAGCACGGAGCCGTCCTGCGCGCCGCTCGCGAGCAGATGCCCGGTGCGCTGGTAATCGAGCGCCGTCACCAGCCCTGCGTGGCCCTCCAGGATCCGCGGTGTGCTTCCGGCCGGGCCCTTGCCCGCGCAATCCCACACCATGATCGGCTCGCCGCCGCCGGTGGCGAGATAGCGCCCGCCAGGATGCCATGCCAGCTCGCGCACCTTGGTCGCGTAGCCGGACATCGCCAACTCGTCGCCGGGATGGAACGGGAGCTCCCAGATCTGCACGCTCTGCTCCTGCGTGCCGCCGACCACCCAGCGGCCGTCCGGGGACCAAGCCAACGAGATCAGCGACGTCTTCCACGGCAGCGTCTCCACATGCGTGCCGGTTCCGGCATCCCAGACCTCGGCTCCGGAATAGCAGGCCGCGGCGACGCGCGATCCGTCCGGACGCCACGCCAGCGCGGTCACCGTGCTCCGATGGGCGGCCGACACATGGACGACCCCGCTCGCCGGATGCCACAGGTGGAGCTTCCGCCCGGCGCCGACGGCGACCCATCCGCCGCGGGGCGACCACGCGAGCTGCTCGACCCATGACGCGCCACCTTCCAGCGAATGCAGCTGCGCGCCGGTCAGCGGATCCCAGAGCTTGGCTCGGCCGTCTTGGCCCGAAGTCGCGAAAAGATCCTCTGCCGGCGAGAACGCCGCGCGGAACAATCCGCCCTCGTGCGCGATGAAACCGTGCAGCACGCGCCCGTCGCGGGCATCGAGGATGGCCGCCCGGCCGTCGACACCGCCCGCACCGAGGCGCGTGCCGTCGGGCGACCAGGAGAGTTGGGCGACGGGGTCGCCGAACGGAAGCGACCAATCAAGAGGGCGGAGCGGTGCGGACATGATGTGTGCGGCGAAGCCAGCCTGACAGATCCCGGGATCGGGCGCCATACCGACTGTCGGCGACGACACGCGCACGAGTGCGTCGGGGCGACCTTGGGTTCCGGGCCCCGTCGGACCAAGGCGGGCCACCGACCCGCAAGAGCTCTGCGGGCGCGTCGCTCCACCACACGGGGGGGGCGAAAGGTCGCGACCGACCTGTCCGGCCCTTTTTCCTTCAGGCCGCGGTGGTTTCTCCGTCGGCGGTCTGCCGCCACGGAACGCTCGCTTGGAGGACGGGTCCGATCGGGATCTGTCGGACGCGGTTCAGGCCACGAAGCGGGGAGGGAAGACCTGGCGGCCACCGTGCCGGAGGAGCAGTTCCACGAACCGCTCAAGCCCGGCCTTCTCCGCGTCGCCGAGGTCGTAGCGGATATGGCCGCCGAGATAGGCGCGGCGGAAGTCCGCGTCGTACTCCGTCCGCTCCGCGACGGTCCGCGGGATGGCAGCCATCCCTGCGGCCTTCGCCATGAGCAGACGGGCGCGCAGTTCTGGGGGGGCACCGCGGCGGAGCGCCCAGACGGCGTAGACGAACGGCAGGCCCGTGAGCTGGTCCCAGGCTTCACCGAGGTCCCAGAGCTCGTGGTCGTGCGGGGCACGGCGGAAGGCGATGGCGGGGTTGCCGATGAGGAGGACGTTGTCGTGCCGCGCGGCATCCGCCGTGTCGGCGAGCAGCCGGAACTCCGGTGCCAGGCCGCGTTCCGCGAGCAGGACCCGGAGCAGGTTCACGCTGGTGCAGCTCGCCGGGTCGAGGAAGACCGTGCGTATCTGCCCGAGCGGCTCCCGGTGCGCGAGGAAGACGCTGGCGACCGGTCCGCACGAAGCGATGGCCGCGCCGTCGAGCACGTCGTGGCCGTCGTGGAACAACACCTCGGTGACGCTCACGAGCGCGGCGTCCAGCCGACCCGCATGAAGTTCGGCGGCCAGCCGGGACGGCGGGAGGAAGACGCACCCGTGCTCGATCCCCGCGGTGAGCGGGACGGCGTTGAGATAGGGCACGGAGCCGAGGCGGAACGGGGCCGATGGCACGGGACCAAAGCTGGTGCCGTCCGTTGGAGCGCGCAAACTTTTGCTCCGCCGGCCTCCTACTTGCTTTTAGTTCTTTCCGATGGCGCCCCAGCACGATAGGAGAATTCCGGATGAAATTCGTGGGCGGGCTCCAGGCCTCGCTGTTGGTCTGTCTCACGGTGCTGTGCCTCGTCGCGCGCGCTGCCGGGACGTCGCCGCTCGTCGTCACCGACGTCGCCGCGGCCCGCCACCTGACCCAGGAAGATGTCGACGGACGCATCGTTCCGTTCCGGCTGGAGGGCGTGGTGACCTTCGTGGACGCCGCGTGGTCCTTGACGTTCATCCAAGACGGGACGGCCGGTATGTTCTTCACCCTGGCGACCAACGTCGAGTTCGTCGCGCGGCCTGCGGAGCGCCTGCGGATCGAGGGCCGGGTGCTCCGTGGGCAGTTCGCTCCGGTGCTCGAGGTTCGCACCGCGTCATCGCTCGGCCCCGGAGACATGCCGGTTCCGTTGGAGCCCGACCGGTCGAGGCTCCGGAGCGGCCAAGAAGACAGCCAGTGGGTGGCGCTGACCGGCGTGGTCACCGAGGTGGTCGACCGGGGCGGCCACCGGGCTCTGATGCTCGACGGGCCGACCGGCGAGTTCGAGGCCTTGTTCCCGGCGGCGATGAAGGATCCCGTGCCGGTCGGTTGGGTGGGTGCCTCGGTGGTGCTCACCGGCGTCTGCAGCACGGTCTTCAACGACGCCGAACAGTTCCTCGGCTTCATGGTCTGTCTGCCCGGTTTGTCCTCGGTGCATGTGGAGCATGCCGCCAAACCGTTCGATGACCTGCCGCTCCGGGCTCTGGACAAAGTCATGTCGTTCGATCCCCTGCGGATCCATCCGGACCGGGCCCGTGTCCGGGGCGTGGTGGTCTCACGGCGAGATGACGGGACCGTCTGCATCCAGGACGACACCCACGGGCTGCGTGTCAGGGCCGGCACAAATCCTCCGGTCGCGGTCGGCGACCTCGTCGAGGTGGTCGGATTCCCGAAGGCCGGCAAGGTGGGCTCCGAGCTCCTGCACGCGGTGCTGCAGCGGGTGGGGACCGGCACGTTGCCGACGCCGCGCCGGTTCGATTCCACCGTGGATCTGCCCGGCGACGCCATGCGCGTGACGGTGGAGGGCAAGCTCGTCGGTTGGCTGCGACACGGCACCGAGGAGGCGGCGCTGCTCCGGGACGACCAAGGGCGGACGTTCGAGGCGATGTTGCCGAACAAGGCGGCGGGCCGGACCTGCTTCTCTGGCGTCCGGCCCGGGAGCACCCTCGCGGTGACGGGAGGCGCGGATATCAGGAGGCTCAAGGCCTTCCTCCGCGCCGACGTCATGGACATGGTGGTGTGGTGCGACACGCCGGCCGATGTCCGCGTGGTGGCGTATGGACCGTGGTGGACTTCGGGCCGTGCGCTCATCCTGGCGGGGGGGTTGGCGTTCGTCGTGCTCGGGTCGGTGGTCTGGATGGTGCAGCTCCGACGTCGCGTCGCCGCCCAGACGCTCATCCTGCGGGCACAGCTCGAGAAGGACCGGGCGATGGAGCAGCGCTTCCACGACCTGACCCAGAACGCGGTCGACCTGATCTTCACGGTGCAACTCGACGGCCGCATCAGCACCGCCAACCTGTCGGCCCTCCGCGCCATGGGGATGACCTTGGAAGAGGCGCGTCGGAGCCGGTTGGAATCCTTCATCGCGCCGCATCACCGGGCGATGGTCGCCGAGCGGCTGGAGCGCATCCGGCGCACCGCCAAGGTGGGGGACCAATCGGTCGTCGTGGACGTCGTCGCCGCTGGACACGGGCACCTGAGCATCGAGGTCACGGCCCGCTTGGTGCAGCGCGACGGCGAGGCCCAGGAGCTGGAGATCTTCGGCAGGGACATCACCGCCCGTCGCCGTGCCGAGGCGCAGCGCGACGGACAGCAGCGGGTGCTCGGGCTCATCGCCAAGGGTGAACCCATCGAGGTCGTCCTCACGGAGTTGGTGCACCATCTGGAACGGTCTTGCCCGGACAGGATCTGCTCGGTGCTCCTGCTCGAAGCGGACGGCGTCACGTTGCGGACCACGGCGGGACCGTCGCTGCCCGAAGACTACAACCGGGCGGGCGACGGGCTGCGGTGCGTCGAGGGGGGCGGCCGCTGCGGCATGGCCGTCTTCCGGCGCGAGCCGGTCATCGTGGACGACATCACCATGAGCCCGCTCTGGGACGGGAAGTTCCGCGACCTGGCGGCACGGCACGGACTCCGCTCCTGCTGGTCGTTCCCCGTCTTCTCCAACAGCGGGACACCGCTCGGATCGATCGCCTGCTACCACCGCGAGAAGGCCACGCCCCGGCCGGGAGACCTGGCGCAGCTCGCGCAGGCCTCCGCGCTGGTCAGCGTCGCGGTGGACCGGTCCCGGACCGAGTCCGCGATGCGGCAAAGCGAGGAACGGCACCGGGCGGTCGTCGCCGCGCTTTCGGAAGGCGTGATGATGATCGAGGACGACGGGAGGATCTCGACCGTGAACGACAGCGCCGTCCGGATCCTCGGGCTGACGCCGGAGGATGTCGCGGCACAGCGCTTCGACGACGCCTTGCGGCAGTTCATCCACGGCGACGGATCGGCGGCCCAGCCGGCCGATTCCGTGGCAGGGCAGGCCTTCCGCACCGGCCGTGCCGTCCCCGAGGTGACCCTCGGCATGCGGCGTCCCGGCGGCGACGTGACCTGGCTCGTGGTCAACGCCGTGCCGGCCGAGTTCACCCCCGCCGGCAAGGTCCGCAGCGTGGTCGTTTCGTTCACGGATGTCTCCGCCGAGAAGGAAGCGCAATCGGAGCTCATCCGGGCCAAGGAAGCGGCCGAAGCGGCCAACCGCGCGAAGACGGAGTTCCTGGCGATGATGAGCCATGAGATGCGCACGCCGCTGAACGGGGTGATCGGATTCACCGACCTCCTGCTCGACGGGAGCCTTTCGCCCGGCCAGCACCGCTTCGCGGAGACCATCAAGCAATCCGGTGAATCGCTGCTCACCACCATCAACGACATCCTGGATTTCTCGAAGATCGAGGCCGGTCGTCTGGAGCTCCTGCACGAACCGTTCCGCATCGAGGACATCGTGGCCGAGGTCGCGGAGCTGATGTCGGCCCGGGCGGACGAGAAGGGCATCGAGCTCACGATGATGTTCGGAGCGGGCGTGCCGGAGGAGATCATCGGCGATCCTTCACGCGTGCGGCAGGTCCTGATGAACCTGGTCGGCAACGCGGTGAAGTTCACCCAGGAAGGCCACGTGGGCATCGATGTGGAGCGGGTCGGCGGCTCCCTGCGCTTCGCCGTCACCGACAGCGGGCCGGGCATCCCGGACGACAAGCGGTCGCTGTTGTTCCAGCGGTTCTCGCAGATCGAGTCGGCAGCGACGCGGCGACAGGGCGGCACCGGCCTCGGGCTCGCGATCTCCAAGCAGCTGATCGAGCTGATGGGCGGGCAGATCGGGCTGGAGAGCACGCCCGATGTCGGCTCGACCTTCTGGGTCACCCTGCCGCTGGCCCCGGGGACCGCGATGCCGTCGAGCACACCTCCTGTGGACCTCGACGGCCTGCGCGTGCTGCTGGTCAACCTGTCCGGTCCCGGCCGCGACGTGCTTGCCCGCCAGTTGACGCGCTGGGGTTGCCGGTCCGTCGGGGTCGACCTCGGGGCCGCGCTCGATGAGCTCGCGGGCGCGGCCCGGGCGGGCCGGCCGTGGGAACTCGTCATCGTGGACGTCGCGGTCGCCGACAGCGCGCTCGCCCGGTTCTTCCGCGAGGTCCGACAAGGTGGCACGTGGCCCGTCCCGGCACTGGTCGCGCTCCACCGACGGACGACCGTTTCCGGCTTCTTCGAGGGTTCCTGCGATTCGACGCTGGCGCGCCCGATCGCCGCCCCGGGCTCGGTCGGAGCGGCGGTGCGCCAAGCCTTGGACGAACGCGGGAGGGTCGTCCGGCTCGGCGGGCCTTCCACAGATGCCCCCGCCGGCCCCGATGTGCTGCTGGCCGAAGACGACAGCTCCAGCGCATTGGTCGTGGCCTACCTGTTGGAGCGCTCTGGATGCCGCGTCCAGGTCGTCAAGAACGGAAGGGAAGCCGTGGACGCCGCCCGGTCGAAGAAGTTCCTGGTCATCTTCATGGATTGCCAGATGCCGGAGATGGACGGTCTCTCGGCGACCCGCGAACTCCTCCGGGACCCGGGGGCGTCCCGCGGGGCGGCGATCATCGCTCTCACCGCTGGATCGCCAACCGGAGACCGGGAAGCCTGCATCGCCGCGGGCATGGACGACTATCTGGAGAAGCCCCTGCGTGCCGAACGCCTCCAGATGACGCTGGACCGATGGCTTCCGGTCCCGGCCGCGGCGAGGACGGCGGGTTGACCGGACCCGGGCGGTCCCGGTTCAAGACATCCCGCACCGTTCCCGCACCTCGGCCTGCACGGCCGCCAACTCGATGGCGAGGTCGCCCAACAGCGCCGCGGTCCTCGCGTCGTCCTTCAGGTGCGCAGCCGTCTCCAAGGTCTTGGTCGTGACCACCACCCTTGGAGCGTGGAAAAGCCCCAGGCTGCCTTTGAGCGTGTGGGCCTCTCGCTCGATCTTCATCCAATCCCGCGCCTCGAACGCGCTTTGCAAGTCCTTCAACGAGGACGCCGTGGACTCCAGCATCAAGGGCGCGAGCTTGCGGAGGAGTTCCGAATCCACGCCATCCCATGGGTCGAGCCAAGCCCGGCGCTCCGGCGGGGAGTCGGGAGCGGGCGGCGCGCCGGCGGAGACGATCCGGGAGATCGCCTTTGCCAACGCAAGCTGGCGGACCGGTTTGACGAGATAGTCGTCCATGCCCGCGGCGATGCAGGCCTCACGGTCGCCTTTGATGGCATGGGCGGTGAGCGCGATGATCGGCGTCCGCCGGCCGCTCCCTTTCTCGGAAGCCCGGATCCGTTCGCAGGCCGCGAGGCCGTCGAGGTTCGGCATCCAAAGGTCCATCAGGATGAGGTCGCAGGGCTGTTCTTCGAGGCGCGCCAGCACCTCGTTTCCGTCGATGGCCAGCACGACCTCGTGCCCGAGCCGGGCCAACAGATGTCGGGCCAGCTCGCGGTTGACCATGTTGTCCTCGGCGACGAGCACTCGCATTGGATCAGTGTTGATAGCCTAAAAGGGCCGGAAAAATGCACCAGATTCAAGCTGTGATCCTGAGGGTCAAGGATGCCCCCAGGTATCCGATGACTCCGGTTGCAAATCGACGGAGCCGCTCTTAACTCATCGCCCATGCTTTCGCGCTCCGTGATCGCCGCGGTCCTGGCGGCGGCCTCCGCAGTCCCGGCCTTGGGTGACCTTCTGCCGGCACAGTCCAGCGTCGAACCAGGCTTCGTGGTTCCGGCTCGCGGCAAGGTCGGCGACACGGACGCGTATATCCGGGCGCCGCGGGTCTCGCTCGATCTCGGTGCGAAGTGGGTGTTGTCACCGCGATGGCTGTTCGGCCTCGGCGCAGGCGTCGAGCATTCGCACTACCGGTTCTCAAACTTCGGGAAGCTGCTGCCCGGCGCGGAAGAACCGCTGCGCGACGCGTTCCAGGTGAAGCTGTCGCCCACGTTCACCTATCTGTTCGACGACCGCTGGGCCTTCGTCGCCGGCGTGAACTTCGGCGCGGCCGGCGATCCGGACGCGGTGGTGTCCGGGTCGATGACGGTCGGCGGGCTCCTTGGCGCGCGACGGCAGTTCTCGCAGAACTTCGCTTTGACGCTCGGCGTGGCCGGCTCGACCCGCTTGGAGGATGTGGTCCGCGTGCTGCCGGTGATCGGGGTCGAATGGCAGATCGCGCGCCGTTGGCGGTTGGACACGCAAGGACCTTCCGGGCGTCTGGGCTACCAGATCAGTGATCCGCTCCAGGTGTTCCTCCGCTTGGCCTATGAGACGCGGGAGTTCCGGCTCGCGGACGATGCGAGCATCCCGGGCGGCGTGCTGCGGGACCAATCGATCCCGGTCTCGCTGGGGATCGGCTGGCAGGCATCGCCATCGGCCAAGGTGACGTTCCAGGTCGGCACGCTTTTCTCGGGTAGCGTCCGGCTCCGGGACGACCATCGCCAGACCGTGGTCGACGAGGACGTCGCGGGCGCCCCGTTCGTGAGCCTCGGAGTGGTCGTCGGCTTCGGCGGCCCGCGATCCGCGGCCGGCGGGACCAAGGAACCACGCGACGGTCGTGCTGTCGACCTGGCTCGGGACGAGGACGCCGGAGGCCTCGCCGGTCACACGTTCCTAGCGTGGGAAGAGAACGATTCGATGACCGGGACCGACCACAGCTACACGCAAGGGATCCAGTTCGCCTATCTCGCCCCGGAGCACGCGACCGGATCCATGCCAGGTTGGCTGGCGTGGTTCGGTGAAGAGTTGCCCGCGATCGGCTTCGAGCCGGAACGGGCGCGCGCCACCTTCGCCACCGGGCAGCTGATCTTCACGCCGGTCGACATCCATACGCCGGCCTACCAGCCGGGCGACCGGCCCTACGCCGGTTGGATCTACGGCGCACCGGCCTTGCAACGGCGCGGCACGACGGCTGGAGGCATCGACGTCCTGGAGGAACTGCGCGTGGGCCTGGGTTGGATCGGTCCGGGCGCGCTCGCCGGGGAGGCGCAGAACTTCATCCATCGGAACTTGAGCATCGGCCGAGCGATGGGTTGGGGGCACCAACTGAGGAACGAACCGACCGCCGATCTCACCTATGCGCGCGCGTGGCGTGCGACGTTGGCCGGCGATCGGGACGGCGGCGCGGTGGATCTGGTGCCGCACGTCGCGCTGACCGGCGGGACACCCCGTACGCAGGCCTCGGCCGGTGCCACGTTGCGGATCGGCGTGAACCTCCCCGACGATCTCGGGCGGCCGACCATCCAATCCGGTCTACCCGTGAGCGGTGGCGCGAGCCGGCCGTTCGGCGTCCATCTGTTCGCCGGGATCGAGGGCCGGGCCATCGCGAGGGACACCTTCCTGGACGGCAACCTGTGGAGATCCGGGCCGAGCATCGGCCGGGAACCCTTCGGACTGGAGAGCCGTTTCGGTTTCGCGGTGACGTCCGGTCCGGTGGACCTCGGCTTCACCTACGCACGCCAGAGCCCGGAGACCTCGGTCGGCGAACGCAAGACGCACGACTTCGGATCGGTCTGGCTGAGCTGGCGGATCTGAACGCGCGGTGACGCCGGCCTGTCGTCAGCGCGGGGTCAGAACTGTTCTTCCTTCTCCTTGAACAGGAGGTTGAACGTCGTCAGCGAGCCGTAGCTGCGGGTGATGTACTGCTGCCAGTCGAACTTATCGGCGCTGGTCAGCGTCTCGCTGGCGTTGATCTTCTGCTCCAGCACACGGAGGTTGTTCCGGACCATCACGACCTTGTGGAAGAAGACCTCGAGCTCGAGCTCCTTGGTCGCCAGCGCAGGGTCGTGGGGATGCAGCACGAGCTTCCCGCCGCGCCATTTCGGGGCGAGGTCCTTCACCTTGGCATCCGGACGCTCCAGCCCCAAACGGTCCGCGAGGGCCCCGACGGTCTGCTCGATGAGATCGGCGAGGGGCAGCGCCAACCCGTTGATGCTCGCCTGTGCTTCGGCGGGCACCAGGCCGCTGGATCCGGGTTCCACCGGTTTGCGGCCGTCGATGAACAGCACCTCGGCGGCGTGCTCGGTGATGGCCTTCACGGTCCCGGAACCGTAGGTCGGATGGATCACGGCCATGCCCAGGCGGAGCTCGGAAAGTTTCATGGGCGACAAACAAGCATGTCGTCGCCACCAGGCAAAACGAAAAACCCGGCGGCACGACCGGGCAGAGGGCCCGGAAGAAGACCGGGGCACCGACCCTTTCCGGATGGATTGGGCGAAGGATCGGTCCACTCTCCGTCCGTGGATCCCGGACATGCCAGTGCCCCTGTGCAGTTCACCGACGCCCAGCTCTCGGCGATGCTGACGTTGCTCGGCGACGACGATCCCGAGGTCCGTTCCGCCATCCGGGCGAAGCTGGTCGCCGGCGGCGAGCCGGTGTTCCGCTTCCTCGGCCGCCATCGCCTGCATCCTGAGCCGTCGGTCCGGACGCGCGTCCGCGAGCTGCTCGACCAACGCGAGGCCGCGCTGCGCGACAGCGAGTTCATGGCGTTCGTGCTCGGCCAGGGCGAGCAGTTCGACCTCGAGGACGGCGTCTGGCGGTTCTCGCTCGCACGGTATCCCGACATCAACGTGGCCGCGTTCCGCGCGCAGCTCGACGCATGGGCGGACCGGGTGCGCGATCCGCTCAGGGCGGGCGCATCGGGAGCGGAGACCTTGCTGGCATTGAACCAGGTGCTCTTCGGCGAGCTCGGTTTCCGGGGGAACTCGGACGATTACCACGATCCGGCGAACAGCTACGTGAACCGCGTCATGGACCGGCGGCGCGGCATCCCCATCTCGTTGAGCGCGGTCTACCTTTTCGTCGGACGCCGCCTCGGCCTGCCGGTCGCCGGGATCGGCATGCCCGGCCACTTCCTCTGCCGCTACCAGACGTCGCGGGAGGAGATCTACATCGACGCCTTCAACGGCGGGAAACTGCTCGACCGGGCGGATTGCAAACGCCGGATCGAGGCGCTCGCGGTGGAGCACGACGACAGCCACCTCGCGCCGGTCACGAGCCGCCGCATGCTCCAGCGGATGATCGCGAACCTGCACCTGCTCCACAAAGAGAGGAAGCAACGGGCGGAGGCGGAGCGTCTGCAACGTCACCTCGTCGCGTTGTCGCGCTGACCCGGGCGCGCGGACCGCAGCCGGTCAGGCCGGTCGCGGCGCAGGCATCGGCACGGCGGCGCTGCGGACCAGCCGCTTCCATGCGACCACCCCGGTGACGAGCGCGATGGCGGCGCAGCTGACGTACGGCCAGCTCGGATGCCGGTCGTAGAGCCAACCGGCGAAGATAGGCCCGATGATGCGCGCCAGACTCGCGCCGGATTGCGCGACACCGAAGGTCAGGCCGCGTTCGGAAGCGGGCGCCGCCTTTTGCAGCAGCGCGAAGAGCGGCGGCCGTGTCAGCCCGGACCCGATGGCGATCAACGCGACGAAGAACAGCAGCAGCCACCAGCTGCCGCCGTGCGCAGAGAAGAGGTTGCCCCACGTGAGCGCGACCGTTCCGTGCAGCCACGGCATCGGCAGGAGACCGATGGCGAAGACCAGCAGGCTCCCGGCGACCAGGCGCGGTTCGCCGAGGCGCTTCACCAGCTTGCCGACCGGACCCGCCTGCACGAAGGCGCCGATGATGCCGGCGAACGAGAAGAGCACCGCGCCGACCTTCAACGCCTCGTGCTCGGAGAGCTGGTAGTTGTGGGTGACGAGGATCGACAGGTTGCTCTCGAAGCAGGTGAATCCGAACGTCGCCAAGAAGAAGACCAGCACGAGGAACCCGAGCGCGGGCGACTCCATCACGTGCCGTACCTGGCCGGACCGCGTCCGCTGGACCGGAGGCGACCCGCCCGGCTTCCAGCTCTCCGGCAACCGCACGACGGCGGCGGCGAAATTCGCCGCGCAGATGCCGGCGGCGATCCATCCCGGCCCGGTCTTGCCGAACATCCATTGCCCGCCGATCGCCACCATCGGCCCGATGATGAAACCGAGCCCGAACGCCATCCCGATCAGGCCCATCCGCTTCGCGCTGTCCTCCGGAGGCGTGATGTCGGCGATGTAGGCCTGGGCGACGGTGAGGTTCGCCCCGCAGATACCCGCGAAGATCCGCGAGGCGAGGATGACCCAGAGCGCGGCGTGTCCGGTCATCGAGGAACCGAAAGCGAAGAGGAGGTAGCTGAGCGATGCGCAGGCGGTGCTCACGAGCAGGACCGGGCGGCGTCCGATGCGATCGCTCAAGGCGCCCCAGGCCGGAGCGAAGAGGAACTGCATCGCCGAGTAGGCAGCCATGATGCAGCCGACGATGAGCCCGCTCGCGCCGAAGCTCTTGGCGTATGTCGGCAACAGCGGCAGCACGATCCCGAAGCCGACGAGATCGATGAAGACCGTGAGGAAGATGATCGCGAGCGGCGAACGGAGGGACGGGGACGGCTTGGACATGCGACAGAACGATGTTGCTGCCGGGATAGAGCATCCGCAAGGACCGCGCTGGCTCCTTCCCTCGTCGCGTCACCAGGTCGCGACCGAGCCGGCGGCGAAGACCTTCTCGACGAGCGCGGCGTAGTCCGGCTCCGGTGCGGTGAGGTCGACGACCTCGACCGCGTTCTCCGGGGCGGCGCGCTGGGCCTCGATCAAAGCGGTGACCAGGTCGTCGGCAGGGCGGGTCAGGATGTGCAGCTTCGTGGTCATCGCGTTCAGAAGCGGAGCACGCTCTCGGATGCGGCCGCGAGCTCGGCGAGCCGCGCGTCGTCGATCGCTTCGAAAGCGACCGGCGAGTCGCCGAGTCCGTCGAGCTCGGCAGCGCCCCGTTGCACGAGGACCGGGCCGCCCGATCCGGCGACGATGGGCAGGTAGCGCGTGAAGTTGTCCTCGTCGACCAGGTCGTCCACCCATTCGCCGAGCGCCAACACCGCCGGCCCCCGGAGATAGAGCGTGATGTCGGCCTTCTTCCAGGTGCCGACACCGGCCGCGATCCGGATGGCCTCGGCCGGTCGCGCGCTGGTGCGCGGGTCGCTGGTGACGAGGACGAGGACGCGCGGGTTCATGTCAGTTGAAGCTCACGAAGCGTCCCGTGCCGGCGATCAGATCGCTCACGACCGTCAACCCGGCGAACGCAGCCGAGTCGTCGAGCGGCACCCCGTGGCGGTGCGCCCCGTAGGCGCAGGCGTAGAGCTTGAGGCCGGCCGGACGAAGGGCCTGCAGATCCGCGCGCCGCACGCCCCGGACGGCTTCGTCGATGCAATAGAGGTAGACGTCGCATCCCGCGGCGAGCGCGGCTTCCGCGAACTTCACCCCGTGCGTGAACGACGGACCGTCCGGATCCCCGGACAACAGCATCCCCAGTTTCTTTACCGCGACCGACATCGGATGAGAGATAGCCGTCCGCCGCATCGGCACCAAGAGCGGATCCGATCCTGCCCGCAAAACCATTGCTAGCGGAACGCCGGCCGTCCCAAGCTCAACCCCGGTGAAGACGCCTCCCAAACCCGTTTCGCCCGCCTCTGCCTCCCGTGCGAAGCCCGTTGCGCGGAAGGGTCCGCCCAAGAAGGCGGCCGTGGCACCCGCTGAGACCTCCGCCGGCGCGAAACCGGCGCGTCTTGTGTCCGAGGTTCCGCCTCGACCAGCCAAGAAGGTCGCCGCGAAGAAAGTCGCGGCCGGATCCTTGCCTCCTCGTGTCGTTCCGGGACCTTTGAAACGCCCCGCCGCTCCATCCGTGGCCAAGATCGCCACAGCAAAGCGCGATACCGTTCCGGCCATGGTCGGAGCGAGCTCCAAGAAACCGTCGTCGGCACAGATTCCGGCGCAGGTCACGGCACCGGAAAGGACATCGGGGCCTGCTTCTGTTCCGGTCGCCGAACGCGCCAAGCAATCGGCGAAGGCTGCCGCCGCGAAACCAGGTGTTCCTTCGCCCGCTGTCCGCAAACCGGCGGCCCGGAGATCCTCTGCGCGAGGACCGGTCTCCGTCGTTCCGGATGCGGCTCCGGTCGCAGCACCGGCAAAAGCTTCCGTCGTGCCCGGCCCCGTGGACCGCTTGGCGCCTTCTTCGATCCCGAGGCCAGCGATGCAGCGTCCAGAAGCGGTCCCGGATCTGCCGCCGATCCCTCCCATCCTGTTGGAGGACGACCCCCGGGCCGCCAAGCCGGGCCGGTCGCTCTTGGTCGGCGAGAGCGGCGACCGATCGGCGACAGACGGCCTCGTTTCATCAGTTGAGCCGCCGAGCCCGGTCGCCCGCGCAGTGCTTGCCGTGGTCCGTCCGCCATCGGTGCCGACGCCGGCGGTTCCCTTCCCGTCGATCGGAGCGCTCTGGTTGACGGCACGTGATCCGTTCTGCGTCTGCGCCCATTGGGAGATCGACGAAGAACCGGCCCGTGCGTACGCCGCCGCGAAGGGCCACGGAAGTTGGCGGCTCCGCGTGTGGAACGGCCCGGTCGGCAGGGGGCTCGTGGGCGACCAACCGCTGCCGGTCGGTGTATCGCACCGTTTTGTGCCGGTGCTTTTGCCCGGCACCGCGTACGTCGCGGAGATCGGCTTCCTCGGCGGCGACGCATCTTGGAACGGTCTCGTGATCAGCCGCCCGGTGACGACCCCGCCGGACGGTGCCTCGGACGAGACGACCGTCGCGTTCGCCACCGTGCCGAGGGAACCGGTCACACCGGAAACCTTGCGCAGCGCCCCACCGGACCATCCGGTCGCGGCTTCGAGGTCGCTTTCCCGCGAGGCGGGCTTGTCGTTGCCGGATCCCGTGGACGCCACGCGCCTCACGGACTTTGTCAGGCGAGAGATGCGTCGGTCTGCGCCGGGAAACTCCGGCGACATCTCCCAGCAGGTCCCGGTGCAGGTCGTCCGATCGGGCCTCATCCCGCTCGGTGAGCCGATGCCGGACGCGGGGACGTCCGACGGATATCTCTGCGGGAACGATGCGTGCGGCCTGCCGTCGAGCGAGGCCGTGGCTTCGTCCGCTCCGGAGAAGCCCCGCGGGTTCTGGTTCAAGGTGAACGCCGAGGTCATCCTCCACGGCAGCACCGAGCGCGACGCACGGGTCACCATCGGCGGACGGCCCGTGGAACTGCGCGAGGACGGCTCGTTCTCGTTCCGGTTCGCTTTGCCCGACGGCGAGTTCCGGTTGCCGGTCATCGCGGTCGACGCAGCGGGCACGGATGGACGGTCCGCGACCGTGACCTTCCACCGGTCGACTTCGATCGGAGGCGAGGTCGGGGTCGAACCGATCGATCCGGCACTGCGTCCTCCGACGCCCGAGGCGATCGCCTGAGCCGTTCCGGCGACGGCAACGGGGTCATCGACCCGCAAGGATTCAGACCAGACCCGCCGTCTCCGGGAAGCCGCAGACGATGTTCAGGCTCTGCACCGCTTGGCCGCTGGCGCCCTTCACGATGTTGTCCTCGGCGCTCATCACGATGAGGCGCCCGGTGCGCGCGTCGAGCCGCCACGCCAGCTCAAGCGTGTTGGTGCCGACGACGTTCTTGGTGTCCGGCAACGCCTTGCCTTCGAGCACGCGCACGAACGGCTCATCGGCGTACGCGTCGCGGTAGCACGCGGCGATCTGCTGGTCGAGACCGGCCAGCTCCGCGGCCGTCGCGAAATGCTTCGCCGGCGCGAGATAGAGCGTGGTGTGGATGCCGCGGTTCACCGGGATGAGGTGCGGCGTGAACTGGACCGTGACCGGTCCGCCCGCTGCGATGCCGAGTTCTTGCTCGATCTCGGAGAGGTGACGGTGCTTGGGCACGCCATAGGCGCGCACGCTCTCGTTGCACTCGCAGAAGAGGTAGTCCACGTCCGCCTTGCGGCCCGCGCCGCTCACGCCGCTCATCGAATCGGCGATGATGCCGCCGGGTTTGATCAGCCCGGCCCGGAGCAGCGGCAGCGTCGGCAACAGGATGCTCGTGGGATAACAGCCGGGCGAAGCGATGAGCGACGATCCGCGGATCTGGTCGCGGTACACCTCGGGCAGGCCGTAGACGGCCCCGGCGAGCAGGTCCGGCGCGGGATGCGCATGGGCGTAGAACTCTTGATACACCGCGGCGCTGCGGAGACGGAAATCGGCGCTGAGGTCGATCACCACCCGTCCCGCCGCGACCAAGGGCACCGCGAACTCGGCCGAGACGCCGTGCGGCAGCGCGAGGAAAACCACGTCGGCCTGTGCCGCGAGCGCAGCGACATCGGGTTCCGTGAACTTCAGCGTCCTCGAGCGCGGATGGCCGGCGAACTTCGGGAACACCTGCGCGACCGTCTGGCCGGCGCTCTGGCGCGACGTCACCGCGACGAGTTCGACATGAGGATGGGAGAGCAGGAGCCGGACGAGTTCCTCGCCGGAGTAACCGGAGGCACCGACGATGGCGATACGGACGGGGGAATTGGAAGTGCGCATGGACAGGTCGTTCGTCCAGGAGTGTCCGCGGGCGGCCGCCCGCTTGTAAACATCGCGGTCGAGCTTCTCCATGTGACGATCCGGATGCGCCACCCCGGTGAAACCCGACGGCGCGTGGGCATCGCGGGTGACGAGCCCGAGACGACGCAGGCCCGGTATCCGGACCACACGCATCAGCCACCGCCCGAGGCCGCGACCGCGCCAGGCCTCGAGCTTGTGGAAGTCGCAGGGATGGGCGGATGTGGCCCGATCGGTCACGCCCCGCGCGAAGCCGGTCTGTCCGGCACCGGCGAAGAGCCCGAAGCAGAGCGAACGGAGCAAGGCACGCTCGACGGCCTCGATGGGGATGCCCGCCGCCCAGTAGGAGGCCGTCGAGCAACGGTGGACGACGACGGGAGCGATCCGCGCTGGATCGGCGGAGACCTCGAACTTGTGGTGACTCCAGCTCGGATACACAAAAAACCCCGCTGGTGTGGACCAGCGGGGTTTTGTCGATCCTTGTCGGATCAGCGCTTCGAGAATTGGAAGCGTTTGCGGGCGCCCGGCTGACCGTACTTCTTGCGCTCCTTCATGCGAGGATCGCGGGTCAGCAGGCCTTCGGCGCGGAGGAGGGGCTTGAAAGCGACGTCGCTCAACAGCAGCGCGCGAGCGATGCCGTGGCGGGTGGCGCCGGCCTGGCCGGCGGTGCCGCCGCCGTGGACGTTGATCTTGACGTCGAACTTGCCGGCGGTGGCGGTGCTCACGAACGGCTGCTGGACGGACATCCGCTGCGACTCGAGGGGGAAATACACCTCGAACGGGCGTTTGTTCACCGTGATCTTGCCGGTGCCGGGGGAGATGCGGACGCGCGCGACGCTGGTCTTGCGGCGGCCGGTGCCGATGAATTCAACTGCTTGTGCCATGGTTCGGTGGGGATCGGGGTTCAGCCGGCGTACGCCATCGTCTCCGGGTTCTGCGCCGTGTGCGGATGGACACCGCCGACGACGACCTTGAGCTTGGTGAGGAGCTGGTCACCGAGGCGGTTCTTCGGGAGCATGCCCTTGACGGCGTGCATCACGAGACGCTCGGGGTGCGCGGCGCGCACCTGCTGGACGGAGCGGTATTTCTCGCCGCCCTTCCAACCGGAGTAGCTCATGAACGTCTTGTCGGTCTCTTTCTTACCGCTCAGGACGATCTTCTCGGCGTTGACGACGACCACGAAGTCGCCGGCATCGAGATGCGGGGTGAAGATTGGTTTGTCTTTGCCGCGCAGCGCGTCGGCGACTTGGACGGCCAGACGGCCGAGGACGGCGCCCTCCGCGTCGATCACGCGCCACTTGCGCCGTTGCACGTCCACTTTAGGCAGAAAAGTTTTCATCAGTTTCCCAAACAAAGGAGCGGGATGTGTATCAAACGGAGGTTTTGGGTCAATCGCTTTCTTCCGGCATCAGGTTTTCTTTTGCGAAGCCGACGGCCGGACCAACGCGCTACCCCTGCAAAAGCCATGATTCGAGGAACCGCCCCGAGGTCCGACAAAACCGAAGACCGCCACGCGGGTCGATCCTTTCCGAAGCCGGCCGGACCGGGTTCTTTCCAAGCTGCCGACGCACGGTCCGACCGACGAGCCGCCAAGCCGGTCCCGCCGTCGCGTCGGCATCTGTCCCAAGGAACCTGTCGTCGGGATGGCTCCGAGGGGGCTCCAGAAGTCCCGACACCGATCCGTCGATCGGACCGAAGCACCGGAGGATCCCGACAAGATCTTTCCGGCCACCTCCGCTGCGAAGCATGCCGGCAGCGCCACGACAGCAGCTGCCGGCGCGGTCCAAAGAGATCATCGCTGCCCCAGGAGACGGTCTTTTTTGGACTATGAGGGAGCGGCGGTTCTCGATGCCACAAGGTCGCCCCAGAGACCGGGGCCCTAGCTGCTCCGCCACGATGGATGTCATCAGAAGTGGCGGACAGATCGGGAGGGTTCGAGTGCCAGAGCGAGGTGGATCCTTGGGGAGGGTTGTGGGAGAGAGCGGGCTGAT
>CAIWVP010000047.1 GCA_903916195.1 uncultured Verrucomicrobiota bacterium | reverse complement strand
CTCATGTTCATCCACACCGTTTTACCGGTGTCTTTTTTCCATGAGTCAACGACCCCTTTTCCGCACCCCCTCCAAATCCTCCCCGGTGTCTTTTAATTTGAGTCAACGCGCGATCGCCCCCGCCGATGGTCGGACCTTGCCACCGGTGCGGGAGAACGCGGAGAGTCCGCGGGTCGCATGGATGATCTTCAGAACATGTTCTTCCCCGGGGGGCGGTTGTTCGGCATCGAGTGGAACACCTGGAAGATCGTCGGATGGATCGCGAACGCGGCGTTCGCGACGCGTTTCATCATCCAGTGGCGGGCGACCGAGCTCCGCAAACAGGTGGTGGTCCCGGTGGTCTTCTGGTGGCTCAGCATCGTGGGTTCGTTGTTCTTGCTGAGCTACGCCCTCTTCTACCGGCGCGATTCGGTCTTCATCTTCGCGAATGCGTTCAACTGGATCCCGTACATCCGCAACCTGGTCATCCACCAGCGGCATGTGAAGGCCCACGTCGAGTGCCGGGTCTGCCAGAAGGTGAACCCGCCCGGGGCGCGCTTCTGCATGGAATGCGGCAAGGGCCTGCCGCTCGTCCCGAGGGATTGACCGTCAGCGCTTCGGGTCCGACGCGGGGGCGTTGGTCGGGGCGAGCGGGACCAGGTTGAAGCGGGCCAGCACGTTGGTGGCGTAGTCCGGATGCGCCCAGCCGAAGCGCTGGAATTCGTTCACGATGGCGATCACCCCGCGGTTCTTCTGGTCTGCGTCCACCAGGACCGGCACCTGCGCGGCGACCTGCCGGGCGAGCAAGGTGTCCTGGCGGAAAAGATAGAGCCCCAAGCTCCCGGTGACGACGAACAGGCCGGCCAATCCGAGGCGGAGCACGGCGGTCAGCTCACCGACCTCCGAACGCAAGGACTCGAACTCCTCGGCCGACGGAGAAGGGGGACCGGTGAAGGGGGCGTCGTCCATGGTCTCAGCGTGCCGGTTTGTTGATCGGGACGGTCGTCTTCTTGACGCCGATCTTGGCGAGGACCGTGTCGACCGCAGGGTTCTTCTGCGCGTACTCCATGCTCGTCCCCACGAGCAGGTCCAATGCGGCGCGGTTGCTCTGGAACGTGTTGAAGGCGCCGGCTTGGCGGCCGAGGTCGCGCGTCAGCTTCACGTTCCAGGCGCACAGACCGGCCAACGCCACGGCGGCCATGATCTGGAAGCCCGCGAGCAGGGCGAGGGACGAGGATTTCTTCATGTCGCTACATTGCCGATCTTAGGGACGGAGGGTCGGTTTCCAAGGTTTTTCCCGGTCGCCACCGAGACGACGAAGCCCTGGATCCCGGGGAAGTCCGGCCAGCAGGTCCGCGACCGCGACCGTCCGTCCGGGCAGCACATGGTCGGGTGCCAACTCGGCCAGCGGCTCGAGGACGAAGCGCCTCAGATGCGCGCGCGGATGCGGCAGCACGAGCATGGCGGTGTCGCGGCGCTCGTCGCCCCAAGCAATCAGGTCGAGGTCGAGCGGACGCGCCTCGTTGACGACGCGTTTGGGCACGCGGCCGGCCTCTTTCTCGATGGCCTGCGTGTAGGCGAGCAGCCCTTCGGGAGTGATGCCAGGAGCCGGGACGAAGGCGACGACCGCGTTGATGAACGGCGGCGATCCCGGCGGGCAATCCACCGGCGTGCTCCTCCACAACGACGAGCGCCGGACCGGGCCGTCCGCGAACTCCGTCAACCGGTCCATCGCGGCGCTGATCTTCGCGGCGGAATCGCCGAGGTTGGACCCGAGAGCGATGAAGACCTCGGGCCGCGTGCTGGCCGCGTCGTCGGTCACTTGAGGCCGAGGACGTCCTGCATGTCGTAGATCCCCGGATCCTTGCCGACGAGCCAGCCGGCGGCGCGGATCGCGCCGTTGGCGAAGGTGTCGCGGCTGCTGGCCTTGTGGGTGAGCTCCACGCGTTCGCCGTTCGCCGCGAAGATCACCGTGTGGTCGCCCACGACGTCGCCGCCGCGGATGGCATGGATCCCGATCTCGGAGGCGGTCCGTTCGCCGACGATGCCTTCGCGTCCGTGCCGCAACGCCTCGGAGAGCTGCACCTTCCGCACATCGCCGAGGATCTCCAGCAAGGTGGTCGCCGTGCCGCTCGGAGCGTCCTTCTTCAGCCGGTGGTGCATCTCCACGACTTCCAGGTCGAACGACGGCCCGAGGATCTCCGCGGCCTTGCGGGTCAGCCAGAAGAGCGTGTTCACGCCGGTCGAGTAGTTGGAGGCCCAGACGATGGGGACCTTCGCCGCCAACGCGCGGATGGCGGCCTTCTCGGACTCGGAATGACCGGTGGTGCCGATCACGAGGGCCTTGCCCGCTTCGGCGCAGGCCGCCGCCACATCGGCCGTGACTTCGTGGAAGCTGAACTCGATGACCGCGTCGCAGCCGGCGATGACCGTCCGGATGTCGTCGCCTTGGTCGACCGCGCCGACGACCTGGTATCCCGGCAACCGGGATGCGCCGGCGATCAGGGCCTGTCCCATGCGGCCTTTCGAGCCGTTGATGATGAGCTTTGTCATGTGCCGGGAACCGATACCAGCCGGTCGGCGGACAGGCGAACGGGAAAACCTGCGACCGCGGACGGACACGGCCTGCGGCGGCGTCCGGAATCAGGTCGAATATGCCGGAGCGCGACTCCGTTTTGACTTCCTGCCCGCCGAGGGCAGCATCGAGTCCATCAAAAGCCCCATGTCCTCCGTCTCCGTCCATCGCCGTCGTGTCGTCGGGATCGTGTCCGTCGCGGTCGCGGTCCTCCGCGTCGTGGCCGCGGACACGGCCGGGGTGGAGTTCTTCGAGAGCAAGGTCCGGCCGGTGCTGGTCGACCGATGCTATCCGTGCCACAGCGCGAAGGCCGAGAAGGTGAAGGGCGGCCTTCTGCTCGACACCAAGGCGGGCGTGCTGAAAGGCGGGGCCAACGGCCCGCTGTTCGTCGCCGGCAAGCCCGCCGAGAGCTTGCTCATCCACGCGGTCAAGGGCACGGCCAAGGACCTGGACCCGATGCCGCCCAAAGGCGGGCCGCTGAGACCGGAAGAGATCGCTGCGCTGGAAGAATGGGTCCGCGCGGGTGCGCCGGACCCGCGCGGCGACGCGGTGGTCGCCGCGGATCCGGCGGACCGCCACTGGGCTTTCCAGCGGCCGGTCGCGCCGCCGATCCCGCCGGCACGGATCCCAGGTGCGCCGATCGACAACCCCATCGATTCCTTCGTCCAGGCCAAGCTTGCCGTCCAAGGGCTCGTGCCGACGCCGCGGGCCGATCCGCGCACCTTGCTCCGCCGGGCCACCTTCGATCTCACCGGACTTCCGCCCACGCCCGAGGAGATGCGGGCATTCTTGGCCGACCGTTCGCCCGAGGCGTTCGCCAGGGTCGTCGACCGCCTTTTGGCATCGCCGCGGCACGGTGAGCGCTGGGGACGTCATTGGCTCGACGTGGCGCGGTACGCGGATTCCAAGGGCTATGTCTTCGAGGAAGAACGCCGGTACGCCTACGCCTACACCTATCGCGACTGGGTCGTGCGCGCCATCAACGAGGACCTGCCGTACGACCAGTTCCTCGTCCAGCAGATCGCCGGCGACCAGATCGCGACGAAGGACGACCCGTGGCCGCAGGCCGCGCAGGGTTTCTTGACGCTCGGCCGGCGGTTCCTCAACAACACCCCGGACATCATCGACGACCGGATCGACGTCGTCTTCCGCGGGACGATGGGCCTGACCGTCGCCTGTGCGCGGTGCCATGACCACAAGTACGACCCGATCCCGACGGCCGATTACTACTCGCTCTACGGCGTCTTCGACAGCAGCCACGAGCCCGGCGAGAAGCCGCTGCTCGGCGCCAACCCGGACCCGGTCCGCGCCGCGCAGTTCGCCGAGGACCGCGCGAAGCGTGAGAAGGAGCTCGCCGAGTTCCGCACCGAGCGGACCGCGGACGTCCTGAAGAAGCTCCGCGATCGGGTCGGCGATTATCTGCTCGCGGCGCAGGATTCCCTCGGCCTCGATTGGACCAACCTCGAAGGCCTCGCCCGGGTCCGGAGCCTCGATCCCGGTCTCGTCGCCGCTTGGAAGACGCGGATGGAACAATGGCGGGGCATCCACCATCCGGTCTTCGCGCCGTGGTTCGCCTTCTCCGGCCTCGCGACGAACGATTTCACCGCGCAGGCGGCCGGGGTCGTCGAAAGGTGGAAGGCCGCCGACCTGGCGAAGCCTGTCAACGCGGCGGTCACGCGGTCCTTCATCGAGCGTCCCCCGACCAACTTCGCCGAGGTCGCCGCGCGTTATGGCGCTTTGCTCACGGCCGCGGACGCCGCGTGGTCCGCCTCGCTCGCGGCGTCTGCGGCGTCCGGAGGACCGGCGCCGACCGCGCTGGCCGACGTCTCGCAGGAACAGCTCCGGTTGTTGTTGCTCGGCGACGATTCCCCGGTGAAGGAGGCGATGAAGGACATCGACCGTTTCTTCGACACGCCGACCGCCCAGAAACTCCGCGGTCTCCGGCGCAAGCTCGACGAACTCGACGCCACCCATCCGGGCGCGCCGCTCCGCGCGATGGCGCTGGTCGACAACGCTGCGCCGAACGAGCCGGTCGTCTTCAAGCGCGGAAATCCCGGCAACCATGGCGCGAAGGTGCCGCGGCAGTTCCTGGGCATCGTCGCCGGCAAGGACCGGAAGCCGTTCTCCCAGGGCAGCGGTCGGTTGGAGCTCGCCCGCGCGATCGCGAGCCGGGAGAATCCGCTCACAGCCCGGGTGTTCGTGAACCGGGTCTGGCTCCGCCATCTCGGCGCGCCGCTCGTCCGCACCCCGAGTGATTTCGGAGTGCGCAGCGATCCGCCGCTCGACCCGGAGCTGCTCGACCATCTGGCCGTCTGGTTCATGGACCACGGTTGGTCGCCCAAGGCGCTCCACCGCTACATCCTGCTCTCCTCGACCTACCAGCAAGCCAGCGATCCTGGCGAGGATCCGGCCGGCAAGGCCGCGTTCGCCCTCGGCGAGAAGATCGATCCGGCGAACCAGCGTCTGTGGCGGATGAACCGGAAACGGGCCGATTTCGAGGCCATGCGCGACAGCTTGTTGGCGGTCAGCGGCCAGCTCGACGGATCGATCGGCGGCCAGCCGGTGGAGATCTACGAAGGGAAAGAAGCGCCGCGCCGGACGATCTACGGCTTCATCGATCGGCAGAATCTCCCGGGCCTCCTGCGCGCCTTCGATTTCGCGAGCCCCGACAGCACCTCGCCGATGCGGTACGAGACGACCGGACCCCAGCAGGCGCTCTTCCTGATGAACAGCCCGTTCATCATCGCCCGGGCCCGTGATTTCGCGGGCCGTCCCGACATCGTCTCGGCGACGAGCGACGCCGACAAAATGGCCCGCTTCAACCAGTTGGCGTTCCAGCGCGGACCTGCTCCGCAAGAGCGCAAGCTGGCGCTGGCCTTCGTCGGTAGCGCGGGCGCGACGCCCCCGGCCGCGGTCCCGGCCGAGGCTTGGAGCTACGGCACCGGGGGATTCGACGCAGAATCCGGACGGGTGGGGTCCTGGAAGGCTTTCGGCAAGTTCACCGGGACCGCTTGGCAGCACGGCGACAAGCTGCCGTCGGCCGACGGGAAGTGGACGATGCTCGACAACGGCGGCGGCCATCCCGGCCACACGGCGGCCGACGCGGCGATCCGCCGCTGGACCGCGCCGTTCGACGGGGCGGTGCGCATCCGCGGCTCGCTGGAGCGCAAGGGGGCTGCAGGCGACGGCGTGCTCGGTCGGATCGTGTCCAGCCGTTCGGGCCCGGTCGGCGAGTGGACCGTGAAGGACAACAAGGAGCGCACGGAGGTCGCGCGCTTGGAGGTGCGGCGCGGCGACACCATCGATTTCGTGGTGGAACCTCGGGCGGACGAGAACTCGGACAGCTTCCGTTGGGCACCGGTCGTCGAGCGGGTCGCCGACCGGCCGGAGGACATCGCCGGCGTCCCGTCCTGGGATGCCCGACGGGATTTCGGAGGCCTCGTCGCACCGCAGCGCCCGCTCACCGCCTGGGAGCGGTACGCCCAGGTGCTGCTCAGCTCGAACGAGTTCGTCTTCGTCGATTGAACCGTGCCGCATCCCGCCGTCCGCCGGAGCGCACCCGCTGCCGGCTCCCCAGCAAATATGCTGTTGCTGCGGGGAAGCCCCTCCCTATCCTCAGCGTGATGAAGGAAATGTCACGAGGACGTTCGCTGTTGCTACTGGCGGCGGTCGCCGTCTTGGCGGCCGGTTGCGGCGGCGTCCGCGGCAATTATCAGGCGTCGCCGGCTTCGTTGATGCTCCTCAAGGCCGCGCCGGCGCCCTCTCCTTCACCGGCCGCGGGCGGCCACATCCCGACCATTGTCACGGCCGATTGATTATTTCGTATGCGTTTTCCCCTCGCCCTGACGGTCAAGATCGCTTCGCACATCGTCAAGCACAAGGTCGCGCGGACCCCGAAGTTCGCGATGGTCCTCCAGCTCGAACCGCTCCACACCTGCAACCTGACCTGCACCGGTTGCGGACGCATCCGCGAGTACTCGACCAACCTCAAGGATATGGTGCCGCTCGAGCAATGCCTCGCGGCGGCGATCGAGTGCGAGGCGCCGATGGTGTCCATCTGCGGCGGCGAACCGCTGATCTATCCCAAGATCGAGGAGTTGGTCGCCGGTCTGCATGAGCAGGGCCGGGTGATCTACATCTGCACGAACGGGGTGTTCATGCGGAAGAAGATGCGCGACTACCTGGCCGCGGTCTACACGCCCAAGATGGAGCCGAAGCTCCAGCAGTTGGTCTCCGAGCAGCTCGTCACCGAGAAGGAAGCTCAATCCATCCGCGATGCCGAGGGCGCCGCGAAGACCAAAGTCGTCATCCGTCCGAGCAAGTGGATGTACTGGAACGTCCACGTGGACGGCCTCGAGTTCACCCACGACCTCATCGTGGAGCGTGAAGGCGTGTTCAAGGAGTGCATCGCCGCCATCAAGATGGCGAAGATCCTCGGCTACCAGACCGCGACCAACACGACGGTCTACAAAGAGACCGACGTGCAGGAACTGGAGGACATGTTCAAGTACCTCAGCTCGCTCGAGGTCGACGGACACACCATCTCGCCTGGCTACGATTACGACGCGGCCAAGAAGGACATGGCGAAGCGCCTCGGCCGCGACCCGAAGGAGTTCTTCCTGACCCGTGACATGACGCGGCAGAAGTTCGCCAAGATCCAGGAGTGGGGGAAGATGTTCACCATCTTCGGCACGCCGGTGTACCAGGAGTTCCTCGCTGGAAAACGCGAGCTCACCTGCACCGCGTGGGCCATCCCGACCTACAACGTCCGTGGATGGAAAGCGCCGTGCTACCTGATGACGGACGGCCACTACCCGGGCTACCATGAGATGCTCAGCAAGGTGAAGTGGGAGAACTACGGCGTGGTCGACGGGAAGGCGCGCGATCCCCGCTGCGAGAACTGCATGGTCCATTGCGGCTACGACCCCAGCGGCGCTCTCGGCACGAACTACCAGGCCGGCGACAACTGGAAGAACTTCGCCTACAACTTCGGTGCCAAGCCGAAGCCGGTCGCCGCGAGCGTGGAGCTCGAGAAGCGGGCCTACAACGGCGTCTCGATCGGCAAGGGCCACCTCTCCGAGGCCAAGGCCGCCATCAACTCGCCCCGCGCCGCGATGAACGGCGCGCAGTCCGTCTTCCAGCGCAAGGGCCACCACGACCACGACGAGGCCGGCATGGACACCACCCAGCGCGACGACCTGCTGGCCAAGGTGGATGCGGCCAAGAAGGTCGGTTCCAAAGCAGATTGATCCCGCCGCCCCTTTCCCAATGAGCGCACTGTTCCTCTCACCTCCTTCCTTCGATGGCTTCGATGGCGGCGCTGGCGCGCGCTACCAAGCCAAGCGCGAAGTCACCAGCTACTGGTATCCGACCTGGCTCGCGCAGCCAGCGGCCCTCGTGCCCGGTTCCAAGCTGCTCGATTGCACCCCGCACGGCATCAACGTCGAGGAATGCCTCCGCGTCGCCGACGACTTCGACCATGTCATCATCAACACCTCCACGCCGTCGTTGAAGAACGACAGCAAGGTCGCCGAGGCCATCAAGGCGCGTCGTCCCGGGACCAAGATCGGTTTCGTCGGCGCCCACGCGGCGGTGCTGCCGACCGAGACGTTGAAGGCCTCCCCGGCGATCGATTGGGTCGGCCGCAAGGAGTTCGACTACACCTGCAAAGAGGTCGCCGAAGGCCGCCCGATGGAGACCATCTCCGGCCTGAGCTTCAAGAAGGACGGCAAGATCATCCACAACCCCGAGCGCGAGCTGATCCACAACATGGACGAGCTGCCCTGGGTCGCGGACGTCTACAAGCGCGACCTCGACATCGAGAAGTACTTCATCGGCTACCTGATGCACCCGTACGTCTCGATGTACACCGGGCGCGGTTGCCCGGCCCAGTGCACCTTCTGCCTCTGGCCGCAGACCATCGGTGGACACAAGTACCGCGTCCGCTCGGCTGAGAACGTCGCGGCCGAGATGGCGCACATGAAGCAGATCTTCCCTCAGGTGAAGGAGTTCTTCTTCGACGACGACACCTTCACGGCGAACCTCCCCCGCGCCCGCGAGATCGCCAAGAAGCTGGCGCCGATGGGCCTGACCTGGTCGTGCAACAGCCGGGCGAACCTCGAGTACGACACCATCAAGTACATGAAGGACTCGGGCCTCCGCCTGTTCCTCGTGGGTTACGAGTCCGGCAACGACGAGACGCTCAAGCGCATCAAGAAGGGTGTGACCACCGACGAGATGCGCCGCTTCACCAAGTCCTGCCACAAGGCCGGCGTGGTGATCCACGGCACCTTCATCCTCGGCCTGCCCATCGAGACCAAGGAGACGATCGAGCAGACCATCAACTTCGCCCAGGAGCTCGACGTGTTCTCGCTCCAGGTGTCGCTGGCGGCGCCGTATCCCGGCACCGAGCTCTACGAGATGGCCAAGCAGAACGGCTGGTTCGTGAAGAAGGACAAGACCGATATCCTCCACGGCGACGGACTCCAGCAGTCCACGCTCGAGTATCCCGGCCTGGACAAGGACGAGATCTTCGAGGCGGTCGACCGGTTCTATCGCAGCTACTATCTCCGTCCCGGTCCGATTCTCCGCATCATCAAGACGATGCTCGAGGACAAGAGCGTGATGGTCCGGCGTGTGCGCGAGGGCTACGAGTTCTTCCGTAGCCTCAGCCAGCGCAAGGACGATCTGAAGGCTTCGCGGGCTCTCGCAGCGGCCTGAACATCGGGGTCTCGCATGATACGGCGCGGACCGGCGAGAGCCGGGGCCGCGCCGTCCTGCGTCCGGCGCCGATGGTCGGCGGCTTTTCGGCGGCTTTTCGGTTGAACCGCCGCCGGCTCGTCTCCAATTTGGGTCCATGGAGATGGTCACGATCGTACGCCACTTGAACGCCGCCGCCGCCGACCTCGACGCGGCCCGCCTGGAGGCCGCGGGATTCGTGGTGCTCCGCCACAGCGAGATGTCCGCCATGGCGGAAGGATATCCCGCGAGCGTCGGTGGCATCCGCATCCAGGTGCCCGCCGACCAAGCCGACGATGCGCGCTCGTTCTTGGCCGACTCCATCGCGGTGGAGCCGGAGACGACATGAAGCTTCCCGCGTCGTACCGTCCTTTGGCTCGGCAGTTGGCCGCGGACGAGCTCAGCTGCGCGCCGGAGGTCGTGGCCGCGCACAGCGGCGACAAGTGGTTCGCCAGCCATCCGCCTTCGATCGTCGCCTTGCCGCGCGATGCGGCGGCCGTCTCGAAGATCCTTGCGTTCGCCCATGAGCGGAGCATCCCGGTGACCGCCCGGGGTGCCGGCCACGGCTACGTCGGCGGCTGCGTGCCCAGCCAGGGCGGGATCGCGCTGTCGCTTGCGCGGCTGGACCAGGTCATCGAGATCGCCGCGAAAGATTTCGTGGCGGTGGTGCAACCGGGCGTCATCACCGCGGAACTCCAGGCGGCGGTCGAGAAGCAGGGGCTGTTTTATCCGCCCGACCCGGCGAGCCGCGCGGATTGCTCCATCGGCGGCAACATCGCCACCAACGCCGGCGGACCGCGCTGTCTCAAGTACGGCGTGACGCGCGATTACGTGCTCGGGCTCCAGGTGGCGTTGGCGGACGGCACGCTGGTCCGGCTCGGTTCGCGCACGCACAAGAACAAGACGGGGTTCGACCTGCACCGGTTGTTCGTCGGGAGCGAAGGCATGCTCGGCATCGTGACCGAGGCCACGTTGAAGCTGCTCCCGTTGCCGCCGTTCCGCGCCTGCCTCGGTGTCGGTTTCCGCGGCATGAAGCCCGCGTTGCGCGCCATCCGCGCCATCTTCGCCGCCGGGTTCCTGCCCAGCGCGCTCGAGGTCGCCGATGCCTTCACGCTCGCCGCGGCGCGGAAGCGCACCGGATCCGCCCGCCTCGACGGATGCGGCGCGCACCTGATCGTGGAGCTCGACGGACAGGAGCGCAGCGTCCGCGGCGAGCTGAAGGAGCTCGTCCGCGTCCTCAAGCCGATCGCGCCGCTCTTCATCGACCGCGGCTTCGGCGCCGAAGGATGCGAGCAGCTCTGGCAGCTGCGCCGGCAGTTCAGCTACGCGCTGCGCGACACCGGTCTCACCAAGCTCAACGAGGACGTCGTCGTCCCGCGCGGCCGGCTGGAGGAGCTGTTCCGTCTCGCGGCCGGGCTCCAGAAGAAGCACGGCATCCAGGTCGCGTGCTTCGGCCACGCCGGCGACGGGAACATCCACGTCAACCTCATGGTCGACGACAAGGACGCCGGTCAGAAGGCCCGGAGCGAGGCCGCGCTCGACGAGCTCTTCAAAGGAGTGATCGGATTGGGCGGCGCGATCACCGGCGAGCACGGCGTCGGGCTCGCGAAGAAACGCTGGTGGTCCGAGGCCGTCCCGCCGGAGGCCGACGCGCTGCACAAGACGGTGAAGCGGGCGCTGGACCCGCGCGGGATCCTGAACCCGGGCAAGTTCCTCGGCTGACCCGGTGCTGGGGGCCTCGACGGGGCGGCGCGCATAAATCCCTTCACCGTGCCCGCTCTACCGTGTCTTCTCACCGGCACATGAATCCCCGTTCCGTCATCGCCGGATTGGTCGGCGCCGCCGCGGCCGTCACCATCGCCATGCCCGCCAACGCCGCCCGCTTCATCGCCTACGTCGGCACCTACACCGGACCGAAGAGCGAGGGCATACACGCCTTCCGCTTCGACACCGACACCGGTGTCGTCGAACCGGTCGGACTCGTCGCCAAGACCGCCAACCCGACCTTCCTCGCGGTCCATCCCGACGGGAGACATCTCTACGCGGCCAACGAGGTCGACCAGTGGAACGGCAAGCCGGGCGGCTACGTGACCGCCTATCGCGTCGACCCCGCCACCGGCAAGCTCGAGGAGATCAACCAGCAATCCACGGTCGGCGCCGGCCCGTGCCACCTGAACGTCGACGCCACCGGACGCGCCTTGATCGCGGCCAACTACGGGGGCGGCAGCGTCGTGTCGTTCCCGGTCGCGCCCGACGGTTCGCTCCGGCCGCACGCGTCGTTCGTCCAGCACACCGGGTCGAGCGTCGATCCGGCGCGCCAGAAGGAGCCGCACGCGCACTCCGCCAATCTTTCGCCGGACAACCGGTTCGTCTTTGTCGCCGACCTTGGTCTCGACAAAGTGATGGTCTACGCGCTCGACCCGGCCCGGGCGACGCTCACGCCGCATACGGCGCCCTTCGCGCGGCTGTCCCCGGGCTCGGGACCTCGCCACTTGGCATGGGCGCCGGACGGCCGTTCGGCCTACGTCAACGGCGAGATGCTCAGCACGGTGACGCGCTTCAGCTACGAGTCGCATGCCGGGCTGCTGAACGAAGGCACGACTGCGTCCACGCTCCCTGCCGGGTTCTCGGGGAACAGCTCGACCGCGGAGGTCCGGGTGCATCCGAACGGTCGGTTCGTATACGTGTCGAACCGGGGGCACGATTCCATCGCCGTCTTCCGCGCCGATTCCAAAGGGGCGCTCACGTTGGTCGAGAACGTCTCCACCCAGGGCAAGGTGCCCCGGAACTTCAACCTCGATCCGACCGGCCGCTGGCTCTGGGCCGCGAACCAGGACTCCGGTTCCGTCATCATCTACTCGGTCGACGGCGCCAGCGGCCACCTCAAGGCGACGGGCCAGCGTCTCGATGTGGGTTCGCCGGTCTGCGTGCGCTTCGTCGCGGTCCGTTGAGGCGTGCCGGCGCCGGGAAAAGGATCGCCGCTCGGCGGTGCGTCCCGCATCTTCCCTCGATGCGATCCATGACCGGCTACGGCCGGGGCGAACATTCCATCGACGGCGTGAAAGTCGTCGTCGAGCTGAAGTCGGTGAACCGGAAACAGGCGGAGATCGTGCTCCGGCTGCCTCGCGAGCTGGAACCGCTCGAAGGCCGTGTCCGCGACGAGGTCAACAAAGTGGTCGCGCGCGGACGCGTCGAGGTCCAGGTGGCGTTGGAACAGCCCGGCGTCTCCAAGGCCGCGAAGATCAACCCGGCATTGGCGGCGTCCTATGCGGCCGAGCTCCGCGGTCTTGCCGACCGGCTCGGTCTGGTCGGCGGCGTGACGCTCGAGGTGCTGGTGCGCTGCCCCGGCGTGATCGAGGTCTCCGAACCGGCCCAGCCCGAGGCCGGGTCGTTCTGGCCGGCGGTGGAACCCGCGTTGCGGTCCGCGCTTGCCGGGTTCAACTCGATGCGCGGCCGCGAAGGCGAGGCGATGGCGGCGGACCTCGCGCTCCGCATCGGGAACATGGGCACGGCCGTCGCCCGGGTCCGGACCCAGGCGCCGGAGGTGATGCGGCGGTTCCGCGAGCAGCTTCTCCAGCGGATCAAGCTCGCCGGCCTGGAGAACGTCTCCGCCGAGGACGAGCGGGTGATCAAGGAGGTCGTGTTCTTCTCCGACCGCTCCGATATCTCCGAGGAGCTCGCGCGACTGGATAGCCATTTCGTCCAGTTCGAGGATTGCCGGCGGTCCGGTGAACCGGTCGGCCGCAAGCTGGATTTCTTGGCGCAGGAGATGAACCGCGAGGTGAACACCATCGGCTCGAAGGCGAACGACGCCTTGATCTCGGCGGACGTCGTGCTGCTCAAGACCGAGCTGGAGCGGTTCCGCGAGCAGGCCCAGAACGTGGAATGACCATGGCGACCCCGATCATCCTCCTCATCTCCGCGCCGTCCGGTGGCGGCAAGACCACGGTCTGCTCCGCGTTGTTGGCGGCCAACGCCGGCCTCCGGCGCGTCGTCACCTGCACCACCCGCCTGCCGCGGCCGGGCGAGCAGGACGGCGTCGACTATCACTTTTTCACTCCGGAGGATTTCGCGCGTCGGTCCGGAGCCGGCGAGTTCTTGGAGCACGCGACCGTGTACGGCCGCTCCTACGGCACCTTGAAGTCGTCCGTGCTCGACCTGCTCGCCGCCGGGAACGACGTGCTGTTGAACATCGACGTCCAGGGCGCTGCGTCGGTCCGCAAGGTCGCGACATCGGATCCGGTGCTTTCGGGCGCGCTGGTCACGGTCTTCCTCACGCCGCCGACGCTGGCCGAACTGGAATCGCGGCTGCGGGGCAGGGGCGCCGACGCTGAAGAAGTGGTGCTGCGGAGGCTCGCGGAGGCCCGCGCCGAGGCGGCCCGTTGGACGGAGTTCGACTACCTCGTCGTGAGCGGCGCGCGGGCGGACGATTCGCGCCGGATGCAGGCGATCCACGACGCCGAGCGGTTGCGCCGGTCGCGGGCGCGGTTCGAGCTGGCGGCGTGAACGGTCGCGGATGGCCGCGGCATCCGTGTCCGGCCGGACCCGCGAAGGCAGCTGTGTCTTTCTAGGGCCGGTTGTGGTTGGGTCCACAGCATGAGCGGCAGCAAGAACATCGTCCTCGGCGTCACCGGATCGATCGCGGCGCACAAGGCCATCGACCTCGCGAGCTTGTTGACGAGATCCGGCGCGAGCGTGCGGGTGGTGCTCACGGCGGACGCACAGCGTTTCGTGACGACGCTCGCCTTCAAGACGCTCTCCCGCAACCCCGTGGTCACGGACCTCTACGACGAGGAGGACGGATGGAAGCCGGCGCATATCCGGCTCGCCGACGAGGCCGACCTCCTGCTCATCGCCCCGGCGACGGCGAACACCTTGGCAAAGCTCGCGCTGGGACTGGCCGACGACGCGTTGTCTTGCATCGCCTTGGCGTTGGAGCCGCGCTCCAAGGTTCTCATCGCGCCGGCCATGAACGGCAAGATGTGGCTGCACCCCGCCACCCAAGGTCACGTGGCGACGTTGAAGGCGCGCGGAGCCGGGTTCATCGGCCCGGAGGCGGGCATGCTCTCGTGCGGTTATGAAGGCGTCGGGCGGCTCTGGCCGGTCGACCTGATCGCCGCGCGGGCGCTGGAGCTTTTGGCCTGAGCCGCGGCACGGAACCTGCCTGATATGGCCGTGATCTCTTCTGCCGAGGCTTGGACGTCGTTCCGACAGACGTTGGGACGGTGGCGTCGCTTGGCCGACGCTCCACCGCCGGACGAGGCGGTGTTCCTGAAACGGGTCCGGTTCGTCGAGCGCGGTGTCGTCTTGCCGGTCAAGTTGGTGATCCTGCCCCTGCTGTTCTACTACTTCTTCTTCGCCCGTTGGTTCGTGGAGCCGACGGCGCCGCGCGAGGACCTGTTGAACGCGCTGCGGAACTTCTATCTGCTCTACCTCCCGTTGAACGTCGGCGCCGGCATCATGCTCTGGGGCATGGACGAGATCTCGCCGCGGTTGTTGGAACGGGTCGTGTACAGCACGGCCATCCTCGATGGCGTCGTCCTCGCCGCGCTGACGCTCGTGACGGGCGGGTTCGACAGCGCCCTCTACTACGTCTTCCTCGGACTCATCGTCCGGAACGCCGCGATCATCCCCCACGCGGACGTCCAGATCGTCGTCAACCTCCTCATCACCGTCAGCTACGTCATCGCGGGCGTGCTGGACGTTGGTTTTGAGCGGACGGAGCTCCAGGTCGTCAGCTCGATCGGCCGCGGCGGCCTGGGCGACGCGTGGCGGGAGATCCGGCCGGAGGTGCCCGCCGAGCCGCTCTTGTTGCGGGTGCTGCTCTTGTTGCTGATGACGGCCTGCTGCTACGGGATCCAGATGCTGGCCGACCGCCAACGGCAGAAGGAACACGAGGCCCAGGAGTTCGAGATCAAGCAGCATCAGCTCGAGGCCGCGGGGCGGTTGGCAGCGGAGATCGCCCACCAGCTCAAGAACCCGCTGGGGATCATCAACAACGCCGCCTACAACCTTCAGCGGACCGTCAAAGAAGGGAAGACCATCACCCAGCAGATCGCCATCATCCGCGAGGAGGTGGAGCGTTCCGACCGCATCATCACGGAGCTGATGGGCTACGCGAAGCTCGCCGAGGGCAAGGTCGAGCGCGTGGACATCCCGGACGAGCTCGACCGCGCCGTGGCCCAGGTGTTGCCGGCGGGAGCGGCCTTCGACATCAAGGTCCACCGCGACTATGCGATGGGGCTGCCGCCGCTGCTCGGCCAGCGCGGGCATTTCTCCGAGGTCTTCGCCAATCTGCTCACCAATTCGCGCGAGGCGATGGCCGGCAAGGGAGAGGTCTTCCTGACGGCGCGTGGCGGCGAGGACTACTCGGTCGTCGTCACCGTGCGCGACACCGGCCCGGGGATCTGCCCGGACCAGATCGAGAAGCTCTTCGAGCCCTACTTCACGACCAAGGAGAAAGGCACCGGACTCGGCCTCGCCATCGTGAGGCACAACACCGAGATCTACGGCGGCACCGTGTCCGTGGAATCCGAGCTTGGCAAAGGCACCACCTTCACCGTCAAGCTGCCCGCCCGATCGTTGATGCGCATCCGAAAATGAAACTTCCCCCGCTGCTCGTCGTGGATGACGAGAAGAACATGCGCCTGACGCTCGAGACCACCCTTATAGGAAAAGGGTACGAGGTCCGTTTGGCGGACTCGGCAGAAGCTGCGTTGAAGATCCTCGGCGACGAGGACCTCTTCATGGTCATCACCGATGCCCGGCTCGGCGGCATGAGCGGCTACGAGTTCCTCAAGGAGGCGGCGAAGAAGAAGCCCGGCCTGCCCATCCTGATGATGACCGCCTATGCCACGGCGAAACTGGCCGTCGAGGCGATCAAGAACGGCGCGATCGACTACCTGGCAAAACCGTTCGATCCTGACGAGCTCAGCCACGCCGTCGCCCGCTGCGCCGAGCGGCACCAGCTGCTTGCCGAGAACGCTGCGCTCAAGGCCCGGGCCGGCGAGGCCTACCGGTTGGAGCATCTCATCGGGGAGTCGCCCAAGATGCGCGAGCTCCGCCAGCTCATCCAGACCGTCGCGCCGACGGATGCCACGGTGCTGATCCTCGGTGAGAGCGGCACGGGCAAGGAGCTGATCGCCGGGGCGGTCCACTCGCTCAGCCGCCGCGCGGGCCAGACCTATGTGCGCCTCAACTGCGCCGCGATCCCCGAGACGCTGCTGGAGAGCGAGCTCTTCGGCTACGAGAAGGGCGCGTTCACCGGGGCGCACCGCACCAAGCGCGGCCATGTCGAGGAGGCCGACGGGGGCACGATCTTCCTCGACGAGATCGGCGACATGAGCCGCCCGTTGCAGGCGAAGCTGCTCCGTTTCCTCGAGGACGGCTCGTTCACGCGCGTCGGCGGGACGCAGGAGCTGCGGGTCAACGTCCGCCTCATCGCCGCCACGAACCGCAACATCGTGGACGCCATCCGGAAGAACGAGTTCCGCGAGGACCTCTTCCACCGGCTGAACGTGATGCAGTTCCGCCCGTCGCCGTTGCGCGAGCGGACCTCGGACATCCCGCTTCTGGCTCTCCATTTCCTGCGACACTTCTGCTTTCGGCTCGGGCGGAACATCAAGGGGATCAGCGAGGCGGCCAAGTCGGCGCTGCTCGTCCATTCGTGGCCGGGCAACGTCCGCGAGCTGCGGAACGTGCTTGAGCGCGCGGTGATCCTCGAGACCACCGACGAGATCCGTCCGGCGAGCCTGCCCGATTTCGAGGTCGAATCCCGGCTGCGTCAGGGCGATGGCCCGGCGGCCGGAGCGGGCGGCGGGTCGACCGGTGCCCTGAGCGAATCCTTGGTCCAGTTCGAGCGGGAGCTGATCCTGGCGGCCATCAACCGGAGCGGCGGCAACCTGACCAAGGCGGCCGCCCAGCTCGACCTGTCGCGCCATGCCCTCCGGTATCGGATGAGCCGGTTGAGCCTCCAAGTGGACGGCGGCGTTGACGACGAAGCGGAGTGAGCCGCAAGCTCCGCGCCAGCATGCCTTTCGTGGGGGACATCCCGATCCTGTCGGCGGTCGCGTCCGACATCCAGTTGCCGACCGGGCTGGATGCCGGTGCGCGCCATACCTTGGGCGGCGCGTTGCCGGTGATCGCCGTCGCGCTGGTCGTGTTGGCGGTCCTGCTGCTCTGGGCGGTGTTTCTCCGCAAACCGGCCCGGCGACGCGAACGCGGTCGTCTGCTCGAGAAGAAGGCCGCGGCGCCGAAGCCGCAGACCGACGGTGGGGGCGGCAAGGAATCCGGCCGTCGCCGCCGTCGTCGTGAGACGCATCGGCCCCGCAACCCGACCCTTTCGGAGACCGGTGGACTTCCGCCCCTCGGGGCCGGCGACCAACTGCGACCGCCGCTGTGAGCACCGAGACCTGCGACCAGATCACGCGGAAGAGCGCCTCGAACTTGGCGCTCGCCTTCGTGCTCCTCCCGCCGCGGAAGCGGGCCGCGATGAGCGCCCTCTATGCGTTCTGCCGCGAGGTCGACGACGTCGCGGACGAGGATTCCGTGCCGTTGGCGAAGCGACGCGAGCAGCTCGCCGCATGGCGGGAGGACATCCGCAAGGCCTGCGAAGGCGGCGCGCCGGAGTTCCAGGTCAACCGGGAGCTCCAGCCCTTCATCATCGAACACAAGCTGCCGTTCCATCTCTTCGCCGAGTTGGTCAAGGGCGTTGAGATGGACCTCGACCAGGACCGCTATGCGGATCCGTCCGCCCTCGAGGGCTATTGCTACCGGGTCGCCTCGGTCGTCGGTCTGCTGAGCATCGAGATCTTTGGCTACACCGATCCCCGTTGCCGCGAGTACGCGGACGCCTTGGGCAAGGCGCTCCAGTTGACCAACATCCTCCGCGACATCGGCGAGGACGCCGCGCGCGGCCGGATCTATGTGCCGCGGTCGGAGCTTTCCCGCTTCGGCGTCACCGAGGAGGAGATCCTCGCGCGGCGCTCGTCGGAAAGGTTCGAGGCGCTGGCCGCCAGCCTTGCCGGCCGGGCCCGCGAGTTCTACGCCCGCGCGCGCGCGCTGCTCCCGCCGGCGGACCGCCAGTCGATGGTCGCCGCGGAGCTGATGGGCACCGTCTATTGGCGGTTGCTCCGCCGTATCGAGAAGAGGCGGTTCCCGGTGCTCGGCGACGAGCCGGTCCGCCTCGGCAAAGGTCATAAACTGGCCCTGGTCTTCCTGGCGTGGTGCCGGGTGAAGACGGGGATCCCGTTCGCCGCGTATGGCGCCTGAACCGTTCGCCCCCCGGATCCGCCTGATCGTGAATGCCGATGACTTCGGCATCTCTCACGGGGCCAACCGTGCCATCGTGAGGGCCCATCGCGAGGGCATCTTGGCGTCGGCCAGCCTGATGGTGAACGGCGACGCCGCGAACAACGCGGTGGCGCTCGCCAAGGAGAACCCTTCGCTCGCGGTCGGCCTCCATCTCACCCTCGTCAACGGCCGCTCCACGCTCAAACCCAGCGAGATCATCGGCGTCGTCGACCAACGGTTCCAGTTCGACGACCGGCCGGTCCGCGCCGGGCTCCGCTACTACTTCAACCGCGACCTGCACCTCTACCTCAAGCAGGAGATCGACGCCCAGTTCCGCGAGTTCCGGACCGCGGGCCTGGCGTTGGACCACCTGAACGGGCATCTGCACTTCCACCTCCACCCGGTGGTCTTCGATCATATCAAGAAACACCATCGCGCATGGGGCATCCGGGCGATGCGTCTCACGCGCGAGCCGCTGATGATCAATCTCCGTCTCGCGGGCGGGCATTATTTCTACCGGGCCAGCCACGCGTTCATCTTCGACAAGCTCTCGTCGGGCGTCGCGCCTGCGCTGGCCCGCCGCGGCATCAAGCACGCCGACCTGACCTTCGGCCTGCTCCAGAACGGTCGGATGGACGAGAAGTACCTCCTGCGCCTGATCGAGAACCTTTTCCCGGGCACCTTCGAGATCTTCTGCCATCCTGACGAGGACGAGCACGCCCACGAGCTCGAGGCCCTCGTCAGCCCGAAGGTGCGGGAACTCATCCGCCAGCGAGGCATCGAGCTCATCCGCTATTCCGACCTATGATCCGCTTGCTCACCGTGCTCTGCTTCGGGCTGCTGATGGAAGCGGTCGGGGTCGTCCTCTTGAGCAAGGGCATCAAGGAGATCGGCGACATGGCGCAGGTCGATCTCGGCGAGCTCCTGCGGTTGGTCGGCCGCGGAGCGACCAACCGGAACATCCTGCTCGGAGTGGCGTTCGAGGCGGGGTTCTTCGGCTGCCTGCTGTTCCTCATGTCGCACGGCGACGTCAGCTTCATCTGGCCCCTCACCGCGCTGAGCTTCGTGCTGACGACGCTGGCGGCGAAGCTGTTCCTCCACGAGCACGTCAGCGGCCTGCGCTGGTGCGGCGTGCTGCTCATCATCCTGGGCGCCGGCGTCATCACCTACACCGAGAAGGTGAAAGGCGACGCCAAGAAGACGGCCGCCGCACCGGTGATGCCCTGAGTCCCGCCGGTCAGGTCGCCGCCTCGACGGCCGGGGCCGCGGGCATCAGCGGTCCCAGTTTCTCCAAGAGAAGCCGCAGCCGCCGCGGGTTCGAGGGCGAGCCCGTGTCGCCTTCGCGGCCCTCCAGATCGGCATGGGCGAGCGCGGTCCTCAACGCGTGGACCAAGACGGGCACGTCGTCTTCAGCGACCTGGAGACCGGCCTTCGGACCCTGTTCCAGCTTCATCGCGCGGCGTGCGAGGTCGAGCAGGAGCGCGCAGGGCTCCAGGCAGGGCAGGACCGATTTCGCGGCCTCCGGATCGGCCTCCGCACCAGGTGCCGTCCAGAGCCGTCGACGCAGGCAGGAACCCGCGTCACAACAGGCGCGGGTGGCCTTTGCTGCCAAGGCGTCGGGCAAGATCTGGGTGATCCGGTAGAGCCCGGTCTGGCGCGCGGCGGTCTCGCGGTAGTGCGTCACCGGCAGAGAGCCCGTGCGCGCCGCGGCCCAGTCGGCCAGCCCCCCAGGATACAGATGACGGAGCGCGGCCTCCAGCCGTGCCGGATCCGATACCTCGCTCTGCCAACCGCGGCGCAGGTTCGGCGCAGCCTTGTTCGGACGGAACGCGCCGTCGCAGGTCGTCTGCGCCAGAGCGCGCAGGCCGGCGACATCGATCTCCGTCAACGAGCCCGCTTCGGCATCGGTGTCGGCGACGTGGCGCAACACGAAAGCGTCGCCTCGCCGAAGGAAGACCACTTCGACGAAGACGAAACGGTCGGTGAGCTGCCCGAAGAATCTTTCGGGCGCGGGGTCGGTCGGTTCCGCCATGTCGGTGTCAGGTTGACTCGGATGCTTCGCGCGGACGAGTCCGTGATGTCAGGGCCGCGGCTTCACTTGCCGGCTGCGTGGGTCTCCACCCACCGGGCGAGCAGCCAGAGCAGGTCGCTCAGGCGGTTGAGATAGATGATGACCTCCGGGTTCTCCAGTTGGCCGGCCTCGTGGATGACGACGACGCGGCGTTCCGCCCGACGACAGGTCGTCCGCGCGACATCGAGCGCCGCGGAGCAGACCGTCGCGCCCGGGGTGGCCCAACCCTTGAACGAGATGCTCTGCGCCTCGATCTCCGCGACCCAGCGGTCGAGCTTGGCGGTGAGCTCCGGCGTGACCAGCCCGAAGCCGTCCTTCACATAGCGCGGCAGGTCCTCGACGCCGGTCGCCAGCTCGCCCATGAGCGTGACCAGGTCGTGCTGCACGAGCAGCAGGTTGTCGCGGACGAACGGGACCTCCGAATGTGCGCGGGCGAGGCCGAGGGCGGCGTTGAGCTCGTCCACGCTGCCATAGGCCTCCACGCGAGGATGGGACTTGGCGACGCGGCGGTTGTACATCAGGCCGGTGTGGCCGGCGTCTCCGGTGCGGGTGGCGATGCTCATGAGGCGATGAGAGTGCTGCGGATCCGGCGGCGCGCAAGCTGCCGTTGTTCACTCCGGTTGGCCGCGTTCGACAAGGCGCTTGTAGGCGAGCACGCCGTCCACGATGGCGCCCGCGTAGCGGACGCGACCGGCCTCGCTGTAGATTTTCCTGGCGTCCTCGCGGCTGCTCATGAAGCCGCCCTCCAGATAGGCCGCGGGCATCGTCGCCAAGGTGATCTCCTTGAAGCGCGAGTGGCGGACCCCGCGGTCCTCGAGGTCGAGTTGGCCGAGGATGGAACGGTGGATGAGGTGGGCGAGGTTGATGTTCTCGCGGTCGTACCGGTTGCCCGGGTGCGGGCCGCCGCTGTGCTGGCCGCGGTCGTTGGTGGAGCTGGCGCCGGCCGGCGTCAGGCAATAGGTCTCCAGCCCTTGGGCATCGTCGCCACCGG